>NZ_CAMQZG010000011.1 GCF_947039605.1 uncultured Clostridium sp.
TGTCCATTATTTCATCTTTGATGGCACCTGTGAATGCTAAATTATAACCTGTTGCTTTATCCTCAAATTTAGGCCATAATACTCCTGGAGTATCTAAAAGGTCTATATCATAACTTGTTTTTATCCATTGATTATTCTTCGTAAGTCCTGGTCTATCACCAGTCTTTGCAATATTATTTTTTGCCATTTTATTAATAAATGTTGATTTTCCAACGTTAGGAATTCCAACAACCATAGCTCTAGTTGTAAACTTTACAAGACCTTTACTTTTTAATCTATCATGCTTATCTTTTAATAACTCATCAAGTGCTGGTTTTATATCTTGTAGCCCTTTACCATTTATAGCATTAACCTCTAAAACCATAGTTGTTTCATTATTTAAAGCTTTTTTCCAAGCTCTTGTTACATTAGGATTTGATAAATCACTCTTATTAAGTAATATAAGTCTTGGTTTATCTCCACAAATCCTATCTATCTCTGGATTCTTAGAAGCTCTTGGTATTCTAGCATCTCTTATTTCTATAACAGCATCAACAAGCGCTAAACTCTCTTCTATTTTCCTTCTTGTTCTGGCCATATGACCTGGGAACCATTGTATTGTCATTTGAAATTCTCCCTTCAAATTGTACTATATATATTTATAAAAAAATTTATCCGTATAATAAAAAACGGGGCTATTACTAGCCCCTGTTCTCTATGAAAAATTAGATTAACGTCTAACTTTTAATTCTCTAACTTTAGCAGCTTTTCCTACTCTATCTCTTAAGTAGAATAATCTAGCTCTTCTTACTCTACCTCTTCTAACTACTTCTAATCTATCGATTGAAGGTGAGTTAGTTGGGAAAGTTCTTTCAACACCAGTACCAGAAGCTACTCTTCTAACTGTGAAAGTTTCTCTTATTCCACCGTGTTGTCTTTTTAAAACTGTTCCTTCGAACATTTGAACTCTTTCTTTTTCACCTTCTGTGATTTTAACGTATACCTTAACAGTATCTCCTACATGGAATTCCGCTAAATCTGTTCTGATTTGCTCTTGCTCTATTGATCTTAATAATTCGTTCATGTGCATTCCCTCCTTGATTAACTATAATGTGACGCTCTTAAACAAAATATATATATGTCAGAGGAACGCCCGTACTAGCACAAAATTTATTCTATCATATGTTTATATACTAATCAACAAATTTTTGTTTATTTCTTTAACAATTTATTGTCTTCTTTTGATAAACTTAACTTTTTGAATAAATCTGGCCTTTTCTCTTTTGTAATAAATAGAGATTTTTGTCTTCTCCATTTTCTTATATTTTCATGATGGCCCGAAATTAAAATTTCAGGTACAGCATCACCTTCAAATTCAAATGGTCTTGTATATTGTGGATACTCAAGAGTTCCATCATAGAAAGATTCATCCTGAAAACTCTCTTCTTTCCCTAAAACTCCTGGTACTAATCTGCATATACTATCTATGACAGGTATTGCCGCCATTTCACCACCAGTTAGAACAAAATCACCAAGTGATATCTCCATATCAAAATATTTATAGGCTCTCTCATCAATCCCCTCATAATGCCCACAAACAAAGACTAATTCATCTTCATTTGCAAGCTCATTTGCAAGCTCTTGATTAAAAGTTACACCTCTTGGCCCTAAAAATATAACTTTACCTTTATTTTCTTCTTTAATAGCTCTTATTGTATCTACAACCGGTTGTGGTGCCATAACCATCCCTGCACCACCACCATATGGTGTATCATCTACTTTTTTATGTTTATTCAAAGTATAATCTCTTATATCTATAGCTTTTATATCTAAAAGACCTTTATCACTTGCCTTTCCCATAATACTATGAGAAAAAATATTAAACATATCTGGAAAAAGTGTTAAAATATTAATTTTCATCTTGCCATTCCCCTGAAGGTCTAATGACTACAAATTTATCATCAATATTTATTTCATATACAAATTCTTTCATTACAGGTACTAAAATTTCTTTAGCGCCCTTTACCCAGTAAACATCATTGCTTCCTGTTTTAATTATATCTGCTATTTCACCATAAACAAAATTATTAGTATCTTTTACTATGCATCCTAATAAATCAGTTACAAAGAAAGTATCTTCTGGTAGCTCTACTGCATCTTCTCTTGAAACTTCAAGGTATGGTCTTTTAAACTTATACTTTTCAGCCTCATTCATTGAGTCTATTCCCTCAATTTTTAATACAACTTTATCTTTTAAGAATTTAACATTCTCTATTTTAACTATTTTTTTGTTTAAGTAAACTTCTTTTAATGTCTTAAATCTGCTCATGTCATCTGTTAAAGGCATAACTTTAACTTCTCCCATTACACCATGAGTATTAATTATTTGACCTATTCTTAAAAATTCTATCATCTTAACCTCCACCTCTTTTATATGTATAAAAAGAGCTAGGTTACCCTAACTCTTTTTTATATAATATCCAATTCAACTCTTTTGTTTTCCTTTAGCGAAGCTGCTTTTAAAACCGTTCTTATCGCCTTGGCAACTTTGCCTTGTTTTCCTATGATTCTTCCAGTATCAGACTCTGATACTTTAAGCTTTAGTATAATCTTATCGTCTTTTCTATCTTCAGTTATTACAACTTCATCTGGAAAATCGACTAATGATTTTGTGATTAGTTCAACTAATTCTACCATATTCATAGTCTGCTAAAGAACTTAGCAGTTCACCTCCTGGAAAATTACTTAGTGATTCCAGCTTTAGCGAAAAGTCTCTTAACAACATCTGTTGGTTGAGCACCATTTCCTAACCATTTAGCTGCCTTCTCAGCGTTAATTTTAACGTCTGCTTCAGGTTTAGCGATTGGATTGTAGTATCCGATCTCTTCGATGAATTTACCATCTCTAGGAGCTCTTGAATCAGCTACAACTACTCTGTAGAAAGGTGATTTATGAGCACCCATTCTTTTTAATCTTATTTTTACTGCCATTGTATATTTCACCTCCTTTAAAAGATAATGTATTTATATATTACTTCATAAACGGCATTTTACCAAACATACCTTTCTTTCCAGCCCCTTTACTAAGTGACTTGAATTGCTTCATCTGTTTTTTCATCATTCCATGACCTTTTATGAGCTTATTAACATCTTGAATTGTTGTTCCTGATCCTTTTGCAATTCTTTTCTTTCTTGAATTAGAACCATTTAAAAGGTTTGGATTTTTTCTTTCTTTATCTGACATTGAATAGATAATAGATTTAACTTTATCCATTTCTTTCTCACTATTTGAAAGATCTAGTCCATCTAATTCTTTTGCATTAACTCCAGGCATCATTTCCATTAATTTTGTAATTGGACCAAGTTTTTTCATCTGTTCCATTGCCTTAAGATAATCATCAAAATTAAAATCTTGATTCGTCATCTTTTTTGCAAGCTCTTCAGCGTCTTTTTGGTCTATTGATTCTTGTGCTTTTTCTATAAGAGATAATACATCTCCCATTCCAAGAATTCTTGAAGCCATTCTGTCTGGGTGGAATACTTCGATGTCACTCATCTTTTCACCCATACCAACAAATTTAATTGGCTTATCAGTTACTTTTCTAATTGAAAGTGCTGCTCCACCTCTTGTATCACCATCAAGTTTAGTTAGTATAACTCCTGTTACACCAAGACTATCATTGAACGTTTGTGCTACATTAACTGCATCCTGTCCTGTCATTGAGTCAACAACAAGAAGTATTTCGCTTGGATTTGCAATTTCTTTAACATCTTTCAATTCTTGCATTAAAGCTTCATCTATATGAAGTCTACCTGCAGTATCTATTATTACAATATTATTTCCATTTTCTCTAGCATGAGCAATACCAGCTTTAGCAATTTCTACTGCTGCAACTTTATCTCCCATTGAGAATACCGGAATATCTATTTGCTTTCCTACAACCTCTAATTGTTTAATCGCAGCCGGTCTATAAATATCACATGCTACTAACAAAGGTTTTTTATTTTGTTTTCTTAAGTGTAGTGCAAGCTTTCCTGTCATTGTAGTTTTACCAGCACCTTGAAGTCCAACCATCATTAATACTGTAATTCCACTTGATGAATAATTAAGCTTACTCTCAGACTCACCCATAAGACTTGTTAATTCTTCATTAACTATCTTAACTACTTGTTGTCCTGGTGTCAAGCTCGTAAGAACATCTTCACCAACACATTTCTCACTAACAACTTTAATAAACTCTTTCACGACCTTAAAGTTTACATCAGCTTCTAATAAAGCAAGTTTAACTTCCCTCATAGCTTCTTTTATATCTTTTTCAGTCAGTCTGCCTTTTCCCTTTAATTTCTTAAATGCATCTTGTAATTTTGATGCTAAATTATCAAAAGCCATGCCGAATCCTCCTATGCGTTTATAATCTCATCAATATTACTATCAATGATTTTTAATTCCTCTTCACTAAGAGATTTATTATCAGATAGTTTTTCAAGTAACTTTTCTTTTAAAATCACTCTTTGCCTGTATTTATCTAATAGTTTGAGTTTTTCCTCATAAGCTGATAATTGCTTCGAACATCTCTTTATCAAATCAAAAGTTGCCTGTCTGCTAGTTTTATTTAAATCTGCTATTTCAGCTAAAGACAAATCTTCATTGTAATAAAGATTCATTATGTTAAGCTGCTTCTCAGTTAGTAAGGAACTATAATAGTCTAATAACATTGATATTTCAAATCTATCTTCCATATAACCACCTTACTTACAAATGATATATTATCAGAATTTTTAAGTAGTGTCAAGTATTTTTACTTAACACCTTATTTGATATTTTTTTCTTCTAAATCAAGTAATAATAACATTTGTAAGAACTATTAAATTTATTTTCTCTAAAATTTTTTAAATTTATTTCATTTTTCTTATAGTAATGCACTCGCAAAAGCTTTAGCATCAAACTCTTGTAAATCTTCTATTCCTTCTCCAACTCCAATATATCTTACCGGGATATCTAATGTAGTTTTAATTGAAATTACAACTCCACCCTTAGCAGTCCCATCAAGTTTTGTGAGTATTATTCCATCTATAGGGCAAGATTCCATAAATTGTTTAGCTTGAATAACAGCATTTTGTCCTGTTGTAGCATCTAAAACAAGTAATGTTTCTTTCTCTATATCTCCAAGTTCTCTATCTATTATTCTATTTATTTTTGCAAGTTCATCCATAAGATTTTTCTTATTATGAAGTCTACCTGCTGTATCACAAATTAAAATATCTACATTCCTAGCTTTAGCAGCTGCTACCGCATCAAATACTACTGCAGCTGGGTCTGAACCTTCCATATGTTTAATTATATCAACACCTGATCTTTCACTCCAAACATTTAACTGATCAATAGCTGCTGCTCTAAATGTATCTGCTGCTGCTAAAAGAACTTTTTTTCCATCTGCTTTGTACTTTGATGCAAGTTTTCCTATTGAAGTTGTTTTTCCAACCCCATTTACACCAATTATAAGTAAAACTTTTTTACTATCTGTTGAAGGCTTTTCCTGTGAACCTGCTAAAAGCATTTCTTCAACAACTTCTTTTAACGCTGGTTTTACCATTCCTACATCATTAATTCTTTCTTTTCTAATTTTTTTCTTTAAATTATCAATTATAGCTACAGTTGTTTCCATACCTACATCTGATGTTATAAGAGCCTCTTCAAGCTCATCATATAAATCATCATCAATAGCTACCGCAAGTTTTAGAGTTTCATTAATCTTATCAGTAAGATTATCTCTTGTTTTGCTTAAACCATCTTTTAATTTACTAAATAGTCCTCCAAACATATATCTATCTCCTTTTCTCTTTAAATTATTTTTTATTTAAATCTACTGAAACTATTTTAGATATACCTTTCTCTTCCATAGTTACACCATACATTATATCAGATACTTCCATAGTACCTTTTCTATGTGTAATAACAATAAATTGTATATTATCCGCAAACTGTTTTAAGAACTCTGCATATCTAGAAACATTTGCATCATCAAGTGCTGCTTCTATTTCATCTAATATACAAAATGGTGTTGGCTTCATTCTAAGTATAGCAAATAATAGGGCTATTGCAGATAAAACTTTTTCTCCACCTGACATAAGATTAATATTTTGAATTTTTTTTCCTGGTGGTTGCACTCTTATCTCTATATCACTATTTAACTCATCTAAGTCATCTAGTATAAGAGTAGCACTACCCCCTTTAAATAATTCTTTAAATGTACTATCAAAATTTTTATTTAATATATTAAAGTTTTGTCTAAAAATAACTTTCATTTTAGATGTCATATCTTCAATAATTCCTATAAGTTCTTTTCTAGCATTTTCAAGGTCATCCCTCTCTCTAGTTAAAAACTTATATTTTTCTAATAGTTCTTTAAATTCTTCAACTGCATTTACATTTACACTTCCTAAAGAATTTATCTTAGACTTTAATAAATATATACTAGCTTTATGTTTTTCTATATCTTCTATTTCCTTAAACTCACCTAACACTTCTTTTGAATCTATATCATACTCATCAAAAAGCTTCTGTGATGAATTATTTTTATCACTCTCATGCTTTGTATAAATTATTTTATGTCTGTGAAGTTCTTCTTCTTTTTTAGCAATAATTAGAGTTAATTCCTCAATAATACCTTCAAGCTTATTTATTTTTTCTTTTATTTTAGCTCTATAAGCTTCAAACTCTTTACTTTTTTCCTCTAACCCTAACAGTTTTTCTTCCTCAAAATTTATAAAACTCTTTTTAGCAATCACCCTATCAGTATTTTTCTTTATATCTAGCTGAGTTTCTTCATTAATTTTATTTATTTTCTCTATAAAAATCTCTATATCTATAACTTCATTTTTCATTCTAAGGATATTTTTACTTTTTCCATCTGCATTTTCTTTTACACTTGCAAATTTAACTTTTAAACTAGTAGTTTCTTTCTCTTTATCCTCTTTTTTAGCAATAAGTTCTTCAACTTCAATTAAAAGTTTATCTATTATAACCTTATTATTTGACCCAACATCTTTAACTTTAGAATATTCTCCTGTAAGTTCCTCTAATTCAGTTGTTATATTTACACACTTGCTTTTTATAGACTCAACTTCACTAGTTATATTTTTAATTCCTGTTTTCAAATTAAACATCTCATCTAAAAGACGTTTTACTTCACTCTTTATATTTATAATATCAAGTTCTTTTTTATGAATATCATTCTCTAATATTTTTAAATCTTTTAAACTCAATTCAAAAGTAGATGTTTCGATTTCTTGTTTAGAATTCAAGTTATTTAAATTTTCTTTAGCTATACTTAATTCTTCTAAAAGACTCTCACTCTCTTTTTTCCTAGATATAATACCCATATTCTTTTGATAACTACTACCACCTGTTAATGCACCACCAGAATTTATAATTTCTCCAAAAAGAGTAACAATCTTATATCTATAATTACTTTTTTTAGCAATATCTAATGCACAATCTATATTCTCACAAATAAGCGTTCTCCCAAGTATATGATTTATAATACGCTCATATTTAGCATCAAACTTCACAAGTTCTGCTGCAACTCCAAGATAACCTTTAGATTGCTTTATGTTACTATCAACTATTATTTTTTTACCTTTAATTATAGATAATGGTAAAAAAGTTGCCCTACCAAGCTTATTTTTCTTTAAATATTCTATCATTTGTTTTGCTATATGTTCATCTTTTGTAACAATATTAGATATAGCACCTGCTAAACTTATCTCAATTGCAGTCTCAAAACCTTTTTTCGTATCTATAAGCTCACCTAAAATAATTGAATCTTCCTTCTTAACATCAAAAAAACCTTTTGATATATGTGTCATTAATTTTTTTACCGACACATTATACCCCTCATATTCTTTTTCGAGCTTAGACAACATATCTCTATTCGCACTCAATCTACTAATATTTGAAAGTTCCCTTGTTATTCCCTTTTCAAAATCTATAAGTTTAGTTTTCTTTGTAGTAATATCATTCTCTTTTTCTACTTTTCCTGAAATTAAAAAAGTTTTTTTATTTTCTTCCTCTAAAATTTCATTATCTAAATTAAATTTTGTTATTATACTTACATTTAAAGATGCTTCCATCCCTGAAATTTTTATATGATTAGCATCTAAATTTTCAGTTAAATCTGAAAATTTACTTTCTAAAATAGCCTTTCTATTAAAGTAATTCGATTCTGTTCTCGTTGCTTCAATATCTTTGTTTTTAAGCTTATTAATTTCTACTTCTTTATTATGTAAAGTTGAAATGATTTCACTTTTCAAAATTTCTTTTTCAGATAATTCTTTTTTTATAAATTGAATTCCTTTTTCCTGATTATCAAATTCTTCTATAATAATCATAAGTTCTTTATTTAAATTATTTTTCTTCTTAAGATTAAAATCTATATCATCATTAGATTTCTTTATAGTACCCTCAAAATTTTTAATTCTTTCTTGTAATAATAAAATCTCTGACTTTGCATTTACTATACTTTCTTTTTTACTTAAATAATCCTCTTTTTTCGTAAGGTTATCAACTTCTAACTTTTCTATATCTACTTTTAATTTCTTTAAACTTTCTCTAGCATTATTATTTTTTTCTTTTTCTAATATATTAATTTCTTCTATCTTTTTTATTTCATCTTCTTTTACTTCTATCTTTGAATTTATACTAATTAAATTGTTTACAAGTAAATTAATATCTTTCTCTTTAAGCTCACTTGCTAAAGTTAAATATTTTTCAGCCTTTTTCTTTTCTTCTTCTAAAGGTTCTAATCGTTCCTCATAAGTATATACAATATCATTTATTCTAGTTAAATTATCTGCTGTATTTTTAAGCTTTCTCTCTGCCTCACTTTTTCTTGACTTATATTTTACAATACCTGCCGCTTCTTCTAAAAGTGCTCTTCTATCATCTGATTTTCCACTTAAAATCGCATCAATCTTCCCTTGACCAATTAGTGAGTATCCTTCTTTTCCTATACCTGTATCCATAAATAGATTTACAATATCTTTTAATCTACAAGTTGAGTTATTTATAAGGTATTCACTCTCTCCTGATCTGTATATACGTCTTGTTACTTTAACTTCATTAAAGTCTATTGGGAGACTCTCATCACTATTATCAAGTGTAAGAGAAACACTTGCAATTCCTATAGCTTTTCTGTATTCAGTACCTGTAAAGATGATATCTTCCATCTTTGATCCTCTTAAAGTTTTAGCACTTTGTTCACCTAAAACCCATCTTACAGCATCTGATACATTACTCTTACCACTACCATTTGGTCCTACAATTGCTGTTATTCCTTTAGTAAACCTTAACTCCGTTTTATCTGCAAACGACTTAAAGCCTCTTATTTCAAGAGATTTTAAAAACATAAAAACTAGTCAATCTAAACCTTAATTTTAAGATTGACCCCTCCTTCCTGATTTTTTACACAAATTCTACCATTAACATCAATATCATTATTAAAACTATTCCAATAGCAATCCCTCTTGCCATATTTCGTCTCGTAGCCACTCTCATCTCGTACACCCCTTAAAACTCTATAGAAATATCTTATCATATGTGCCTTTCTATTTCTATTAATATTAAAAAAATAAGTCCTAGATTTCTCTAGAACTTATCACTTTATATTATATCAATTTTATATACTTTATTATTTGTTTTAATATTTATAAATGACTTATCCATATCTTTTATAACATTAACAAGTATATTGTTATCAACTTTATTTTTAAAATCGATAAAATATCTTTTTTTATCTGCATATAATTTTGAAATGCTTCTGTTACTTATTTCAATAACAATCTCACTTGTTATTTTATTTGCTTTAATAAGTTTTAAGATTTCTTCATTTAAAATATCAGCTTCAACAAGCTCTCTAAATGCAGGATGGAAAGGTCCTGTTACAATATCTTCACCCTCAGCAATATTATCAGTTGCCTGAAGTCCAACTCTTATGATATTCACCCTAGCTTCTATATATAACTTATAACATGCTTTTGCAATATCAACACACTCATCTAATGTGTAAGGAACGTATGTATTATTCTTATACATATATTCCATAGCTGTATCTTTTATTGTAAGTGCTGGATATATTCTTGCTATATCTGGATTTAAAGATATAGATTTTTTTGTAGTTTCTATATCTTTTTCCTTTGTATCACTTGGAAGCCCAAGCATTATTTGATGTCCTAGAGTAAAACCATAATCTTTTATAAGTTTTGATGCTATCTCTACGTCACCACTTGTATGACCTCTTGTTGATTTTAATAAAACCTCTTCATCTAATGACTGAACTCCTAGTTCAATTATATCTACTGAAAAACTCTTTAAATGAGTTAATATATCATCATCAATATAATCTGGTCTAGTTGATAATCTTATATAATCTATAATACCTTTTTCTTTATACTCTTTTGCTACAGATAAAAGTCTTTTTTGCTTAGTTAAATCAATTGCCGTAAATGTTCCACCAAAGAAAGATACTTCAACAGTAGTATTTTCTTCTCTAACTATTGTTTCTATATATTCGTCAATAGTGTCTTTTACAAATTTAGCATTTACAGCATTTTCTAGCTTAAACTTAGGTCCTGTTATCTCATTTGTTTCTTCACCAGTAATTCTAGCTTGATTACAAAATGCACAATCATGAGGGCATCCCTCATGTGGTACAAATATAGGAATTATATAATGTCTTTTTCCCACTTTTTATTCTCCACCTTTGTTAAAGCCTCTTTTGCTGAATTTTGTTCTGCTTCTTTCTTACTAAAGCCTTCACCTAGACCCATTATATTTCCATTAATATTAACTTGTGTAAAGAAACATCTTCTATGAGGTGGTCCCTCATGTCTTATAAGCTCATAATTGATAGCAACTTCTCCATTTTTTTGTAAAACTTCTTGAAGTCTTGTTTTAAAATCTAAAATTATCTCTTCATTTATAGCTTTGCTTATTACACTACTAAAGTGTTTTAATATAAATTCCTTAGCAAATTCAATTCCTTTATCTAAATAAATTGCTGCTATAAGAGCCTCTACACAGTCAGCTTGAATGGATATTCTATCTCTTCCACCAGTTAGTTCTTCACCTTTACTCATTCTAATTATTCTACCAAGTTTCATATCCTTAGCAATCTCATAAAGTGAATTTTCGCAAACAATAAGTGCTCTTATTTTTGTAAGTTCTCCTTCTGATTTATCTTTATAATTATTATATAAATGCTCTGTAACTGTTAATTGAAGAACTGAATCTCCTAAAAATTCTAATCTTTCGTTGTATTTTACATCTTTATACTGATTTGCAAATGAACTATGTGTAAGTGCTGTTATTAATAATCCTTTATTAATAAACTCAACACCAACCTTTTGTTCTAAATCTTTTATTGTTAAATCTTTCACGTTAAACCCCACTCCTCAAGGTTTATTCTTCAGTTTGCAAAAAAACAAATTCAAGAATAAACCTAATACTTATACAAATCATAAACAAAATCCCGCTACTGCGGGATTCGATTAGTCTTCGTTATGTGTCTCAATATACTTAACTACGTCTCCAACTGTTGCAAAATTAGCAGCGTCTTCGTCTGGTATTTCCATCTCTAATTCTTCTTCAAGTGACATAATAAGTTCAACTACATCTAAAGAATCTGCTCCTAAATCATCAACAAATGTTGATTCCATAGTTACACTTGACTCATCTACTGATAATTTATCTGCTATAATTTCTTTAACTTTATCAAATATCATAAACTCACCTCCTATATCAACCTATATAGATATTATTATATATATTTAAATCCGTCAATATTACAACTAAAATAAATTAATTAAATTTATTTTATTTTTCTATTTCAGACTTTATCTTTTCTATAAGTCCATTATTATAAAATCTTCTTGCTTGCCCTACGGCATTTTTAAATGCTTTTGCATCAGAACTGCCGTGTGCTTTAATACAAATTCCATTTACTCCAAGGAATGGTGCACCACCATACTCTTTATAATCCATCTTCTTCTTTAATGACTTAAAAGTTCCTGAAAGGAATTTAGCACCTATTTTTGATACAAATGAGTTCATTATCTCTTCTTTAATCATTGATAATATTGTTTTTGCAGTTCCTTCATACATTTTCAGAACTGTATTCCCAACAAATCCATCACATACAAGTACTTGAACATCTCCTACTGAAACATCTCTTGGCTCAACATTTCCAACAAAGTTAATATCACTCTCTGCTTTTAAAAGTTGATGTGCTTCTTTAGTAAGTTCATTTCCTTTATGTTCTTCTGCACCTATATTAATAAGTCCAACTTTAGGATTTTTAACATCCATTACCGTTTTAAAATAAATTTCACCCATTTTAGCAAATTGAATAAGAAAAGGAGCCTTCGAATCTACATTAGCACCTGCATCTATTATCATAAATGGTCCATTCTTACCTGGCATTACTGGTGCTAATGCTGGTCTTTTAATCCCTTTTATTCTACCTACAATTAAAGTAGACCCAGCTAAAAATGCACCTGTGCTTCCAGCAGATAAAACTGCATCACACTCTCCACTTTTAACTAAGTTTAGTGCTTTTACTAAACTTGAATCTTTTTTTTGCTTTAAAGCTCTTACTGGCTCTTCATTAGGTGAGATAACCTCTGTTGCATCAACAATAACTATTTTACTTTTATCATAATCATATTTTGAAAGTTCCGCCTCTAATTCTAGAATCTTTCCAACCATGACTATTTCAATATCTAAAAATTCCTTTATTGCCTCTATACAACCTTTAACCTCTGCACCTGGTGAATTATCAGAACCCATTGCATCAATTGCTATTTTCATTCCTCTTCACCCCTTTTTTCTCTGTATATAAAGAAAAGAAAGTCC
The DNA here is from genome assembly GCF_947039605.1 of uncultured Clostridium sp. Taxonomy (GTDB): domain Bacteria; phylum Bacillota; class Clostridia; order Clostridiales; family Clostridiaceae; genus Sarcina. The sequence goes on from NZ_CAMQZG010000011.1 coordinate 12,889, forward strand.
AAAGACTTTCTTAATTATTCTGCATCAGTTGAAATTATTGTTTTACCATCATAACTTCCACAACTTTTACATATTCTGTGAGGTACCTTCATCTCTTGACACTTTGGACAAGCTACGATTGTAGGTGCACTTAATTTGTAAGTTTGTGCTCTTCTTGAATCTCTCTTAGACTTAGACATCTTTCTTGCTGGATTTCCCATTGATTACACCTCCTTATTGTTTAAACAATTCTTTAAGCTTATCAAATCTAATATCTAGATTTGGATTATCACAGTGGCACTTATGTAGGTTCAAATCAGTACCACATCCTTGACATAAGCCTTTGCATTGTTCATCACAAATTCTTTTTATAGGTAAGGTTGAAATTACGTTGCTTACTATTGCCTCTGAAACATCTAAGATGTCCCCTTCAATAAAAGCAATAGATTCATCTTCTTTTACATTATTCGAAAATTTTTCTTGAATATCAGTATCGACATCTATACAAAAACTTCCTAAGCATCTTGAGCACTCTAGTTCTAATTTTGTTTTAATAGATCCCTCTAAAGCAATCACATCTTCAACAATCTTAGCTTTACCATTGAACTCTATAGCTTGTAATACTTTAACATCTTCACCTGGAAGAATTATAGTATCTTTTTTTACTACAAGATCTATAGCTTTACTTATTTCTTTTTTTTGACTTTCGTCTGAAAATTTTAATTCCATAAGATTCGGTACCTTAGTACCTCTCACACTCCTAAACCTGTATAGTAATGTGTAAATAACACAAGTATTATTATATAAACTTAGCTTTTAAAAGTCAAGTTATTTTGAAATTATTTATTTAACAAGTTCTAAAGTATCTCTAGCTATCATAACTTCTTCATTTGTTGGAATAGCAAGGACTTTTACTCTCTTATCAGTACCTGTAATCTCAATTAATTCCCCTCTTACCGCATTCTTCTCTTCATCTATGGTAATTCCTAAGAATTCTAATCCATCACAAATTCCAGTTCTAGCCTCTGTTGAATTTTCACCTACACCAGCTGTAAATACTAGAACATCCATACCTCTCATAGCTACTGCTGAAGTTGCTATAAATTGCTTTATTTTATAATAGAATATATCTAAAGCTAATTGAGCTCTATGATTTCCATTTTCAGCAGCTGCTCGAATATCTCTAAAGTCGCTACTTATTCCTGAAACACCTAAAACACCTGATTTTTTATTTAATATATTATTTACTTCATTCGTACTATATCCAAGTTCACTTGTAAGATATGTTACTATTGCAGGGTCTATACTTCCGCATCTTGTCCCCATAACTAAACCTTCAAGTGGTGTAAAGCCCATTGTTGTCTCAACACATATCCCTCTATCTACTGCAGCTATACTAGCCCCATTTCCTAAATGACATGTTACTATTTTAAGTTCTTTAATATCTTTACCTAGAACTTCTGCTGCTTTTGCTGAAACATATTTGTGCGATGTACCATGAAATCCATATTTTCTTATATTATGTTCTTTATATAATTCATATGGTAGTGCATATACAAAAGCCTTCTCTGGCATTGTCTGATGGAATGCTGTATCAAAGACTACTGACATAGCTACATCAGGCATTAATGCCTTACATGCTTCTATACCAATTATATTAGGTGGATTATGAAGTGGTGCAAGTTTTGCAAAGTCCTCTAAATCTTTCATTACTTCATCATTTATTAGAACTGACTGTGCATACTTTTCCCCTCCATGAACAACTCTATGACCTACTGCATTTATTTCATCTAATGAATTTATTACACCTTGGTCTGTATCAATTAAAGAAGCTATTACAAGTTTTATTGCCTCTTTGTGATTACTCATTTCTTTTTCTATAATATACTTTTCTTTCCCCTCTACCTTTTGAATTAATATTGACCCCTCAGTCCCTATTCTTTCAACTAAACCTGAAGCTAAAACATCCTCATTAACCATATTTATTAATTGATATTTTAATGATGAACTCCCACAATTTACTACTAATATATTCATTAATATTCCTCCTAAATTCTCAATTAGTTACTAATAGTCTCTTACTAAAACTATTTATCCTGTGATTGTGCTTGAACTGCTGTTAGTGCAACAACATTTACTATATCATCTGAACTACAACCTCTTGACAAATCATTTATAGGCTTTGCAAACCCTTGACAAACTGGTCCTATTGCATCTGCATTAGCAAATCTTTGAACTAATTTATAACCTATATTTCCTGATTGTAAATCTGGGAATACTAAAACATTTGCTTTTCCTGCTACTTTACTATTTGGTGCTTTTTGCTCTGCTACTGTAGAAACTATTGCTGCATCTAGTTGTAATTCTCCATCTATGTCAAGATCTGGTCTTAATTTTTTTGCTATTTCTGTTGCTTCTCTTACTTTTGAAACTGATTCATGGTCTGCACTTCCCATTGTTGAAAATGATAACATTGCAACTTTAGGTTCAACCTTGCATAAAGTTCTTGCAGTATCAGCAGTTGCTATTGCTATTGAGGCTAATTGTTCTGCTGTTGGATTTGGATTTACTGCACAATCTGCAAATAATAACATTCCTTCTTCACCATACTTTGAATTAGGTACCATCATTATAAAGAAACTTGAAACTACTGAAACTCCAGGTGCTGTCTTTATTATCTGAAGCCCTGGTCTTAGTAAATCTCCTGTTGTATGAATTGCACCAGACACAAGCCCATCCGCCTCATCTACTTTCACCATCATTGTAGCAAAGTATAAAGGGTCTCTTACAATCATATCTGATTTTTCTATTGTCATACCTTTACTTTTTCTTAATTCATAAAATTCTTTCACATAAAATTCTAATCTATCTGATTTATTTGGGTCCATTACCTCTACCCCATCTAAATTAACTTTTAATTTCTTTGCCTTTTCTCTAATAACATCTTCATTACCTACTAATATTACCTTTGCTAGCTGTTCTTCTGTAATTTTTTGAGATGCTATAAGAGTTCTCTCCTCATCACCTTCTGGTAATACTATCCTCTTTTTATTAGCTTTTGCTGCATCCCAAATTTGCTTCATAAGTTGCATTTTTATTTCCCCTTCCATAAATAGAAACTATTCGTTAAACTTCTATCTTTTTCTGTCCCTCAGATATTGTAACTTCATAATATCACAAATTTTTCTGATATTATAATAAAAAGTAAATTAAAAATAATCTGAAAATTTTTACTTTTTGCTACTTTGACTTTATTGCTTATTTGTAGTAATGTTATAAGAAAAAAATTAATTGTTTATTAATATAAAAAGGTGATGAAAAATGAAAATAAGTGGCATAATAACTGAATATAATCCTTTTCATTCAGGACATAAATTCCATCTAAACAACTGCAAAAATGATACTAAATCTGATGCTGTTATTTGCATTATGAGTGGTAATTTTGTTCAACGTGGAATTCCTGCTATAACTGATAAATGGTCAAGGGCACAAATGGCTATTGACTCTGGTGTTGATTTAGTTATCGAACTTCCAACATTATATGCAGTATCCTCTGCTGAACATTTTGCTTTTGGAGCAATTTCACTTCTTGATAGCATTAACGTTGTCGATAATATCTATTTTGGTTCAGAAGCTGGTAGTGTAGAACTTATCATGTTAGTAGCTAAAATTTTAGCCTTTGAGCCTTTAGAATTTAAAAACTCACTAAAAGATTCTTTATCTCTTGGTTTACCTTTTCCTAAAGCTAGAGCTAAAAGCTTAGATACATACATACGCAAATATTCTAATGCTAATATTGATATCTCAAATCTTGAAACCTTTTTAAATAGTTCTAATAATATTTTAGGTATTGAGTACTGTAAAAATATTTTACGCCTTAATAGTAAAATTAAACCTTTAACTTTAAAAAGAGAAGGTTCAAATTATAATGATATTAAAACTAGAGAAAACTCATTTGCTTCTGCAACTGCTATTCGAACTAGTATTCTTTCTACCCAAAATTTAAATTCCATTAAAGAATTCTTGCCAATTTCTACTTTTAATATACTAAATACTAAAAATAACTTTACTAATCCTTCATCTATGTTTAATTATATTAGATACCAACTAATGTTATACCCTTCAATTATCACCCAAATACCTGATGCAAGTGAAGGTTTAGATAATAAAATACTTAATGAAATCAAACAAGCAGAAAATTATGAAGATTTACTTAATAGATGTAAAAGTAAGAGATATACTCATACTAGAATTTCAAGAATTTTATGTCATGTATTTCTCGGCATTGATAAAGTTTTATATGATATGTTAAAAGAAAGACCAAATTATATTAGAGTTCTTGCTTTAAATAAAAAAGGTGGGAAAGTTTTAAAAAAAATTAAAGATACTTCAGATATCGAAATAATAACAAAAGTTCCTAGAAAAATTTCTAATCCACTTTTAGCTCTTGATGTAAAGGCAACTAATTTATATTCACTTTTAAATCCTAGTCTAAAAGAGTCAAGCGACTACCTTTTAAGCCCTATAATAAAAAAAGATTAAAAATTTAATTATAATATGTAACCTACATTAATATAAATACTATATACGCTAAAGGAGGTTTTCTAGCATGTATAGTATTTTTTTTCTTATTATTTTAAGCAGTTTACTATTTTTTCTTTTACTAAAACTCTTAAAACCTAAATTCAATACACTTTTATCTATCGCACTTAGTCTTTTGATATTATATTTTTTATTAAAACCCGAACTTGTTATTTCTTCCTCTATATCTGGTGGTAAAATTTTTTTAACCTCTATATTTCCTGTAATGTTCCCCTTTATGGTTATTTGCAATTTTTTATTATATATAGATGGCATTTCGCTTTATTCAAAACTACTTGGTCCATTCTTATGTAAACCACTATCTCTTAATAAAAACTGTACTTTTCCAATAATAACAAGCTATTTATCTGGATATCCTCTTGGTGCTAAATATTCTGAAAAACTCTATACTAATAAAGAGATTAATTTCAACGAATTTTCTAGAATAATCAATATTGCTAGTAATATAGGTCCACTCTTTTTAATAGCCTCTGTTGGAACCACTATGTTATCAAATACATCACTTGGCTATCTATTATTAATTCCATCATACCTTTCAACAATAATAATAGGCATACTAACTAAAAAAAAGACTAAAGAAAGTCATCTAATACTTTCTAAGCCTTCAAATTTAAATATAGATCTTGGTGAGTCCATAAGAAAGTCAATAGAAGATGCATCCTTAACCTTACTTGTTCTTGCTGGTTACATAATTATTTTCTCTGTGCTAATTAATATCCTTAAAAACTCTTATATAGTTTCATTATTTATATCTAGCACCTCTTCTATTTTAGGTATACCTAAAGAAATTATTGAAAGTTTACTTCTTGGAAGTGTTGAACTTACAAACGGATGTAAAATAGTGAGTGAAAGTACTCTTTCTATCGAAATGAAGTTATGTATTATATCTTTTTTAGCCTCTTTTGGTGGTCTATCAATCATTGCACAAACATACTCATTTTTCTCTAAGCATAAAATTTCTTTCAAAAAATATTTTATATTAAAATTTTTACAAGGAACTATTGCTGCCTCTATTATGGCATTTATTTGCTTTCTAAATAAAAATAGCATCAGTACTTTTGCATCTATTACTAATAATAACTACAATTTCCTAATGCCATCACTTATACTTATTCTCATAAGTTTTATATTTTTATTTATTTTAAATCTAAAAAACAAATCATATTAAACTAATGGAGCTTCTAGCTCCTTTGCATTTTCTTTTATAATTTGTGTTGTAGCCTTCATATCACTTGTAAACTTCTCTGCAAAATCTTCCATATCAGTTTTCATATGTTCTAAAAGTGTTGAAGTCATATTTTCAATCTGATTCTCTAACGCACCTAAAACATCATTTGCATACTCTCTAGCATATATTCTTATTTGTCTTGCCTCTTCATTTGCCTTAGCTTTTATAACCTCAGCTCTTTTATTAGCATCTCTTACAATATCATGGTTTTGTATTTGATTTTCAATAATATCCATACTTTCTCTTTTAGCACTATTAAGTCTAACTTCTGCTTCTTTTAGCATATTATTTTTATTTTCAATTACCCATTTTGCCTTCTTAACTTCATCAGGATACATATTAATTATTTCATCAAGTCTATCTAGAAGCTCTTTTTTATCAACCATAACTTTTCCTGATATAGGTACTTTTGTACCTCTCTCAACCATTTGATAAACTATTTCTACTAATTCTAGAGTTTCAAATCTTTCTAAGTCTTCATTCCTCATCTTTATTCCCCCTTAAACCATACCCATTTTATTTAACATTTTTTCTTCAACAACTTTAGGAACCATTTTATTTATATTTCCATTAAACTTCATAATTTGTTTTACTGCTGATGAGCTTACCTGTGCATAGTTTGAATTTGATACAAGATACATAGTCTCTGCAGATTCATCTAACATTTTATTAAGCAAATCCATTTGCATCTCATACTCAAAATCAGTAGAATTTCTAAGGCCTTTTAAAATAACCGGATTACCTTTAATTTTAACAAGTTCTACTAGTAACCCCAAAAAGCTTATCACCTCTATATTATCGTAATCTTTTGTTACTTCCTTTAACATGCAAACCCTCTCATCAACTGTAAATAACCCTTTTTTATCTACATTAACAAGAATAGCTACAGTTACTTTATCAAATATTTTTGCACCTCGAAATATTATATCAAGATGTCCATTTGTAACTGGATCAAAGCTCCCTGGATAAATAGCTTCCCTCATTTTAAATTAAACCTCCTAGTTTTCTATTTTATATAAATTAACTATTGTATTCCCATATTTTTTACTTCTAAATAATCTTATATGCTCTGAACCTTCATATATATCTTCAGTTGCATCTATCTTACTTACTATAATTCCATCTTCATGTAACATATTATTCTCATCAATAATTTTCATAGCCTCAGGAATTAAGTCCATTAAATATGGTGGGTCAATAAATACTAAATCAAATACTTTTCCTTTTGCATTTAATGATTTTAATGCCACATATGCATCCATATTTAATGATGTACATGTATCTTCAAATTTTAAGTTTTCTATATTCTTCTTTAAAAGAGGATATGTAATTGGACTTTTATCTACTAAATAACATTCTTTAGCCCCTCTACTTGCTGCTTCTAACCCTAAGCTTCCCGTCCCTGCAAATACATCAACTACAACTGCATCTGGAATATACCCTTGTATTATATTAAATATTGCTTCTTTTATTCTATCAAGTGTTGGTCTTGTTTCCATTGTTGCAGGTGAAAGTATATTTCTACCTCTTGCTTTACCAGAAATTATTCTCATTTGATTGCCTCCTTAGTTTTTATCATTAAATTACATTTTACCATAATTGTATATACTCATACAATTTAAACTTAGTTAAAACATATATAAGTTCTACTTCTTTCGAGATTTTTTGATACCTCATCACATATTTTTCTATTAACCGGACTATCTTCTGACACAATCTTCTTTGCTTCTGCATTTGCACACTTTAAGATTTTTATATCAAGTGCTATATCTGAAAGTATAAACTCTTCATCCCCATGCTGTCTCATTCCAAACATTTCACCAGCACCCCTAAGTTTTAAATCTTCTTCTGATATATAAAAACCATCATTACTTTCTGTCATAATTTCCATTCTTCTCTTAGTCATTTCGCTTTTTGTATTAGCTACTAGAACACAATATGACTTATGTTCACCTCTACCAACCCTACCTCTTAATTGATGGAGCTGTGCAAGTCCAAATCTTTCAGCATTTTCTATCATCATAACCGTTGCATTAGGAACATTTACCCCAACCTCTATTACAGTTGTTGATACAATAAGTTTAGTTTCATTAGCTTTGAATCTATTAATAACATCTTCTTTTTCTTTAGGCTTCATTTTTCCATGTAAAATCTCTATATCTACATTTGCAAAAATATCAGACTTAAGTTCATCATAAACCTGTTCTACTGAATTAAGCTCTAATTTTTCATTTTCTTCTATAAGTGGTGAAACTATATACACCTGTCTACCTTGTGCTACCTGCTCATATGCAAATTTATAAGCTTTTTGTCTTTGCTTTGTATCTATAAGTATTGTATCTATAGGTTTTCTTCCTGGTGGCATCTCATCAATTATAGATATATCTAAATCTGAATATAAATAAAGAGATAATGTTCTAGGAATGGGTGTTGCTGTCATAACTAGGGTATCTGCCATTTTATTTTTATTAACAAGTTTGCTTCTTTGCTCAACTCCAAACCTATGTTGTTCATCAGTTACCACAAACCCCATATTAGTAAATTCCACATCTTCCTGTATAAGTGCATGAGTTCCTATAACAAGAAGAGGTTCACCTGATTTTATTCTCTCTTTTATCCTTAACTTTTCTTTTGCCTTTGTACTTCCTGTTAAAAGCTCTATCTCTACTCCAAAAGGCCCTAAAAACTTCTCTGCTTCCTTTTTATGTTGTAGTGCTAGTATTTCTGTTGGTGCCATAAGAGCAGTCTGATATCCATTCTTATACGCATTAAAGAGTGCTATTAATGCAACTAAAGTTTTCCCACTTCCAACATCACCTTGCACAAGTCTATTCATAGGCACAATACTTTTTTGATCAAGTAAAATTTCTCTAACCGTTCTTGATTGTGCACCTGTAAGTGGAAATGGTAAACTTTCCTTAAATCTTAAAAGTTCTTCTGACATTTTAAACACAATCCCATTAGACTTTTCTTTTATATGCTTTCTCATCATTATAATCTTCATAGAGTATGTAAATAATTCTTGATATTTAAGTCTTGTGATAGAATCACTAAGACTTTGTCTATCTAATGGGAAATGTATATTTCTAATAGCTTTATCAAGTGAACATAACTTATACTTCTCTATCATATAATCTGGCAAATTATCATTTATAAAAATTTCTGCAAGAATATTATTTATAAGTTTTACTAAAACCTTATTATTCAAATCTCCCTTTAAAGGATAGATTGGAATTATCTCACTCTTTTTAGCCTCAACACAAGCAATAATAGGATTCATAATTTCCATCCTATTACCTTTTTTCTTAAAAGTCCCCATAAGATTGTAGTCTTCCCCTACAGCAAAACTTTTTATTACATATGGCTGATTAAACCACTTAGCTGCAACTTTTATTCCACCATGCATAAATTGAATACTAGTAAGCCTTTTACCCGTTCTAGTTCTTATGGTCCCCTCACAAGCTATCATTTTACATAAAAGCACTGCCTTTTCCTTTTCAAAATCAGTATTCAAATCAAGTTCACTATTTACAAAGTCATAATCTCTTGGAAAATATAATAATAAATCTAATATTGTAAATATCCCACATCTATTTAATTTCTCCTGTAGCTTTGGTCCTACTCCTTTTATAGTTGATATCTCGTTATAAATATTCATTCTTATTTCTCCTTTTCTATAAAAAAAGAAGCGACATAAGTCGCTTCTTTTTATTCTACTGCTATTATGAAGTAGTATAATGGTTGATTTCCTTTATAACATTGTATATCGAAATCTTCATATTTTTCTTCTAAAGTAGCAACTAACTCTTCTACTTTAGCCTCATCACAATCTTTTCCATAGAATATTGTAATAAGTTCTGAATCTTCATCTGTCATGTTATCAATTAATGTACTTGCAACACCATAAGCTGAATCTCCAACTTCTTTAATCTTACCTTCGATAAGACCAAGAATATTTCCTTCTTTAATCTCTATTCCATCCATTTCAGTATCCCTTACTGCGTAAGTAACTGACGCTGACTTAACATTTGACATAGCTTCTTTTAAAGCTTTTTCATTTGCATCTACATCAGCATGTGGATTAAACATTGTTATACCTGTAATTCCCTGAGGAACTGTAGTTGTTGGTATAACTCTTATATCTTTATCTGAAATTTCAGCTGCTTGATTTGCAGCCATTATAATATTCTTGTTATTTGGAAGTATAAATATATGCTCTGCATTTATCTTTTCAATAGCATCAACTATATCCTGAGTACTTGGATTCATAGTTTGACCACCTTCTATTATGTAGTCAACACCAAGGTCTCTAAATATATCAGTCATTCCTGATCCCATAGCAACAGACACAAAACCAAACTCTTTCGCTTCTGCAACTTCTTCTACTTTAGCTACTGCTATTGTAGAAGCACCTGTCATACCAAGAATTTCTCTGTGTTCTTCTTTCATATTATCTATTTTTATATTAGATAACTCACCTATTTGAACCGCCATTGATAAAACTCTTCCTGGGTCATTTGTGTGTATATGAGTCTTTATAACATCCTCATATCCAACAACTATCATTGAATCACCAAGTGCTTCAATGCTAGCTTTAAAAGCTTCTGCTTTTTTATCATCTCCAAGAATTATAAACTCAGTACAATATGCGAATTTTATATCATCCTCACTAATTGATTCTTGAGCTAAGCTTGCAGCTGGACCTCCATTAACACTAACAAGTGCTACCTCTTCAACTTTAAGATTATTTCTTAAAGCTTCAAGCATACCTTCTAATATTATTAAAAGACCCATTCCACCTGAATCTACCACACCTGCTTTTTTAAGTGCTGGAAGCATTTCTGGTGTTTTATCAAGCACTATTTTACACTCTCTTGTCACTTCAACAAGTAATGATTTTACATCAGTTGTAGTTGTAACTCCAGCTATTTCACCTGCAGCTCTTATAATTGTAAGTATAGTACCTTCTGTCGGTCTCATAACAGCTTTATAAGCTGATTTAGCACCTTCTTCTAATGCTCTAACAAAATCAGTAACTCCAGCCTCTTCAACCCCCTCAAACCCATTAGACATTCCTCTTAAGATTTGTGAAAGAATAACTCCTGAATTACCTCTTGCGCCCATAAGTGCACCCTTAGCAAGTTTTTTTGAAACATCTGCAATACTACCATTTCTATTAGCTGCTATTTCTTTAGCTGCTGCCTTAAATGTCATTGACATATTTGTTCCTGTATCCCCATCTGGTACTGGGAATACATTTAGTGAGTTAACATATTCGCTCTGTGATTCTAAACTATTTGATGCATTTTGCACCATAGCGTAAAATTGTTCCCCACTTATTTTATTATATTTCATTATGATTTACCTCCTAGACTCTGACCGCCTGAACATTTACTGTTATAGCTGATACCTTTAAGCCAGTATAATTTTCTACATTATATTTTACTTTTTGAATTATATTATTTGCAATCACTGATATTTTTGTGCCATATTCAACCATTATAAAAAGTTCTATAGCTAGTTTATCATCTTTATGCGTTATTTTTACACCTTTTGAAAGGTTCTCTATTTTCATTAATTCCCAAAGTCCCTCTGTGGCACTTTTTGAAACCATCCCAACAACTCCATAACATTCCATTGTTGATAAACCTATTATTTTTGATAATACATCATCTGCATAGGCTACTTGCCCTTGCTCATTTGAATATCCAATCATGATGACACCTCCTCAACTATTCCATTCCATATAATATATATTATAATAAATACTTATATTATTCAAGATTTATTATTTATTATTAAGTTTACCTATATTATAGAAGAATACAAGTTTTTTTTAATAATTTTATATTTTACTTGCAACATTTAATATATTTATGCTAAAATAGTATTTGTCCTATTGGAGATTTATCTTCATGTAAAGGAGGTGTTTTATCATGGCAAGAAAGTGCGATATATGTGCTAAAGGTGTTGTGGCAGGTACTCAATACAGTCACTCACACAGACAATCAAAAAGAACTTGGGCTCCTAACGTTAAGAAAATAAAAGCTATCGTTAAGGGTACACCTAAGACAATAACAGTTTGTACTAGATGTATGAGATCTGGTAAGGTTCAAAGAGCAGTATAGTTCTTTGATAAAAATGCAATTGTGAAAGCAATTGCATTTTTTTGTTTTAAAGACAAAAAAATAAGGCTAGCAGTTATAATTTTAACTGCTAGCCTTTTAATATGTATCCATATTAATTATTTTTGAACACTTTTTTTATTATCTTACCTAAGAATCTTGGTAATTTTATTACTGTAATCTTCACTTACTCATCACCTACTATAATTAAACTTATTATATATTATGCAACAAGTAGTGAAAATGTTCCTATTCTTTTGAATATATAACTAATAACTTTCCAGTATCAAATGAAACTTCTATATCTCCATCTAAAAATTCATTAGAATTACATAAACTTTCAAATGGTTCTAGCAAATAATTATCCAATGGATATTTTGCATTTTCTATTTTCAAGTTTTCTACATCACCTGAAAATGCATAAAATGAAACTATATCTCCATATTTCCCTTGAAGATTAAAACTTTTATCTTTTAAAAATACTTTATTATTTCCATCTACAATGTAAGCAGATACACCATTTTTTAAACATTTATTTAAAAGACCTATATTTCCAAATAAGTGATCTATTCTCCCCCCAGTCATTCCTAGCATAACTATTTCTGTAGCCTTTAATTTAAATGCTAAGTTTACTGCTATATCTGAATCGGTAAAATCTTTTTCACTTGGATATACAAAATTATTTATATCTTTTAGTTTTACTTTAAACTTTTCACTTATAGAATCAAAATCTCCAACAGCATAATCTGGTGAAATTCCATTTTCTAAAAAGATTTCGGTACCTTTATCTATAGCTATTGTAACATCACAATAATTTAAATATTCATTTAAAATATCTTTTCTAGGTTTCTCCCCAGCTGCTACCATGAGTATTTTCATAACTACAGACTAGCTCTTAAATCTTTTATATTTTCTTCTATTTTATCACCTTTAAATACAGCTGACCCTGCAACTATAACATTTGCTCCAGCATCTACAACTGATTTAATATTACTTGCTCCTACTCCACCATCAACTTGAATTAATATGTTCTGGTTACCTGCTTCAATAGCCATTTTTTTAACTTCTTTAATCTTATCTAAAGAATATTCTATAAAGCTTTGACCACCAAAACCTGGATTAACAGACATAATCAGAACCATATCAAGTTTTCCAATTACATATTTTAAAACATCCACTGGAGTTGCAGGGTTTAATGAAACTCCTGCCTTCATCCCTTTGCTTTGAATATAACTTATAGCTCTATCAAGATGTCTTTCTGCTTCATAATGTATTGTTAATATATCTGCTCCTGCTTTTGCAAAATCTTCTATATACTTTGATGGTTCTTCTATCATAAGATGGACATCAAATACCATTTTACAATCATTTCTAAGCGCATTCATAACTGGGAATCCAAAACTTATGTTAGGAACAAATCTTCCATCCATAACATCTATATGTAAAAACTCTGCTCCTGCATTTTCTACTCTTTTAACCTGATCACCTAAAATTCTAAAATCTGCTGATAATATTGATGGTGCTATTTTTACCATTTATCTCACTCTCCCATTTAATATTTCTTCTAATCTTTTTATATAAAAATCATATCTTAATTTATCTATTTTTCCCTCTTCAAGCTTTTCTTTAATTGCACAATGAGGTTCTTTATAATGATTGCACCCTCTGTACTTACATCCATCTTGATATTTTGTAAACTCTGGGAAGCAATACTTTAAATCTTCTTTATCCATAAAGCTTAAATCAACAGTTGAAAACCCTGGAGTATCAACAAGGAAACCATCTTCTATTTCTATAAGTTCACTATGTCTTGTAGTATGCTTACCTCTTCCTATTTTCAAACTTAGTTCACCTGTTGGCATATGCTCTCTATCAATAAGTGCATTTGACAATGTAGATTTTCCAGCTCCTGATGGTCCACAAAGTACTGTTATATGACCTTGTATCATTTTTTTAAGTTCTTCTAATCCATTTTGTTCTTTTGCATTTATAAATAAAACTTCATATCCTATTGCTTTTATATCATTTGCTATTTTTTCTTTTTCTTCATCTGTACATAAATCTTCTTTATTAAGACATACTATAGCCTCAATATCATTATGCTCACAAAGGACTAAAAATCTATTTAATAAATCAAATTGTATATCTGGACTCTTAAGTGCAAATACAACAAATGCTCTAGTTACATTTGAAACAGTTGGTCTAATGAGTTCACAGCTACGCTCATGTATATCTTCTATTACACCTTTTCCATTATCAACTTCTATATCGACTAGATCCCCAACCATAGGTTTCATACCTTTGTGTCTAAATTTCCCTCTTGCTTTACACTCTATAATTCCGTCAGTAGTTTTAACATAATAAAACCCACCTATACCTTTTATTATTCTTCCTTCCATAATTCCTCCATTTCTTTTGTTCTATATCTGATTAGTTTTTAAGTTTCTACTCTTATAATAAACAAAACTCTCCCTATAATGCAAGAAATCCGAGAATTTAATCTCGGATTTCTTAACTTTATAAAAAAGTTTATACTGATTTAGCTTTATCTGTCTTATCTCCAGCTACACTTTTAGGCGTTACAACTACACTTAAATTTGATTTAGGTGCTTGGTCTGCCTTCTTTGGTGGTGTTTTTAAATTCGTAGTAGCTATCTGCTCCACTTTAGGAGCCTCTTGTGCTCTTGCTACTGGTCCATATATTGTCACATTTATATATTGTCCTTTTGGAACATTGCTTCCATCTCTCCAACTTTGTATATATACATTTCCTACTTCTGGAGCACTTGGTGCCGCACTTCCAGTTGCAACAGTTACTTTTAATCCTTGCCCTTCAAGATTTGCTTTAACGGCACTTCCTTGTTGACCTATAAGATTTCCAACCGCAACTGTAGTTGAATCTGGTTCTACCGGCTTCTCTGGTTCTACCGGCTTCTCTGGATCTACCGGCTTCTCTGGATCCGGTTTACTTGGATCTACTGGTTCTTCCTTTGTATTTGCATAGTATGTGATTGTTACCCCAGTGCCTTCTTCAACTTTATAGCCTGTAGGATTCTGCTCATATACTACTCCATTTTTCTCAGTCTCTGGTGCTTCTAAGCCTTCTTTTACAGTTACTTTTAAGCCTGCGCCTTCAAGTGCCGCTGTAGCATCTTTAACTGATTTCCCTTCAACATTTGGAATCTGAACCATTTTAACTTCTGCACCTTTGCTTACAGTAATATTTACAGTGGTTCCTTCAGATATAGTTATACCATGTCCTGGATTTGTTCCTATTACTTGGCCTTTAGTTATATCATCACTATAGTTTTCACTCACTGTTCCTATTTGTAAGCCTAAAGATTCAAGAGTTTCTTTTGCTGAGGCAAGAGTCATTCCTGCTACATTGGGAATTGATATTTGCTTTGCACCTTGGCTAACAAATATTTTGACAACACTACCTTCTTTAACAGTTTGATTAGCTACTGGTTGTGTTTTGAAAACTGTTCCAGCTTCATATTTTGAATTACTTTCCATTATTTCTTCATATGATAACCCAAGCTTTGTTAATTCTTGAACTGCCTGTGTTGCTGATATATTTTCTAAATTAGGTAGAGTAACATCTTTTACAACTTCTGCTGTTTGATTATTACTTTCACCTAAAAGTTTCGGTATTACTTTACTTCCTATAAAGAATCCTCCCCCCAAAACAACAACTATAATGGCTACCCAAAGAACCATTTTTGAATTATTTTTTTTATTAGGTGTACTTGATGTTACATGTCTCTCATCATACTTTCTCTGTTTATAATCATAATCTTCTTCCTCATCATCATAGTCATAATCCTCATCTTCATATATATCAGAATTATTCATTGAAATAGGGTCCATTGTTCCTGTTTCAAAGTCAGTATTCTTATTCATTAATGTAGTTTTTCCAAGATCAACTGATGGTAATATTCTTGTATACTCATCCTCACCTGTTAAACCTCCACTAATTTTTACATTACGATTATTTTTAATTTTATCAAGATCAGCTGTAACCTCTTTAGATGTTTGATATCTATTCGCTGGATCTTTTTCTAAACACTTAAGTATTAAATTATTAAGCCCCTCTGGAATTTCTGGATTTATTTCCTTTGGTGATATAACTTTTTCTTGTATGTGTTTTAATGCTACAGTAACTGGTGTATCCCCATCAAATGGTACCTTTCCAGTAAGCATTTCATACATAACAACCCCAAGAGAATATATATCTGTTTTATAATCCATATATCCACCTTTTGCTTGTTCTGGTGAAAAATAATGTGCTGATCCTATGATTGTATTTGTATGTGCCATTGTTGATGAATCCATTGACTTGGCAATTCCAAAGTCAGCTACTTTAACAGTTCCATCTGCTGTTACTAATATATTATGAGGTTTTATATCCCTATGAACTATATTGTTTTTATGAGCACATTCCAGTGCTGTACTTACCTTTATAGCTACTCTTATTGCAACATCTACTGGAAGTCTATCTTTTTCAACAATAATATCTTTTAAAGTCTTTCCCTCAACATACTCCATTACAATATAATTTATCCCATCCTGTCTACCAACATCTAGTACACTAACTATGTTAGGGTTAGAAAGATTAGCTGCTGCCATTGCTTCAGCCTTAAACTTTTTTATAATAGCATCATTTTCTTTAAAGTTTTCTTTCAGTATTTTAAGTGCCACAGGTCTATTAAGTTTTTGGTCCATTGCCTTATAGACAACAGCCATACCACCTTCACCTACTTTTCCAAGTAGTTTGTATCTTTCTCCTAATATTCTCTCTTCCATACTACTTCTCTCCTCCAAAAACAAGAACTGTTATATTATCTTTCCCCCCAGCATCTTTAGCCATATCAACAAGCCTTTTGCTAGATTCTTTTAAATCATTAGACCATCTAATTTCATTAAAAATTTCCTCTTCACTAACTTCATTGCTTAATCCATCTGTACATAGTACAAAATAATCATAAATATTTCTTGGGACTGTAAACTGATCTACTTCAACTCTTATGTTTGTCCCCACCGCTCTTGTTATTATATTTTTTCTTGGATGATTTCTTGCTTCCTCAACACTTATACTTCCAGTATCTAACAACTCTTGTACAAGGGAGTGATCTTTAGTTATTTTGTCTATAGCATCTCTCTCTATTCCGTAGCAAACACTATCCCCTACATTCACAACTCTTATAACCTTCTCTGTTGCAAATGCTGCTGCTATAGTTGTTCCCATTCCAGATAGATTATTAGCTTCTAATGAGTGTTTATATATTTTGTAGTTTACTTCTGCCACTGCTTCTATAAGAATTTCATTATCATTAATTTTTTTATAATTATCCTTAATAAAGCTTATCATACCATCTACTGCCATTTTACTTGCTACTTCACCCGCATTATGTCCACCCATTCCATCAGCGACCACATATAACTTGTAACCTTCTCCGAGATAATAATTTGCATAATCTTCATTGATTTCTCTAACGTTTCCTATATCAGTTACAAATCCTACCATAAATAAACCATTCTCCTTTTTAGGCCTCTTTATTTTTCTCTAAATGACTTCTTCTTAATTGGCCACATGCAGCATCTATATCTGCACCTTTTTCTTGTCTTACAGTTGCTTCAACACCATATGAATTTAAGACTTCTCTAAATAATTCAATATCCTCTTTAGAAGGTTTCTTAAAATCATTTTCTTTTATTTCATTAACTGGTATAAGATTAACATGACAAAGCATTCCACTTAGAAGATTCCCTAATGCATTCGCTGTATCTATATTATCATTTATACCTTTTAAAAGAGCGTATTCAAATGTAACTCTTCTATTCGTTTTGTCTATATAATAGTTACATGCATCCATTATTTCTTTTATTGAATATTTCTTTGCAATTGGCATTATCTGTTTTCTACTTTCATCCGTCACTGAATGTAATGAAATAGCTAATGTCACTTGCATTTCTTTATCTGCCATATCATATATCTTAGGAACTATTCCACAAGTTGATAATGTTATATGTCTTTGGCCTATATTTAATCCATAATCTGCATTTACAAGTTCTAAGAATTTCATAACTTCATCATAGTTATCAAGCGGCTCTCCACTTCCCATTAATACTATATTAGATATTCTTTCTCCTAAAAGCTTTGTTGCAACTATTACTTCTGCTAATATTTCACCTGATGTAAGATTTCTAATTCTACCATTAAGTCCAGATGCACAGAATGTACATCCCATTCTACATCCAACTTGTGTTGTAACACAAATTGTATTACCATGTTTATGCTTCATCACAACACACTCTATTATATTACCATCTTTTAGTGTTAATAGAAACTTTCTTGTTCCATCTATCATTGATTTGAAGTTACCAATAATAGTAGGATACTCAAGGTAGAAGCTTTCTTTAAGCTTCTCCTTTGTACTCTCTGGCAAGTTTTTCATATCATCAAAACTTTCCTTTTCTTTATATATCCAATCAAAGACCTGCTTTGCTCTAAATTTGCTTTCTTTATTCTCAACCATCCAAGCTTGAAGTTCTTTGAGATTCATACATAATATATCTTTCATTTTATCTGCCCTCCATTAGTTTTTCTTTAGTTTTACCATGAAGAAACCATCCATATATTCATTTGGTAATATAGTTATACTTCCATCACCACTATATATGATATTATCGTTTTGTCCTATAAATGCCTTTTCTACGCTAGCATCTTGATTTCTACCTAAGAATCTTTCTATTATATCTTCATTTTCTCTTTTGTTAAGAGTACATGTTGAATAAACAAGCTCTCCACCTTTTTTAAGGTATATCCAAGCATTATTTAATATTTGTGTTTGTATCTTAGCTATATTTTGAAGCTCTCTTCCATTTTTAGTCCATTTTATTTCTGGTTTCTTTCTTATTATTCCAAGTCCTGAACATGGAACATCTAGAAGTATTTTATCTGCAAATTCAACATATTTTCCTTCTAATTTAGCTGCATCCATAATTCCTGTTTCTATATTTGTAATTCCAAGTCTTTTTTCATTTTCTCTTATAAGGTTTAATTTATGCTCATATATATCAAATGCATAAACTTTTCCTGTATTCATAAGTAATTCACTAAGGTGAGTTGCTTTACCTCCTGGTGCACTACAAAGGTCCATTACTATATCCCCTTCTTTAGGGTTTAAAACTGGAGCTACAAGCATTGCACTCTCATCCTGAACACTGATTAAACCTTGCTCATGAATTTCATTTTTTTCAAGTGAGCTTCCTTTTTTAATTATAATTGCTTCAGGACACATAAATCCTTCTTCAACATCATAACCATCATTTTCTAGTCTTTCTAATATATCATCATAGTCTGCTTTAAGACTATTAACTCTAACTGTCACTGCTGCTCTTGTGTTAAGACCTGCTAATATCTTTTTAGTTATTTCTTCACCATACTGAGATATTAATAAATCTATCATCCATTTTTCAAATGAATATTCATAAGCAAGTTTTTCACTACCTGATAATCTACCCTCAAACTTTTTATCCATATTTCTTAGGTAATTTCTTAATACTCCATTTACAAATGGACTTAAACTCTTTGCTCTAGTTTTTGATAAATTTACAGCTTCATTTACTACTGCATAGTCTGGAACTCTATCTAAGTATCTCATTTGATATATTGCACTTCTTAATATGTTCAATACATTTTTATCTATATCATCTATTTTTTTAACAAAATTTTCTAATATAATATCTATTGTTTTTTTATACTTTATAGTACCGTATACAACTTCTGTTATAAGACCTTTATCTTTTGAGTCTGAGTCTAAGTTATTTAATCTTTTGTTTAATTCAATATTTGAATAAGCTCCTCTATAAAAAACTTCATCTAATATTTCTACTATTATTTTTCTAACATTCATATATTTACCTCTATTCATTTATTCTATTATTTTATTTAATCTGAATTTCTATTGCTTATAGCAATTAATCTTATTAATTGTGAAATAGCCATAAGTGTTGCTGCTACATATGTAAGTGCTGCTGCTGATAACACACTTTTAGCTCCTGCAACTTCATCTGTTGCTAATATTCCCATACTCTCTAAATCTTTTATTGCTCTATTAGATGCATTAAATTCAACTGGTAATGTTACTATTTGAAATAATACCACAATAGAAAATAAAATTATACCAATTGTCACAAGACTCGGCATGCTAAAGAAAATTCCTATAAAGAAAAGTATCCATGATGCACTATTTGAAATATTCACTACTGGAAATAATGAATGTCTAAATTTAAGTGCTGCGTAACTTTCAAAATCTTGCTGAACATGCCCAACTTCATGAGCTGCAACTCCAAGCGCTGAAAGTGAGTTTCCATAATAAACTTCTTTTGATAACCTTACAACTTTTTTCACAGGATCATAATGGTCACTAAGTTTCCCATTTACAACTTCTATTTGCACATCATAAATACCTTTTTTCTTTAAAATCATACTGGCAACTTGTGCTCCTGTATATCCTATTCTATTTGGTACTTTGCTATATTTATTAAAAGTTCCATTTACTTTCATTTGTGCCCACATTGATAAAATTATCGCTGGAATCAATATAAGATATGTAGGGTCAAAAAACGGGTATAGCATATTATCACCTCATAATTTTTTTATTAACTTAATTTAGTACCTACTTCAATAGTATTTCCATTTAAGAAATCTTGAACCATAAGTGGCTTAGCATTTGGCATTTGTAATTTTTTTATTACTAACAAACCATCTTTAGTTGCTACTTTAATTCCATTCTTAGTTGCTTCTACTATTGTACCTGGTTCTTTATCTGATTTTTCATCTTCAAAATCACTTGCATGTACTTTAATGATTTTATCACCTAAGTTCATTGTAGCTATTGGCCACGGACTTAGTCCTCTAATGTGATTATGTATAACCTGTGCTGGTTTATCCCAATCAATCTTAGCCATTTCTTTATTAAGCATTGATGCATAAGTACTTTCTTCATCATTTTGCTTTATTGGTGTTATTTCATTTTCAACCATTTTATTTATAGTTTCAACTAAAAGTTTTGCACCACTTTCTTTTAATTCATCATATAACTCTCCTGCTGTCATAAATCTTGTTATTTCAACTTCGTTAGTTAAAAGCATATCTCCTGTATCAAGACCTACATCCATAAGCATAGTTGTGTTTCCTGCCATTTTCTCTCCATTTATTACACTCCATTGTATTGGTGCTGCACCTCTATACTTTGGAAGTAATGACCCATGAAGATTAATACAAGCATACTTTGGTATATCTAAAACTTCTTTTGGAAGTATTTGACCAAATGCTACCACTATTATAAAGTCTGGTTTTAATGCTTTTAAGACTTCTACTGCTTCTGGTTCTTTTCTTAAACTGTTTGGCTGAAAAACTTCTATGTTATGCTCTAAAGCAAGTTCCTTTATAGGTGTCATAGATAATTTTTTACCTCTTCCTTTTGGTCTATCAGGTTGTGTATACACAGCCTTTACTCCAAACTCATCTATAAGTGCTTTTAATGATGGTACCGCAAAATCTGGTGTACCCATAAATACTATATTCATTAATTTATCCTCCTATTTTACATGGTCTGTAAATAATATCCCATTCAAATGGTCATTTTCATGTTGTATAGCCCTAGCAAGTAATTCACTTGCTTCTAATACAAATTCCTTACCATTTTCATCAAGTGCTTTTACTATTATATCATTAAATCTTTCAACTTCGCCTTGTTCACCAGGTAAACTTAGACACCCTTCTGGACCAAGTTGACACCCTTTATTTTCTATAATTTCTGGATTAACAAAAATTCTGTGCCCTGATCCATCTTGCGCATCTACAATAAATATTCTTTTAAGTATTCCTACTTGTGGTGCTGCAAGTCCAACTCCATTTGCTTCGCGCATTGTTTCTACCATATCCTGTATTAAAAGTGCTGTTCTTGGTGTTATTTCTTTAACAACCTTACTTATTTTTCTTAAAATTGGATCTTCATCCACTCTTATTGTTCTTAATGCCATATTCTGACCTCCTACATTAAATTATTTGGATTTATATCCATTGTAACTCTAATTTTATTATATACACCTTGAGTTAACTTATAAACACCATTTTTTATAAGCATTGCATTATAATCATTTATATTACCTTTTATTAAAATTTGCCACCTATGAGTATCATTTATTTTTGCTACTATAGATTGTGTGGCTTCAAATACAGTTGTATCTGTTTCATCTTTTAATATATTATATACTTCAGCTCTTAATTTTTTTGAGAAAGTTATTAATTCGCTTTCAAATTTACTACCTAAATTTATAATCATAAGTTTAGAGAATGGAGGATAATCCATTGCTTTTCTAATCATTATTTCTTCCTTGAAAAATGATTCATAATCAGCTATTTTTGCATATTTTAAAGAATAGTGGTCTGGTGTATAAGTTTGTATTATAACCTCCCCTTCTTTATCTGCTCTCCCTGCTCTTCCACTAACCTGCGTTAAAAGTTGAAAACTTCTTTCTCCCGCTCTATAATCGGGGAAATTAATTCCCATATCGGCTGCAAGCACTCCAACTAATGTTACATTTTCAAAATCCAGCCCTTTTGCTATCATTTGTGTCCCCACTAATATATCAGCTTCTTGATTTTTAAATTTATTATATAAAATCTCATGAGAACCTTTTTTTCTTGTTGTATCATTATCCATTCTAATTACTCTAGCTTCCTTAAAATAATGCCTTACTGCCTGTTCAACCTTTTCTGTTCCTGTACCAAAATGTTTTAAATATGTACTTGAACATTTTGGACAAGTTTTACTTATTTTTTTAGTTCGTCCACAGTAATGACAAATCATAAATCCATTTTTATGATACGTCATAGATATGTCACAACAATCACAAGTATATACAAATCCACAACTTCTACAAGACACAAAACTAGAATAACCTCTTCTATTTAAGAATAAAATTATCTGTTCTTTTCTTTCAAGTTTTTCTTTTATCTTATGATAAAGTGCCCTACTAAACATTGTCTTATTTCCACTACGAAGTTCTTCTCTCATATCTGTAATTTCTACAGTTGGAAGAGGTTTTCCACCAATTCTTTCTCTAAGTTCTACAAGTTCATATTCTTTTTTTATAGTTTTATAATAACTATCAAGGCTTGGTGTTGCAGTACCAAGTACTACCATACATCCATTTAATCCCCTCATAAAATTACAAACTTCTACCGTTGAGTATCTTGGTGCTACTTCAGATTTATAAGAATTTTCATGTTCTTCATCTACTATTATAAGCCCTAAATCCTTAAATGGTAAAAATAATGCTGACCTTGCACCTATGACAAGTTTTGCTTCTCCAGTTTTCACTCTATACCACTGATCATATCTTTCTCCATCAGATAATCTACTATGGAATATAGCTACATCTGGTCCAAATCTCCCCTTAAATCGTTCTATCATCTGAGGAGTAAGTGCTATTTCTGGCACTAACATTACTGATGTTTTATCTTCAAACAACATTGCACTTACAAGATTCATATAGACTTCCGTCTTACCACTACCTGTAACACCTTTTAGAAGACAAGTTTTATTGCTTCTTAGTATTTTATAGTATGCAGCTTCTTGAGCTTCTGTAAGTCTTTTTGCTGGATATTTTTCAAATTCTCTTCTATCGCTTCTATCTACTTTTTCAAATTCTATTGCAATAGCTTCTTTTTCAATTAATTTATTCAAACTACTCAGACTTATATTAAACTTATTAACTAACTCTGTTTTACTATAAATCCCACTATTATCTTTTACAACATTTAGTGCATCTATCTGTTTTCTAACTTTTGATTTTTCTTTTTTCAACTCTACTTCATCAAAAATATATTTACTGAAAATTACGACTTTTTTAAATTTCTCTTTGTTCCCACTTAATATTTTAGGCGGAATCATTATTCTAAGTGCATCTATGTATTTACATAGATATTTTCTTCGTAAAAATTCTACTAAAAGCAAATGTTCTCTATCAAGCAGTGGTTCTTTATCACAGATTGATACAACATATTTGTACTTTATATTATCATTTTTTTCTTCCTCATATATATTAAATACAAAACCTTCTATAGTTTTATTTCCAAATCCAAAAGGTATTCTAACCCTATGGCCTTGCTTTAAACTGTCTCTAAGCTCGTCTTTGACCTTATAACTAAAAGGTTTATCTATAGTTACAGCATCACTATTCACAATTATATCTGCATACAAATCCATATTCATTCACCTTTTAAACTATTATATAGAAAAAGGCGCAAATTAGCGCCCTTTTATTATATCAAAAATATTTTTAGCTACTTCTCGTTTGCTCATTTGTGATAAATCTATCATATTATCTTTTGATAAAATAGTAACTTTATTTTCATCTGAACCAAAACCAGTTACACTAGACATTATGTCATTTGCAACTATGTAGTCTAAATTTTTAATGTTTAGTTTTCTTGTAGCATTTTCAATTAAATCATTGCTTTCTGCTGCAAATCCAACTAAAATCTGTTTAGTTTTCATATCTCCAAGAGTTTTTAAAATATCTCTATCACGTTCAAGTAATATTAACAATTCACCCTCTTGTTTTTTGATTTTTACATTACTATAATCTTTAGGTTTATAATCTGCTACTGCTGCTGCTTTTATAACAATATCTGCTTCTTCAAATCTTTCAATGATAGCATTATACATCTGCTCATTTGTATCAATTTTTATAAACTCAACATCTACAGGTCTTGTGATTGCATCGGCACCAGATATTAGAGTTACATTTGCACCTCTATCTCTAGCTTCTTTTGCTATCTCATATCCCATTTTTCCTGTTGATTTATTTGTTATAAATCTCACGGGATCAATTTCAGCCCTAGTTGGTCCTGCTGTTACAATAACATTTTTCCCAACTAAATCTTTTATTTCATATAGTTTAGATAATACTGCTTCTACTATTTCTTCTGTATCTGCAAGTTTACCCTTACCTATATCACCACAAGCAAGTCTACCACTTGCAGGTGCTATAAATTCATACCCATAGTCTTTAAGCTTCTCTATATTATTTTGCACTATTCTATTCTCATACATATTTGTATTCATAGCTGGTGCAAAAACAACTTTTGACTTTGTAGCCATTATTGTTGTTGATAACATATCATCAGCAATACCATTTGCAACCTTTCCAATTATATTTGCAGTTGCAGGAGCTATCAACATAAGATCTGCCCTTTGAGCAGTTGATATATGCTGTATTTCCCAGGCTTTAGGTTCTGAAAACATATCTGTTATTACCATATTTTGACTCATTGCTTGAAACGATAATGGTGTAACAAATTCTGTTGCAGATTTAGTCATTATAACCCTTACGTCAATATCTGCTTTTCTTAGTTTACTTATAATATCTAATGCTTTATAAACTGCTATTCCACCAGTAACGCCAACTACAACACATTTTTTACTCATCTTATAGCATTTCTCCAAGCATTTCATCTGTATATGCAACATTTTCAGCTGTTACAAGTTCATCTTCTACTTCTCTTATAGCTATGCTAAGAGGTTTTTTTGACTCAACTGATGCAAATGGCTCTGCCCCGTCAATTATTTGTCTTGCTCTTTTTGAAGCTGTTATTACTAATGAATATCTGTTATCTACCTTTTGTAAAAGTTCCACCACTGATGGGCTAATCATAGAGTTCTTCATGAATTAAATCCTCCTTTGAATCTAAAATTGTTTCTTTTAATCTATCTACTCTGCATTTTTCTGCTAATAGAATACCTTCTATTTTTTCAACAGCTTTATCTACAGTATCATTAACTACTGCATAATTATATTTTGATACATAGTTAATTTCTTTATAAGCTGACTTAAATCTAGTCATTAAACTTTCAGGTGTTTCACTACCTCTATTTATAATTCTTTGCTTTAGTTCTTCCATTGAAGGTGGTAGTATAAATATAAATACACCTTCATTTGATTGCTCTTTTACTTTAAGAGCACCTTGAATATCTATTTCTAAAATTACATCTCTACCTGAATCTAATATTTTTTCAACATTCGACTTAGGTGTTCCATAATAATTCCCATAAACCTGTGCATACTCTAAGAAATCATTTTCTTCAACTCTTTTTACAAAGTTTTCTTTTTCAAGGAAATGATAGTTTACACCATCAACTTCACCTGTTCTTGGATTTCTTGTAGTTGCTGATACTGAAAGTGATATTTCTTCATGCTTTTCAAGTAAAGCCTTACAAATAGTTCCTTTCCCAGCG
The DNA here is from genome assembly GCF_947039605.1 of uncultured Clostridium sp. GTDB lineage: Bacteria > Bacillota > Clostridia > Clostridiales > Clostridiaceae > Sarcina. Next base: position 39,138 of record NZ_CAMQZG010000011.1, read on the forward strand.
CCTGATGGACCTGAGATAACTATTAAGACTCCTCTATTGTCTACCATTATTCATCAACCTCTTCTACAGCATCTTCTTTAGTTGATAGTCTATGTGCTACTGTTTCTGGTTGAACTGCTGATAATATAACATGATCTGAATCTGTTATGATAACTGCTCTTGTTCTTCTTCCATAAGTAGCATCTATAAGCATCCCTCTATCTCTAGCTTCTTGTATGATTCTTTTTATAGGTGCTGATTCTGGACTAACTATAGCAACTAGTCTATTAGCTGATACTATATTTCCAAAACCTATGTTAATTAACTTTATACCCATATTTTTCCTCCTTATAATATTTATTCAATATTTTGAACTTGTTCTCTAATCTTTTCTAAAAGATTTTTTATATCTATAACTTTATTAGTTATATTCAAATCTGTTGACTTTGAAGCAATTGTATTAGCTTCTCTGTTCATCTCCTGCATTATAAAGTCAAGCTTTCTTCCCATTGGTTCTGAAATACTGAGTGTTTCTCTTAAGTGTACTATATGACTCTTAAGTCTCGTAATTTCTTCATCAATAGCTGCTTTATCAGCAAATACTGCTACTTCCATAGCTAATCTATTTTCATCTACGTTAATAGTGTTTAATAGCTCTTTTAGTCTATCTTCTAATTTTAATTTATAATTAGCAACTAATATATCTGCCTTACCTTCTATAAATGCAACAAGTTTTTCTATTTCAATTGTTTTTGAGATTATATCTTCTTTAAGTTTTGTACCTTCAAAGATTCTCATAGCTAAAAGCCCATCTAAACTCTCTTCTAGTAATGGCTCAATCTCACTCCATATTGCATCTAAACTTTCTTCTTTTTCTTCTATTATAATTACATCTGGATGCTTTGAAATAAGTGATAAACTTAAATCATCTTTAATATTTGGAAATTCATTTCTTAAATTTGTAAGTGCCTCTACATATGTTTTGGCAAAATCTATATTAACCTTAGCTACTGAATCTGCTTTAGCATAATTTTTATAATTAATAAACAAATCTACTTTTCCTCTATTAAGAGATTCTTTGATTTTTCTTCTCATTTTTTCTTCTAAAGAAAACATTGATTTTGGCATTCTTGTATTTATATCTAAATATCTATGATTAACACTTTTAATTTCTATTGAAAAAGCTTTATCTCTACCTTCCCCAGCAGTAGCCCTTCCAAATCCTGTCATACTCTTTGCCATTATCTAACCTCCTTTTATTAGCCTTGTTCTATTGTACTTTATACATGCTACCTTGGTCAATGCTTTGTTCACAAAAAATTAACATTTGAATCCAATTTTTCAAAAAAAGATTCCCTATCTTATTTTGATAGAGAATCTTAAACTTTACTTTTATCCTATTAACATTTTTTCTATTAATGGTAGTGCTAACTTCACAGTAAACACAACTGCAAGTATTATCATTGCTACTGATATCTTTTTCTTTTCTTTACCCACAAAATTCCCTATGATATTTAAAACCACATATACTAGTATTCCAATTGTAAGTCCATCACCAATACTATACGTAAGTGGCATTAAAACTATTATAAGGAATGCTGGAAGTCCTTCTGTAATATCATTAAAATTAATTTTTGTGATATTACCCATCATAAGATATCCTACATATATCAAAACTGGTGCTGTTGCACACCTTGGTATTGCTATAAATATTGGTGAAAAGAACATTGCTACTATAAAGAACATCCCTATAAATATTGATGTAAGACCTGTTCTACCACCTTGTTCTACCCCCGCAGCACTTTCCACATAAGTTGTTACTGTTGAAGTACCCATCAAAGCACCCGCTGTAGTTGCTATAGCATCTGCCATTAAAGCTTTGCCTGCATGAGGTACATTACCATCTTTATCAAGCATATTAGCTCTTGATGAAACTCCTATAAGCGTTCCAAGTGTATCAAAGAAATCTACAAATAAGAATGTAAATACAATTATTACAAAGTTTAATATCCCTTCCATACTATTTATAAATGAAAAATCAAGTTTTCCGGCTATTGGTGCGATTGATTCAAACTTAAATATCCCCTCTGGAAGATATATTCCCATACCAGCGGCTACTTCTGTATTAAATAATGCATATCCCCAAGCTATAAGAGTTGAAACTACTATCCCAATTAATAACGCCCCTTTAACTTTTTTCTTTTCTAATACTGCGATTGTTATAAGACCTATTACTGCAACTAAAACTGTAGGACTAAAAAATGTTCCAAGTTTTACAAGGGTTGCATCATCCTTTATTACCATTCCGGACCCTGTAAAACCTATGAATGCAATAAATAATCCAATTCCTGCTGTTACTGCATATTTTAAATTTAACGGTATTGAATTTACTGCTGCTTCTCTAATTTTAAATAATGATAATAATATAAATATAATTCCTTCTACAAATACTGCTGTAAGAGCTACTTGCCATGAAATTCCTTTACCTAAAACTACTGAATATGCAAAAAATGCATTAAGCCCCATCCCTGCTGCAAGTCCAAACGGAAGATTTGCATAGAATCCCATAATCATACATCCAAAAGCTGCTGATAAACATGTTGCTGTAACAACCGCCCCTTGTTCCATCCCTGCATCTCCAAGTATTGATGGATTTACAGCTATTATATATGCCATTGCTAAGAAACTTGTAAGACCTGCTATAAACTCTCTTTTAACATTTACATTATCCCCGAATCTCTTTAAAAACTTATCCATTTTTTATTCCCCCTAAAAATATATCTAATATAAAAAATACCCGTGTTTCAGAATATCTTTTTAAAATCCCTCTCCACGAATATTATTATATATTATTAATTTATCTTTCGTCTATAAAAATACGAATATTTTTACACTTTGTTAACTATTTAGTATGTATATATGTTTTTTCAAAGCTTTTTTCTATCTCTTCAAGTGTTTTTTCTGCGCTAAGCATTAGTAATAACTTTATTCTAGCCTTTTGACTTGGCATAGACTCACCAAAAATAACACCGCTATTTTTAAGCTGCATTCCTCCACCTTCATATCCATATGAACCAAATACTCTTCCTTCAAAACATCTTGATGTAAGAATTACTGGTATTTTATTCTCTATAGCTCTTTCTATCCCAGCTACCATAGCAGGTGGTACATTCCCTCTCCCTAAACCTTCTAATACTATACCTTTATACCCACTTTCTATTGCAAAATTAAGAAAATCACTTTCCACACTAGCTGCACATTTTATAATTGCAACCTTTTTTCTTATTTTATCAACTTTTATATATTCTTTATCTTCAACATCCCTATAAAATATACCTCTATTATTATCAACTATTCCAATAGGTCCAAAATTAGGTGTTCTAAAAGCATTTAAAGACATCGAATTAGCTTTTGTTACTTCTTTTGCACTATTAAGTTCACCATTAAAACAAATCAGTACACCTCTTCCTCTAGCCTCTTGTGATGTAGCTGTACAAATCGAAGCTGCAAGATTTGCTGGGCCATCATATCCAAGTTCTGAACTACTTCTCATAGCCCCTGTAAATACTATTGGCTTTTCAGTCTTTGTTGTAAGGTCTACTAAATAAGACGTTTCCTCTAATGTATCAGTTCCATGAGTTACAACAACTCCATCAATATCCTCTCTATCTGCAAGTTTTTGAATTTCTTTTGATAATTCTAACATTAAATCAACTGTAACATGAGGGCTTGGAAGTGATGAGAAATTATGTTCTTCTATATTTGCATATCTTTCTATCCCCGTAACTTTTGCCATTATTTGTGCACCTGACAGTGTCGGAACAGCTGCCTGTATATTTTCATCTACTTTCATTGATATTGTTCCACCATTAAAAATAACTGCTATCTTTTTCATGAATTAACCTCCGAATATTTTCTAATTTAATTTAAATAAATTTTGTATTAATTAAATTATACTTCATATTTCGACAGTTTTCTATACAACACAAATAGAAGTAGCCTCTATAAACATTAAATAGAAACTACTTTTAGTATTATTTTATCACTTTAACTTTTATTGTTAGTTCATCCTCTTCTAATTTAACAGGAGTTTTTTTCTTTTTCAAAGTATTACTTATTGCATCTATAAACTTAAAAATTATCAGACTAAATACTGAAAAATAAATTACTCCTCCCTCAAATGCTCCAAAACCAAACGAACTTCCAAGGGAATTACACTCTTCATAGATAATATTAATTATATCCATAACACACCTCTTCTAAATTTATATAAAAAATAGCGTTGAATTAATATCCAACGCTATTTCTTTTAACTAATTAATAAATGAAACAGATTAAGTTTCCATCACCTTCATTTATTATTTTTTGTAATGTTTTTTGCATTTTAACTTGTATTTTTTCTGGCATCTTATAAAGTTTACTCTGAAGTCCATCTTTAACAAGAGTTTCCAAAGTTTTTCCAAGTATACTTGTCTGCCATAATTTATCTGGATCATTTTCAAAATTCTCTAATAAAAGCTTAATTGCTTCTTGAGTATCTTTTTCCGAACCAAAAACTGGTGAAATTTCAGTTTCAATATCAGCTTTTATCATATGAAGACTTGGTGCACTAGCTTTAAGTTTAATCTCATACTTACCCCCAACATTCTCCATATTAGGCTTTTCAAACTTAATTTCTGAAAGTTGTGGTGCTACAAGTCCATAACCTGTTTCTTTCACATCTTTTATAGCTTCTGCAACTTTATCATATTCTATTTTTGAATTATGAAGTTCTTTAACAAGTGCTATTAAATCACTTTCATCTTTTAATTCATTTTCACATATTTCACTTATAATTTTATAGAATATTCCTTTTTGTGGGTTCATATTAATTCTAGCTTCACCTGTACCAAGATTCATTTCACATATTTCAGTAAGCCCAAGATATTCATCACCTGTATATCTTGCAACACAGTCTCCTATATCTCTAACTTTAAATATGTTTTTACACATATCCTTAACTATGTTCATGAAATTACTTTTAAGCCAGTGACTTGGGTCTAACTTTTCTATCCACTCTGGCATATCTATGTTTATTTCTTTTACATTAAACTCTTTTAATACCTTTGTAAATATTGTACTTATATCACTTGAACCCATTTTTGCTATATCCATGATTTGAACTGGAACATTATATGTTTCTTCCATCTCACACTGTAATTTTTTAGTATCTTCATGATTAGGCTTACATGTATTAAGAACTATTATAAATGGCTTGTTTATAAGTTTAAGTTCATTTATAACTCTTTCCTCAGCATCTAAGTAATCAGCTCTACTAATTCCTGTAATACTTCCATCTGTTGTTACCATAATCCCTATTGTTGAATGATCTGTTATTACTTTTCTTGTTCCAATTTCCGCGGCATCCTCAAATGGTATTTCATCTTCATACCATGATGTTGTTACCATTTTAGATTCTCCATCTTCTAAATACCCAAGAGCCTCTTTGACTATGTACCCAACACAGTCCACCATTCTTACATTAAATTTTATTCCCTCTTCTAAATTTATTTCTACGGCACCCTCACTTGGAATAAATTTAGGTTCTGTTGTGTGGATAGTTTTTCCTGAACCACTTTGTGGTAACTCATCTTTTAATCTTTCTTTCTTATAAGTATTCTCTACATTTGGTAGAACCATAATGTCCATAAATCTTTTTATAAATGTTGATTTACCTGTTCTAACAGGCCCTACAACACCTACATATATGTCACCTTGTGTTCTTTCTGCTATATCTTTATATATGTTAAATCCTTCCAATGAAATACCCTCCTATATTTAAATTATTATCACTATATATATATTATAAATATCAGAAAAGTATACTCTTTTTTATACATAAATTAATATTTTTTAATAATCTTATAAATTAATACTAAAAAAAGAGAGTTGTATTTTTTCAAATACAACTCTCTTTACTATAATTTACTCACTTTTTTTATCTCGTTCCATCAGATGGATTACAGCTTCACTAGCTTTAACCCCATCAAATAAAATTTTATATAAAAGCTCAGTTATAGGCATAGATACATCTACTGTTTTTTGAAGTTCATGGAAAGCCTTGCAAGCTTTGACACCTTCAACTACCATTCCAATTTCTTCAACAGCTTCATCTAAAGTTTTCCCTTGCCCTATAAGTATCCCAGCTCTTCTATTTCTTGAATGCATACTAGTACATGTAACAATTAAGTCTCCCATACCTGTAAGTCCATAAAAAGTTTCTGCTTTTCCACCAAGTGCTATTCCAACTTTAGTTATTTCATACATCCCTCTAGTCATAAGCGCTGCCTTTGAGTTATCACCATAACCCATACCATCGCAAATTCCTGCAGCTAAAGCTATTATGTTTTTAACTGCTCCACCTATTTCCACACCAATAATATCTTCATTAGTATAGATTCTAAAGTTTTTATCCATGAACAGGTCTTGCACAAGTTTTGCACTCTCCATATCCTTTGAACTCGCTACAAGCGTCGTTGGGATTGATTGTGCAACTTCTTCAGCGTGGCTAGGACCTGATAAAACTACTACCGGATTTTTTGGAAGCTCCTCGTTTATTACTTGTGATAATGTAAGATTTGAACCTTCCTCTATTCCTTTAGCTATATTTATTAATATAACATTATCTGAAATTTTATCTCTAAGACCTCTAGCAACAACTCTTATTACATGTGACGGTACTGATAGAACAACAAATTTGCTATCCTTTAAAGCTTCATCCATGTTATTAAAAGCCGTTACCATTTTGGGAATTTTTAAATCTTTTATATACTTATCATTTGTTCTGTTATTATTTATTTCATCAACAACACTTTTATCTCTATCCCAAAGTGATACTTCTATCTCTTTGTTTCCAAGTAATATTGCTAATGAAGTTCCAAAGCTTCCTGCTCCTATAAAGGTAGTTTTATTCATAAATATCTACTCCTTTTTTTGTCTATATTCAATATTAATCTTTCTTTTGTCTGTACTCTATCTTAATTCCTGTTCCTGTAAAATCAAATGCACTTCTTAATTGATTTTCAAGATATCTTGCATATGAGAAGTGTAATGCATTATAATCATTTACAAAGAATACAAAAGTAGGTGCTTTAACTGCAACTTGTGTTGCATAGTAAAGCTTAAGTCTTCTGATACCAACAACTGGAGGTTCTTTCATCATAACGGCTCTATTTAGAACTTCGTTAAGAATTCCTGTTCCAACTCTCTTAGTATAGTTACTATAACAAGATTGTGCTAAACCTAATACCTTATGAACTCTTTGTCCTGTTAATGCTGATATAAATAAGAATGGTGCATAAGCTAAGAATTTAAGATTTGTTTTTAAATCTAATTCGTAGTTTTTCATCGTCTTATCATCTTTCTCTATAAGATCCCACTTATTAACTATAACAAATATAGCCTTGTGCATTTCATGAGCATATCCTATAATTCTTTCATCTTGCTCAGTTACACCATCTTCAGCATCAATCATAAGAATACATACATCAGCTCTCTCGATAGCTGCATATGTTCTTACTACTGAATATCTTTCAATCTCTTCTTTAATCTTACTTCTTCTTCTGATACCTGCTGTATCAATTATATTAAATTTACCTTCTGAAGTTTCAAGGTAACTATCGATTGAATCTCTTGTAGTTCCTGGAATATTACTTACTATAACTCTCTCTTCACCTAAAAGTTTATTAACTAATGATGATTTACCAACATTTGGTTTTCCTATAAGAGCTATATTAACTATTTCATCATCTATTTCTGATTCATCAACTTGCTCAAAATGTCCAACAACCTCATCAAGAAGATCTCCAAGACCTTTTCCTTGAGCTGATGATATTGTAATAGGGTCACCTATTCCAAGATTATAGAATTCATACATACTATCTTCTTGACTTAAGTTATCTATTTTATTTACAGCTAAAACTACTGGTTTTTTACTTTTTCTAAGCATTCCAGCAACTTCTGAATCTGCTGCAGTCATTCCTTCTCTACCATCAACAACAAATAAAATAACATCTGCCATCTCTATTGCAAGTTGTGCCTGTCTTCTCATTTGTTTAATAATGATATCATTACTCTCTGGTTCTATACCTCCAGTGTCTATCATTGTAAATGCTTTACCTATCCATTCTGACTCTGCATATACTCTATCTCTTGTTACTCCTGGAGTATCTTCTACGATAGAAATTCTCTTACCTGCTAATTTATTAAATAATGTAGATTTTCCTACATTAGGTCTTCCTACAATCGCAACTATTGGTTTTCCCATTTATTACGCCTCCTTGTGGTATTATTTCTTTTACCTTTAATCTCTTGTTCTAACTTTATTATGTAAATCAATATATGTTTTCTACTAAAAACATATAACATAATCATATTTTTACTATCATTATGTTATATTACATTAATTATAAATTCTAGTCAACTAAATGACATATTATTAAGGTATTTAAAGTTAATTTATTAAATATTTACTATTAATTATTTTTTAAAAATAAAAAAAGAAGGCTTAAAGTCAAAATTGATTCTATTCCTTCTAATTTCATTTATATTATTTCTATAAATTTAGGTATTGTAATCTCAAATTTTGTACCAAGATTAACCTCACTTCTAACAACTATACTACCATTAAAACTATTAATAATATGTTTAACTATTGCAAGGCCAAGTCCTGTTCCACCTTTTTCTCTTGATCTTGCCTTGTCAACTCTATAAAATCTTTCGAATATTCTATCTAAATGTTCTTTAGGAATTCCAACACCATTATCAATAACTTCAATTAGTATATTCTTTTCATCTTCTTTTATATCTAAAGTAACCTTAGCATCATCACCTGAATATTTTATAGCATTATCCATCAAATTAAGTAGCATTTGCTTAAATTTATCTTTATCTCCAACCATTTGACTTTTAGTATCACAATTAACTGCAACCATAACCCCTCTATTAAATGCTTCTCTTTGTGTTAAGTAATCTATGCTTTGTGCTATTTCATTAATATCAAAACTTTCTTTTTTTATAGCCTTCTTTTTCTCTATATCATAAAGTGCTAATATATCTTGTATCAATCTAGTTAATCTATCTGACTCCTCTTCTATTATTCCAAGGAACTTATCTCTTGTTTCATTATCATCAACATACTTTAATGTTTCTGCAAATCCTTTTATAGATGTAATTGGAGTTTTTAGTTCATGTGATACATTTGCTACAAATTCACTTCTCATATTTTCAAGCATTTTATAATCTGTAATATCCTCAATCACTACAACTATACCCATCTCATCCTCCCCCTCTAATAGTTCAGATGTTCTTATTCTAATATGTTTAATACTTGGAGTTTCTATTTTAAGTTCTATAGCCTTTGATTTATTTAATATAGACTCTATAACTACCTCATCCTTTATTAAATCTTCTATCCGTTGTCCTTTTATCTCATCTTCTGATAATCCTATATTAAATATTTTTGCAACGTATGGATTAATCATTATAACTCTATGATATTTATCTACAGCTATAATACCACTTCCCATACTTTTTAATATTGCAGATAATCTACTTTGCTTACTAATAAGTTCCTTTAAAGTTTCCTCTAATTGGTCTGCCATATGATTAAATGAATCACCTAAACTTCCAAGTTCATCCTTCGTATTTATTTTTACCCTCTTATGGAAATCTCCATGTGCTATTCTTGATGCAATAAACTGTAAATCATTAATTGGTCTTGTAATGCTATTAGTAATTTTTATCGCTATAATACTACCAAGAATCAGCGCTATAGTGAGTGCTGTTAAATAATACTTCATATCCGTATCCTTAAATAACATTGTACTTGTTATTATTTCTGAAGTTCTTATAACAGACCCATCTGCTAACCTTGTTGCATAATAGATAGTTTCTTCTTGCATTGTATTACTATATCTAACAGAAGCTCCAAATCCCATCTTCTTAGCTATTAAAAATTCTTCTCTATTAGCATGATTGTCCATTTGCACCCTATCCCCTGCTGAATCATACATAACTTGTCCAGTACTATCCATATAAGTTAGTCTAATAGATGTTCTCTTTTGCAAAGTAGCCATATCATGTAGTTCTTCCACATCTTTTTGCACACTACTTGAATTAGTTTCTAAAAAATATGTTATCATCTGATTATATTCTTTCAACATTTTTTTGGAATGGTCTATATATTTATAATTTGAAATTATAATATAAAAACTTGTCATAATAAGTAGTGAAAATACTATAACTATTATCGTTGATGTTAAAATCTTTTTTTTCATAGATATGCCCCCTATCACTTACCTTTAATTTATCCCTCTTATTTTTCTATAAAAGCAAATGAGAATAATCTTCCTGACTGCTTAGCCTTTTTTCTATATGAATGGAGATCGTAATCTAAGTTACAATTAGTACATAAATCTAAATCTCTTATATCTTCAAATTTCACACTATCTTTTAGTTGTTCTTTTATAGCAAATTTCAAATCTAACATCCTTCCATTTACAACCCCCTCACCATATTTTTTTTCAAATTCACTTGCTAATTCTTTACTTACTTCATAACAACACACTCCAACACAAGGTCCTATAATCGCCTTTATATTTAAGCAATTATACTTTTTTTTCATTATCTTTGCTGCTTTCTCACTTATATCAGCAATTGTTCCTTTCCACCCACTATGAATACTAGCAATTACATTTTTTTGTGTATCATATAAAATAACCGGAACACAATCTGCTGTAAAAACCCCTGCTATCTCATTTTCCTTTGATACTATTAACGCATCTGCCTCTTTATCTTTTGAAGTTTCATCATCTAAATTTATTATTATGTCACTATGAATCTGATTTGTATAATTAACCTCTTCTACCTTAAAAATCTCTTTTAATTTTTCTAAATTTTTCTTAGTTTCAATATCTGCAAGTTTATAAGAAACTTCATTTGTTGCAAGTGAAAATAATATGTTAACCTTTCCTTCCTTAAATCTAATAAACTCCATACCATTTTTATTAATAATTTCTAACATAACGAGTCCTCCATATAAATATATTAAATAAAAGCACCCATAAAATTAATATGAATGCTTCTACTCTATTCTTTCATTAAACTTTTAATCTCTTCCATAAATGTGTTTATATCTTTAAATTGTCTATACACAGAAGCAAATCTAACATATGATACCTCATCTAGATCTTTTAATCTTTCCATAATTAATTCGCCTATATAATCAGAACTTATTTCTGTTAGCATCTTATTACTTATAGTTTTTTCTATACTTTCAGCTATATCCTCAATCTGTTTTCTAGACACTGGTCTTTTTTGACATGCTTTTATCAAACCAGTTATTACTTTATCTTTGCTAAAAGTCTCTCTTGTCACATCTTTTTTTATAACAAGGATAGGTATATCTTCAATTTTTTCATATGTAGTATATCTTTTAGTACACTTTAAACACTCTCTTCTTCTTCTAATAGATGCATAATCATCTGCTGATCTTGAATCTACTACTTTACTCTCATCATGAAGACAATAAGGACATTTCATTATTAATCCACACCTTTCTAAATATATAGATGTACATTAATTATACAATTTTTTTACTATAATTTCTATATTTCTCTTAATATTTTTTCTTTGGAATTAACAAGTATGCACTCTACTCCAACTTTTACAACATCATCCCAGTCTATTTCTATCACTTCTTGCTTACCAAACCATGAATTTTTTTCAACTGGCAGTATTATTGATAAAACTTTATATTCATCACAATCAAGCTTTACATCCATTATATAACCAAGTTTTCTACCCTCGTTTATATCTATTACCTCTAAATTACGTAAATCTTTTAATGAAAATAAACGTTCCTCATTTAAATTTATTTCCACTCCCCTCTCCCCCTCTACAATAAAATTATACCCTATACATATTTTTTCATATGTTTTAGTGCTATTTTTTCAAGTCTTGAAACTTGAGCCTGTGATATCCCAATTTCTTCTGCAACTTCCATTTGTGTTCTTCCAGCAAAAAATCTTAAATTTATAATTAACTTTTCTCTATCATTAAGTTTTTTCATTGCTTCATTTATCGAGATATTCTCAAGCCAATTTTTATCTTGATTTTTTGTATCACTAATTTGATCCATCACATAAATAGCATCTCCACCATCATGATATATAGGTTCAAAAAGTGATACTGGATCCTGTATTGCATCTAATGCAAACACAACATCTTCCCTTGGAAGTTCTAATTCTTTTGCAATTTGAGTTACCGTTGGCTCTTTATTATTCTCATTTACAAGTCTATCTCTAACAAGTAATGCTTTGTAAGCTATATCTCTTAGTGATCTACTAACTCTAATTGAGTTATTATCTCTTAAATACCTTCTTATTTCTCCTATTATCATAGGAACTGCATATGTAGAAAATTTTACATTATGACCTAAATCAAAATTATCAATAGCCTTCATGAGACCTATGCAACCAACTTGAAATAAATCATCTACATTTTCGCCTCTATTATTAAATCGTTGTATGACACTTAATACTAATCTTAAATTTCCTTTTATAAATTTCTCTCTTGAACCATAGTCTCCACCATGCATTTTTAAAAGGAGCTCTTTCATTTCTTTTTCTTTCAGTACCGGCAATTTTGATGTATTAACACCACATATTTCTACCTTATTTATCATCATAGTTAAAAATCAACCCCTTCGAAGTAATTACCTAGTGCATTTAAATTATCTCCAAAGGAGGAGGTTTTTATACTAATTTTATACCATTTTACTTATTTCTTTTTGAAGCCTTTTTATTATTTTCTTCTCAAGCCTTGAAATATAAGACTGTGAGATACCTAACATATCCGCAACCTCTTTTTGTGTTTTTTCTTTTTTTCCATATAAACCAAATCTTAATATTATAATTTCTTTTTCTCTCTCAGTAAGATTTTCCATAGCAACAACTAAAAGTTGTCTATCAACTTCATCTTCTATAAGATTATAAACTATATCATTTTCTGTTCCTAATATATCAGAAAGTAATAATTCATTACCATCCCAATCAATATTAAGCGGTTCATAAAATGATATTTCAGCCTTCACCTTACTATTTTTTCTAAGATACATAAGAATTTCATTCTCTATACATCTTGATGCATACGTTGCAAGTTTTATATTTTTCTCTGGATTAAAAGTATTAACAGCTTTAATAAGACCTATTGTTCCAACAGATATTAAATCCTCAACACCAATACCTGTATTTTCAAATTTTCTTGCAATATATACAACAAGTCTTAAATTCCTCTCAATTAGTATTGTTCTAATTGATTCTTCACCCTCTGATAATTTTTTTACTAGCTTCTCTTCCTCAGCCTTAGTAAGTGGAGGTGGTAAAACCTCACTGCCTCCAACATAATATACTCGCTTACTAAATATTTTAAATTTACTAAATATTCTATTTAATAAAAGTTGTAACTTATTCATATTAACCCCCTATAGTACTGCTCTTGATAGTAGAGCATTAAAATCTCCCTCTGAACTCAACCTTGTATCACAAAAAGCTATTATTGCTTCTATAACCCTTGGTTGACTATCACTATTATTTATTTTCACCTGCGAAACTTTTATTCCTTTCATCCTACTACTTGTACCATCAACTAGCTTATATGGTATATAAAAAGCTTCCTCTTCTCTTATATTAATATTCGGTGCTATTTTTCTTTCTAAAATTATAACTGGTAACATTGTAACCGGCTCTGTCAATTCATTTCCGGTATCTAAAAAGCCTTTTACATTAAATAAATTTTCTCCTAAGTAAAATTCTAAATCATAAATAAAATTGCTTACTATAGCTCTATTCTTAAAATATAAATAAACTCGATAAGCAACCACATATAAAATCATTGAGGAAAAAAGCAAATTTTTACTTGAGTAATTTTTTATCGTGAAAACACCTTGTATATTGTATGGATTTTCTGCCATTGCAAATATAAAGCAAAAACCTGAAAAAGCAATTGAACCCAAGAAAAATATTCCCGAAACTTTTATGACTGAAAATATATTTTTATCTCTTAAAATTATCTTAACCATTATAAAAACCATTAATATTTTAAAGATAATATTTGTAAATATCTCAAGAGATTCAAAAAATACTGTCAAAGTATACAAACTTCCAAGAACACTTGATAAAACCACCATTCTATACTTAAATTTATAACTTGATAATTGCATAGTAATTGTCATTAAAAAAAAATTTATCAAAAAATTTTCTAGCAGTAATACATCTAAGTATACAATCATAGTACCAACTCCCTGTTTTTATTATAGAACTTCAAGACTCAAAAGTTTGTCATAATAAATCTATTTAAAAAAATTTATTGTGCTATTTTTTGCTATTTTATCCTTTAAAATCTACTTATAGCTCATCATTTTCAGTCTTTTATAAAAAAAAGAGTGAAAAAAAAAAGAGCCTTTCTTTCGAAAGACTCTTTTAGATCAATTAAGATCTTCTATTTCTTCTTAAAAAAGCTGGGATACTTAAATCATCATCCTCTGCTTTTTCTTCTTTTACTTCTGCTTTTCTTGTCACAACTATCTCTTCTACAGTTTCTTTAACGATAGGTTGTTCTAATTTTTCAGCTTTTTTAGCTGCCGCAAGTTTATTAGTTTCTTTATCAAAGCCTGTTGCAATAACAGTTATTCTGATATTTTCTTTTAAAGATTCATCAATTGCAGTACCAAATATTATGTTAGCATCTGGATCTGCTGATTCTTGAACTATCTCTGAAGCTTCATTTATTTCAAATAAACTTAAATCTGGTCCACCAGTAATGTTTATAAGCACTCCTGTAGCACCTGTTATGGATGTTTCTAGTAATGGTGAGCTAATAGCCTCTTCTGCTGCATCTTTAGCTCTTGTGTCTCCTGTTCCTTTACCAATACCCATATGAGCAAGCCCCTTATCAACCATAACTGATCTTACATCTGCAAAATCAAGGTTAATAAGACCAGGATTTGTGATAAGGTCTGATATACCTTGTACACCTTGTCTTAACACATCATCAGCTTTTTTGAATGAATCTAATAGTGTTGTTTTCTTATCAACCATTGTTAGAAGTCTTTCATTTGGTATTGTCACTAAAGTATCTACTTTAGCTTTTAAATTTTCTATTCCCATTTCGGCATGTTTCATTCTTCTTCTACCTTCAAACGGGAAAGGCTTTGTCACTATACCAACAGTTAAAACTCCCATTGATTTAGCAACCTCTGCTACTACAGGAGCAGCTCCTGTTCCTGTTCCACCACCCATTCCTGCTGTGATGAAAACCATATCTGCCCCTTTAATTGATTCTGTGATTTCTTCTAAACTCTCTTCTGCTGCTTTTTTCCCAATTTCAGGGTCTGCTCCAGCTCCAAGTCCTTTAGTTAGCTTATCACCTATTTGTATCTTATGTGTAGCATGTGAAAGCATTAACGCCTGTTTATCAGTATTAATAGCTATGAACTCAACATCTTTGAGTCCTTCCATTATCATTCTGTTAACCGCGTTGCTTCCTCCTCCTCCACAACCAATTACTTTTATATTAGTAAAATCTTGCATATCTACATCAAAATCTAACAAAACAATTCCTCCTTTAAAAAATATCCCCTAAAAATCCCAATACTTTTGATAATCCTTTTTTCTTTACTATCTTAACTTCATCAAATGACTCTTCTTCAACTTCTTTTACATAAGTTTCTCTTTTAAAACTCACTTCAACCTCATTAGAATCATCACCTAATAATTTTACCCTATCATACACCTCTTTAACAATAGCAATCGGCGTAATTATTGAAGATTTTTCAATATTTAACTCGTTTTTTGTAAAAACATTTACTTTTTTTTGTAAAATATCCTCGATTAATAAGTTTATTTTTTCAAATGAACCTATCCCATCGCCAAGAATAGTTATATTCTCTATTTTATCATAAACACCTGAATATTCTAACTCTTTTTTTACATAATTAAGAATTTCCTCAAATCTAGCATTTATTATATCATAAAACAAATCTGCCTCTACATAATCTTCTAAAACTTCTATTTTTGCAAAATCATTTCTAAATGTTGAATAAGAAGAACTGTTTTTCTTTTTAATAACTTCCATCACTTCTTCACTATAAGTTGTTACTATTGACAAATCTTTTGTTATGTTAACTCCACCAAGTGGAATATAACCAATATTAGCCACTCTTCCATCTTCAAAATAAATAAATTCAGTTTTTTCGCCACCAAAATCAATTATGAGATTGTTTGCATTATTATTATCGACTAAAAATATTTGTTTTAAAGACTCTACCCCTAGTAAAAAGCCATTAATTTCACAACCTATTCTTGTAAACATACTTTTAACATCATCTATAAAATCTTTTTTAGCTATAATAACATCTAAATCAATTTCTAATGAAGATGATTCAATACCCATTGGTGATTCTAAAATTTCATTATTATTAACTCTCACTTTTCTTATTATAGCATCAACTATGTATTCATCATTTTCAGAATTTATATTTTTACCATTTATATAAGCCTTTTTCACTTCTTTTTGTGTTAAAATAGTGTTTTTATATTCTGATAAATATACACCAGTATTTTTGACAATTCTAATATTTTCTGTTCCAAGTGAAATATAAACAGAAGGTATTTTTTCAAAGTTCATTTTTGAAAGTTCTTCTAAAACTTCAACCACCGATTCTATAGCTAAATCAACTTTTGCTATTTTGCCCTTGCTTATGCCTTTTGAAGGTCTTACAATAGTATCAAGTATTGTAAATTCACCCTCATTATCATTTGCTATGGCAGCACTAATATTCTTACTACCAATGCTTAAGGCAACTATTTTTTCTGCCATGTTTGTTACCTCCATAATAAAACTATATACTAGAGGAAAACCTCTAGCATACTTTTTTTAATATAATATCATTCTGCTTAGCATATCCCTATCTACTGAGAAACTCATAGCTGTATCTGATGTAATAAGTCTCTTCTTATATAGTTCTGCTAACGCCATATCCATAGTCTTCATACCATACTTACTTCCAGTTTGTACTGAAGATTCTATTTGATGTGTCTTACCTTCTCTGATAAGGTTCTGTATCGCTGGTGTTGAGATCATAACTTCAAGTGCTGCTGTTCTACTCCCTTCAGTTGTTGGAAGTAATTGCTGTGACACTATACCTTGTAAAACTGTTGATAACTGAACTTTTATCTGTTGTTGTTGGTGCGGTGGGAATACATCTATTATTCTATCTATAGTCTTAGAAGCACCTATTGTATGAAGTGTTGAAAATACTAAGTGACCAGTTTCAGCAGCTGTAATAGCTATTGATATAGTCTCAAGGTCTCTCATTTCTCCTACTAAGATAATATCTGGATCTTCTCTTAAAACAGATTTTAAAGCTCTCTCATAACTAACTGTATCTTTTCCAACTTCTCTTTGATTTACAATACATTTATTGTGTTTATGAAGATACTCTATTGGATCTTCTAAAGTAATAATATGTGCATCTCTTGTCATATTTATTTCATTAATCATAGCTGCAAGAGTTGTTGATTTACCACTTCCTGTAGGACCTGTTACTAAAACTAATCCTCTTTTTTTCATAGTTAAATCTTTTAAAATTTGTGGGTGATTAAGCTCATCAAGTGTAGGTATTTTAAGTGTAATAACCCTTATAGCAAGTGCTGTACTACTTCTTTGCTTAAATATGTTAACCCTGAATCTCCCTGTCCCTTGAGCTGAATATGATGTATCATACTCCCCTGACTTTTCATAATCATCATATCTTTCTTCTAAAATTTGCTTTGCAAACTCTTCTGTATCACCAGGTTTTAAAATTTCTTGGCCTATTTTTCTTAATGATCCGTTAATTCTTATAGCTGGCTGCATACCTACTGTTAAGTGTAAATCTGATGCCTTTTCCTCTATAGTTAATTTTAATAATTCATTTAAATCAAACATTTAAACCCTCCAAAATCCTTAATTTTATAATACCCCTTAAATAAAAAGTTGCTTACTCTTAATCAAGAATAAGCAACTTTTATACTATTAATTCCATAGTCTATTAAACTTATTCTACACTAAATTATAAACTATAAATAAATTAAATGCTAGAACTTTTAGGGGAATTATATCCTTAAAACTATTTTTGAGAATTAAATTCTTTAAATAATTTTTTTAAAGCTTTTTTTTCAATTCTTGAAACATATGATCTCGATATTCCAAGTATTAATGCAATTTCTCTTTGAGTCTTTACATCTCCATCTATAAGTCCATATCTCATCTCTAATATTTCTTTTTCTCTATCACTTAAAACAAGTTTCATCTTATTATATAGAGCCTTAACCTGTAGACTATTCTCTACAGCCTCTACAACTGAATCTTCTCCACTACTAAGTACATCAATAAGGCATATTTCATTTCCTTCTTTATCTACACCAATAGGGTCTTGAAGATAAACCTCACCTTTAGTTTTTTTAGTATTTCTAAATAACATTAATATCTCATTCTCTATGCATCTAGCTGCATATGTAGCAAGTCTTGTCCCCTTGCCTGTATTAAATGATTCTATTGCCTTTATAAGGCCAACTGTACCTATTGATATTAGGTCATCTACCTCTTTATTAGGAAAAGAATACTTTTTTACTATGTGTGCAACAAGCCTCAAATTTCTTTCTATTAAAATCCCTTTAGCTTCGACGCTTCCCTCTTTAAACTCATTTAAGTAAAATGCTTCCTCCTTTTCATTAAGTGGTTTTGGAAAGGTTGTATTTCCTGTAACATACCCTGTAAAAAAAATGTTACTACTAATTATATTTACTATATGCTGCAATATAAACACTTATAAATCCTCCTAATAATGCTTGTTATATTATATGCCTTATAAGTGTTAAAATTTCTTAATTGTTAAAATTATTTTTTTAATAATTCTAAAACTATTTCTTTAAATATTGGTGTAGCTGTATTTCCCCCACCAAGTTCCTGCCCAGCTTCACCTTTCCCGTCTATGTTAGGTACAAAAACAACCATGTTATAATACTCATCATCCATTTTAAAATAACCTAAAAACCATCCATGTGATGAATTACCTACTGATTCTGTTGTTCCTGTCTTTCCACCAATTTCAACGCCTTCTATTTGCGCCTCTTTCCCAGTTCCATTATTCACACAATCTATAAGTAAATTTTTTATAATATTTGCATCAAATTCATCTAATACTTTAGATTGTTCACCTGAAAATTTTTTAATTTCTTTACCATCTTGATTTTTCACTTCTTTCATAAGAAAAGGTTCTATATAAAACCCACCATTTACAATAGTTGATAAACTTGCAACTACCTGTATTGGAGTTGATTGTGCACCTTGCCCTATAGGAAAATTACCTTGTGACTCAGCAATATTTGCAATTGCCCCTGTACTCTCCATCCCTGTGCTCAAATCTAAGTTTAATACACTAGTAAAATACCCTTGCTCTTTTGCATATTCTACCAATAAATTATAATCTACCTCAGCACCAAGTTCTGCAAATATATCATTGCATGAAACTTCCATAGCTTTTTGTAAATTTATTTTCCCATGAACATTGAACTCCTTACAAATTTTTCCTTTACACTCATACATATCGCTTAATGTAACATTATTGTATTTCATTGCTGCTCCAAGTGTAACGACCTTAAATGTTGATCCCGGCTCGTAGCCAACTACACCACCACCAGTTACCAAATTTGGTGCTAACTCATCTTTTTGTGCTATTGATAGAACTTCTCCTGTACTAGACTTAACAAGAGCAACACCTATATTTTCATGAATTGAATACTCTTCTCTATTCAATACTTCTCTTATAGCCTCCTGATAATCTTTATCTATAGTAAGTCCAATGTTATTGTTATCAGGATTTACTTCATATTTTACTTCACTATATATCCCATCTATATCTTTTTCAAACATTATACTAGTTGCTTCATTATCTTTTGTATAATTTAAAATTTCACCCTCTAAAGAATCTGCACTTTTCAAATAATTATCTTCTTGTTTTTGGGGATTATAAGCTTTATCTTTCATTAAAATACTTTCAATACTCCAATTGTTAATATTAGTTTTTTCATCATATTGATAAGCATACATTCCCTTTACACCCTTTAATTGCCCTACCTTCTTATAAGTTTCTTCTGAAATCTCATAAGTATATCTTATGTTTCCTGAGCTGGTTATTTTATTTACATCAAATTCTTTTACTGCTTCTTCCATAATATAATTAAAACTTATAAAATTCTCTAAATTTTGATTCATACTATTCATTTTAAATGTATCACCATCAATTATAATTTTATATTTTCTTGTATAATTATTTAAATCTTTACCATTTCTGTCTAAAAGCAAATATTTATAATCTCCTACTTCTTCTTTTTCAATACTATTATTGTATTCTGTACCTGTTACAACAGGATTATATTTATTTTGAATATAATAAACTCTAAAAATTAAAATAACTAATAGAGTTACCATTATAAATTTCACCTTTTTAATTCTATCTTTTAAAATATATTCTTTACTAAACAAAAAAACACCCCTTTTAGCTACATACTAGCCAAAAGAGGTATTTTTTATTCATTATTTATCAATTACTTGTTTAATTTTAGCAACCATTATATCTATTGCAACCTTATTTCTTCCACCTTCTGGAATAATAATATCTGCATATTTTTTTGTTGGTTCTGTAAACTGATTGTGCATAGGTTTAACAACATTTAAGTACTGGTTTATTACTGATTCTATTGTTCTACCTCTTTCGTTTATATCTCTAACCATTCTTCTTATAATTCTGACATCAGCATCTGTATCAACATAAATTTTTATATCTAATAGTTCTCTAATTCTTGGATCTTCTAAAACTAGAATTCCTTCAACTATTATAATTTCTTTAGTTTCTACATTTACCTTTTCAACACTTCTGTTGTGATTCGTGAAGTCATAAACAGGCTTTTCTATGTCTTTTCCTTCTAATAAATCTGATAAGTGTTTAACTAAAAGATCATTATCAAAAGCATTCGGATGATCATAATTAGTTTTACATCTATCCTCTGGTGTTAAATGACTTTGATCCTTATAGTAAGAATCTTGCTCCATCATAGCTATACATTCTTCACTAAACTTTGCATATATTTCTTTTGCAATAGTACTTTTTCCAGATCCTGTTCCACCTGTAATCCCTATTAGTATCGGTCTAGTCATCTTTTATTTGCCTCCTTGGTTAGTCATCACCATAAGTGGTTTTACTTTTTTATTTGTAACAAGCATATCATCTTTTTTAAGTTTTTTATCTGTTTTTACAGTAAAAATCATTGTTGCTTTGTTCGCAACATCTATTTTATTGCCACCTTCATCATGCATATCTTCAAGTGTAAATGCAAAATAATCTGCTCCTGGAGTTAATACTTCAACTTCCTCACCTTCAAATATTCTATTTTTTTGAAGAATTGTAGCAATTTGTGTTTCTTCATCATAGTTTTGAACAACACCAACAATATCAAAATCTCTTACATATGATGTTGTATCAAAAATTTCTGTATTATTCTTTCTACCAAAATAAAAACCTTTTTCATATTGTCTATGACTTATTCTCATAAGAATTTCTTTGTGTTTTGGATCTAATACATAATTTTCTTTATCCTCAAAGTAAGCATCAACAGCTTCTCTATACGCCTTAACTATAGAAGCAACATAGAACTCACTCTTCATTCTTCCTTCTATTTTAAATGAATTTATTCCACTCTCAACAAGTTCTGGAATATGGTCAATCATACATAAATCTTTTGCATTCATTATATATGTCCCATCTTCATCTTCAACTATTGGATATAATTCACCAGGTCTTGTTTCTTCCATTATGTAGTATTTATATCTACAAGCATTTGAACAAGCTCCTCTATTCGCATCTCTTCCTAACATATAGTTAGAAATAAGACATCTACCTGAGTATGCAATACACATTGAACCATGTATAAATGCTTCAAGTTCACAATCTTCTGGTAAGTTTTCTTTATAACCTTCTATTTCTTTAAAACTAAGTTCTCTTGCAAGAACTATTCTTTTAATTCCTTGCTTATACCAAAACTCAGCTGCTTTCCAGTTTACATTATTTGCTTGTGTACTTAAATGTATTTCTAGACTTGGTACAACTTCTTGCGCAATTGCAATTATACCAGGGTCTCCTGCAATTATTGCATCTATTCCAACATCTACAAGAGCTTTAAGATACTCTGGCGCTCCTTTAAGATTACCATTTCTAGCAAAAATATTCATTACAACATAAACTTTTTTACCTCTTTCATGTGCATATTTAACCCCTTCTGCAATTTGTTCATTTGAAAAGTTATCAGAAAAAGCTCTAAGATTAAACTGATTTCCGCCTAAATAAACAGCATCTGCACCGTAGTCAATAGCTGTCTTTAATTTACTTAAATTACCTGCTGGTGCAAGTATTTCTGGTTTTTTCATTATAAATTCCTCCTCTTAGTTATAGCGATTCCATCTCCCATCGGAATAATAGTAGTTATAAGATTATCTGAATTTGAAACCATCTCAAGATAAGATCTCATTCTTCTAACAATCGTAATTTGTCTTCTCTTAACTAAGTCATCAGAAGCAATCATACCTCTAAACAGTACATTATCTGCTATTAGTACGCCATCTTTTTCAAGTAATCTAAGGCAATGAGGTAAGAAATGATTGTAATGTCCCTTACCTGCATCCATAAATATCATGTCATATTTTTCTTCTAATTGTTCAAGGTGTTCTAAACAGTCTCCTGATAAAACCTCTATTTTATCTTCAAGACCAAATTTTCTTATATTTTCTTTTGCATAAGAAATCATTTTCTCATCTCTTTCAATACTAGTAATAAAACAGTCTCCCTGCATAGTTTTATTCATAAGTATTGAAGAATAACCAATGGCGGTGCCAAGTTCTAGAATTCTTTTTGGCTTTTGCATTGCAACCATAAATTCTAAAAACTTACCACCCTCCTTTTGGATTATAGGAACAATATTTTCTTTTGCAAATTCTTCTAAATCTTTAAGTTCATCATCTCTATCTGGAATTAAACCTCTAAGGTAATTTTCCATATATCCAAAAGTTACTCCACTCACTGATTAAACTCCTTTAATCTTTTACTTTTCTTTTTGTTGTTCTGCTATATATTTACTATATTTCTCTGCCGCTACACTGAACTCTGCATAACTTTTTGTAAAGAAATGTTGATCACTACCTGGATTTAAAACATAGTAAAGATAATCAGTTTTAGCTGGTTTTAAAGCTGCTTCTAATGCATCTACACCAGGGCTACAAATAGCTCCTATTGGTAATCCTGGGACTTTATATGTGTTATATGGTGAATCTATCTCTAGATATTTATTATAGACTACAGATTTATGTTCGCCCATTGCATATAAAACTGTTGCATCTAATTGAAGTGGCATATGAATTGCAAGTCTATTATAAATAACAGATGCAACCTTTGCTCTATCTTCTTTAGTGCTAGCCTCACCCTCTATCATTGAAGCTATAGTAACATATTTTTGATATTGATCTTCATTAATTTTAACTCCTGCTTCCTGTTGTGCTATTAGCATCTCTTTTTGGAATTGATTTAACATCATAGATATTATGTCATCTGCAGTAGCTGTTTTAGGAATATTATAAGTATCAGGATATAAGAATCCTTCTAAATTATATCTTCTTTCTGAACTCGGTTTAATATAACTTGGTAATGGATAATTTTTAACAGCATCTATAAATACACTAGCCTTCATTATACCTTGGTCTTGTAATCTATCTGCCATTTTTTGAATTGTAAATCCTTCTGGAAAAGTAATTTTATATGTTGCTACTTCACCTTTTACAAGCATATTTACAAATCCATCTAAGTTTATATTTCCTGGTATTTCATAATCTCCTGGTTTAATATCTGTCTCTGAAGGATTTAACTTTAAATATACCTTAGTTAAAAATGAATTCTTTATAATCCCCTTAGCCTCTAATTGGTCTAAAACAGTATATAAATATTCCCCTTTTTGCACATTAATGTCTAAAACTTTATCAGTCGTGCTAAATGGACTTTTCTTATTCTCTGTATACTTAAAAGTAAAAACTCCAAGTATAGCGATTATTATAACCACTATTAAAATTATTGCCAAAGTGATTTTTGATTTAAATCCCTTATTCATAGAATTCCCCCTATTATATAGTAAATAGCCAAAAAATCATTTGGCTATTCCTATATATTATAATGTTTTTCTATAAATTAATAAACTATTTTCTTGAAGATCTTTTTCTTTCATTAGAATCAAGAATTCTTTTTCTTATTCTAACACTTTCTGGTGTTACTTCTACTAATTCATCATTAGCTATAAATTCTAAACATTGCTCAAGAGACATTTCTCTGTGAGGAACAAGTTTTAAAGCATCATCTGCTCCTGATGATCTTGTATTTGTAAGTTGTTTCTTTCTACACACGTTAATTTCTAAATCTTCTGCTCTAGCACATTCTCCACAAACCATACCTGCATAAACGTCTGTTGCTGCACCCATGAATAGTGTTCCTCTGTCTTGAGCGTTATATAATCCGTAAGCAACAGCTGTTCCTGATTCAAATACAACTAATGAACCTCTGCTTCTTCCTGGCATTTCACCTTTAACTTTTTCATATCCATCAAATACGTGGTTCATGATACCATTACCTTTTGTATCTGTCATGAATTCGTTTCTGAATCCTATAAGACCTCTTGCAGGAATTTTGAACTCAAGTCTTGAGTATCCATTAACTGCTGATGTCATGTTTACCATTTCACCTTTTCTTGGTCCTAATTTTTCCATTATAGGTCCCATGAACTCTTCTGGAACATCTATTGTTAAGTATTCCATCGGCTCAACTTTAACTCCATTTTCTTCTTTGAAGATAACGTTTGGTTTTGAAACTTGAAGTTCAAATCCTTCTCTTCTCATTGTTTCTATAAGTATTGATAAGTGAAGTTCTCCTCTACCACTTACTTCGAAACACTCAGGAGTAAGTTCTTTAACTCTTAAACTTACGTTAGTTTCAAGTTCTTTCATTAATCTATCTCTTAAATGTCTTGATGTAATGAATTTACCTTCTTTACCAGCAAATGGTGAATTATTAACCATAAAGTTCATGTTTAATGTAGGCTCGTCTATTTTAACAAATGGTAGTGCTTCTGGTGTTCCTGCATCTGCTATTGTTTCACCTATGTTTACATCATTTATACCACTTATAGCAACTATGTCACCAATTGTAGCTTCTTCAACTTCTTCTCTTTTAAGACCATTGTATCCAAATATACTTGATATTTTGAATTTAACAACTTCTCCATTTTCTCTTACAACTGCAGCTTGTTGGTTTCTTGTAGCTGTTCCTCTTTCGATTCTACCAATAGCTATTTTTCCAACGTATTCACTTGAATCAAGAGTTGTTACAAGCATTTGAAGTGGAGCTTCTTTATCTCCAACTGGTGCTGGTACATGTGCAACTATTAAGTCAAATAAATCTTTCATATTATCTTTTGGTGTTTCTAATTCATTTGTACATACACCATTTCTAGCTGAAGCATATATGATAGGGAAGTCTAACTGATCATCAGCCGCTCCAAGTTCTAAGAATAACTCAAATACCTCATCAATAACTATTTCTGGTCTAGCATCTGATTTATCAATTTTATTGATAACTACCATTGGACATAATCCAAGTTCTAATGCTTTTCTTAAAACGAATTTAGTTTGTGGCATTGGTCCTTCATATGAATCAACTACTAATACAACACTATCAACCATTTTAAGTACACGTTCAACTTCTCCACCGAAATCTGCGTGTCCTGGTGTATCTATTATGTTTATTTTAGTATCGTTATATTGAACTGATGTGTTTTTTGAAAGGATTGTTATACCTCTCTCTTTTTCTAGGTCATTTGAGTCCATAACTCTTTCTTCTACTTTCTCATTTGCTCTAAATGTATTACTTTGTCTTAATAGCGCATCAACTAATGTCGTTTTACCGTGGTCAACGTGGGCTATAATAGCTATGTTTCTTATATCTTCTCTTACAAAATTACTCATTATTATTCCTCCAAACTTTTAGTCCATTTTATTGCATAAAAAATTGGATACTTATGTCAGTATCCAATTCTCTTTCTCAATATAGAATTCTAATGGTTTAGATTTAAATTGTCAACCATTAAAATTTTATATTTGAGATTATTGAAATATTATATTTCCATAATTATAGGTAATATCATTGGTCTTCTCTTAGTCTTCTCATATAAATACGCTTTTAAGACGTCTCTAATAGTTGACTTAATTGTTGCCCAATCTTTTATATTATTTGCTTCACAATTTGCTAAAGCATCTCTTACAACATTTTTAGCTTTCCCCATAAGATCTTCAGATTCTCTTACATAAACAAATCCTCTTGATATTATGTCTGGGCCTGATGCCACATATCCGCCTGCTTTATCCATTGTTACAACAACAACAACTATACCATCTTGTGATAAATGTCTTCTATCTCGTAAAACGATATTTCCAACATCTCCAACACCTAAACCATCAACAAATACTTGACCTGATGGTACTGTACCTGCTTTTTTAATAGAATCTCTACTTACTTCTATGATATCTCCATTTTCAATAATTAGAGTATTCTCCTCTGGCATTCCTAATTCATGTGATAATTGTGCATGTCTCTTTAAGTGTCTAAATTCTCCATGAATTGGTACAAAGAACTTAGGCTTAACTAAACATTGCATTAATTTCAATTCTTCTTGACAAGCGTGTCCTGATACATG
Source organism: uncultured Clostridium sp. (assembly GCF_947039605.1). Classification (GTDB taxonomy): domain Bacteria; phylum Bacillota; class Clostridia; order Clostridiales; family Clostridiaceae; genus Sarcina. The sequence goes on from NZ_CAMQZG010000011.1 coordinate 66,038, forward strand.
TATACCCTCTGACGCTTGATAAATAACTTCAGCACCTTTTTTAGTTAACTGGTTAATTACTTTAGATACTAATTTTTCATTACCTGGTATTGGTGTTGCTGAAAGAACAACTGTATCACCTGGTATAATATTAAGTTTTCTATGCTCTGAAGCTGCCATTCTAGCTAATGCTGACATTGGCTCTCCTTGGCTTCCTGTTGTGATAATTGCAATTTGATCACTTGGAATTTTATTCATAGCCTCAATATTAACAAGTGTACCTTGTTGAACCTTTAGATATCCTAGCTCAACTGCTACTTGCATAATATTTTCCATACTTCTTCCAGATACTGCAACTTTTCTTCCGTGTTTTTCTGCTGATTCTATTATTTGTTGAACTCTATGAACATTTGATGCAAATGTAGCTGTTATAACTCTTCCTTTTGCATTTCCAAATATTCTATCTAGGTTTGCTCCAACAGTTTTCTCTGATGGTGTGTATCCTGGTTTGTTTACATTTGTTGAATCAGCTAATAATGCTAAAACACCTTTTTTTCCTAGTTCTGCAAATCTTCCAAAATCCATTCTTTCACCATCAATTGGTGTATACTCTACTTTAAAATCTCCTGTATGAAGTATAACCCCCATTGGTGTGTGTACAGCAATAGCAACTGAGTCAGCTATACTGTGGTTTGTTTTAACAAATTCTACTGATGATGAGTTTAATTTTATAATATCTCTTGGTTTAACTGTAATTAACTCTGTAGAACTTAATAATCCGTGCTCTCTTAATTTAGTTTCTAAAATACCTAAAGTAAGCTTTGTACCATATATTGGAACATTTAACTGTTTCAATACATATGGTATTGCTCCGATGTGGTCCTCATGCCCATGAGTAAGGAATATCCCCCTTACTTTTTCAGCATTTTTTACAAGATAAGAAACATCTGGAATAACTATATCTATTCCATACATATCATCATCTGGGAATTTTAATCCACAGTCAATAACAACTATATCATCTTTAAATTCAATAGCAGTTATATTTTTTCCTATCTCATTAATACCACCTAAAGGTATTATTCTTGCCTTTAGTTTTTCACGTTTCATAATTCTCCTCCTTCTAAAATTTTCATAATTTTATATAAAAAATTTTTATCTTTATGATAAAATTGTTTATTTTCTACAACTTTGGCATAAGCCAAAAAACTTAACAGAATGGTCTTCAATTTTAAATCCATATTTCTGTTCTACTTCATTTTCTAATTCTTCTAGTAAGTCATCTTCAACTTCTGATACACTGCCACATGAATTGCAAACTAGATGATGATGTCTATGATTTTCATTTTCATTAGCAAGTTCATACCTACTACATCCATCATTTAAATCTAACTTGTATATTACACCCATTTCTTCTAAAAGTAAAATAGTTCTATATACCGTTGCAAGTCCTATTTCAGGACAGTTTATTTTTACTTGATCGTAAATTTCCTCAGCTGTTAAGTGTTTTTTCTCACTTTCCATTATTATATCTACTATAGCTCTTCTCTGTGGAGTAAGCTTGTAGCCCTTACTCTTAAATTGTTCTTTAAGAGTTTTATAATCTTTAGCAGTTAGTTGCGTCATATTATCCAACCCCTCACCTTTAAATTAATTTTAATTTATTCTTCTTCACTCATTATTGTTGCATAAGCTTCTTCTATCATAGCAAGCTCTACATCATTTTCTATTGGCTCTAATCCTGTGTTACCATCTTCATCTTCAATAACTCTCATTGCTATTATAACATCATCATCTTCTTCTGGTGATAATAAAAAGAACTCTGAGTCTTCAATTTCTAATTTTGTAACAATTTCAAATGTAACCTCTACGCCGTTCTCATCACTTAAAACTATTTTGTTTAATTCATTTTCCATGTTAATTTCTCCTCTGTTCTTTATTTTGATATTCTATCTAAATATCCCTGTAATATATATATTGCAGCGATTTTATCTACTATTTTTTTCCTCTTTGCTCTTGATAAATCCGCTTCTATCATAGCTTTATGAGCTGCTACCGTTGTTAGTCTTTCATCCCAAAAAACTATTTCTGGATTAAAACCATTAGTCAACTGCTTGCAAAAATCATAAACCATATCACCTGATGGACCTATTGTTCCATTCATATTTTTAGGAAGCCCAGCTACTATTGTAGTTGCACCATATTCATCATAATATTTTTTCACTTCAGCTACATCAGCTGTGAAATTTTTTCTTTTTATAGTTGTTATCCCCTGTGCTGTCCACCCTAATGGATCACTTATTGCAACACCTATAGTTCTACTTCCTATATCTAGTCCTAGAATTCGCATATATTACTCCTTATAATTAAAGAGTACCCCAAAGGGCACTCTTTTATTTTATTTCAAGATAGGTTTTTATAACCTCTTCTAGAATTTCATCTCTCTCTAGTTTTCTAACTAAAGCTCTTGCCCCGTTGTAATTAGTAATGTAAGTAGGGTCTCCTGATATTAAGTATCCAACTAATTGATTTACAGGATTATAACCCTTCTCTTTTAAAGAATTATATACATCTGTTAAGATTATTTTTGTTAAATCCTCTTTATCTTTATTAAAATCAAATTGCATAGTATTTTCAAAATTGTTTCCCATAGTTTCGCTACTCTTGTAGCTTCACCCCCTTACAAAATTTATACTAATTTATATTTTTTAGTATTGACTCTATTTCTATTTATTATTCATTTTATATAATAAAGTATTTGTTAATCCCATTATAAACTAAAATTTCTCAATTGTATACTATTTTACTAGGTTTTCTAGAACCTCTTGTGATTTTTCAAGTGCCTCTGCAATTTTAGAAGGATCTTTTCCACCAGCTTGAGCCATGTCTGGTCTTCCACCACCACCGCCGCCAACTACTGCTGCTACTTCTTTAATTATCTTGCCACAATGAACACCTTTTTCTAGTGAGTTTTTAGTAGCCATTACTATAAGATTTACTTTTCCTGCTGATTCACTTGCTAAAACAACAACTCCACAGTCTATCTTATTTCTCACTTTATCACCAAGGTCTCTTAATGAATTTCCATCTATATCTTTAAGCTCTGCTCTGATAAGTGTAACTCCATTAACTTCTACTGAATTATTTAATATATCATCTTCTGCCCCTTGAACAAGCTTAGATTTCAACTCACTAATCTCTTTATCTTTTTCTTTTAATTCATGTGCTTGTATATCAAGTTTTACAAGTATATCTTTCTCTGCACATTTTAAAGCCTTTGAAGCCTTTTTAAGCACTTCTGACTTAGCTTCTATATATCTTAAAGCTTCCATACCTGTAACAGCTTCTATTCTTCTTACACCAGCTGCAACTCCACTTTCTGACACTATTTTAAATAATCCAATTTCCCCAGCATTTGAAACGTGAATTCCTCCACATAATTCCATTGAGAATTCTCCAACTGAAACAACTCTAACTTTCTCTCCATACTTCTCATCAAATAAGCATGTAGCTCCACTATTTTTAGCCTCGGCTATTGTCATTTCCTTTGTAAGAACATTATTAACATTCATTATTTCTCTATTAACAAGCATTTCTACTTCTTTGATTTCATTCTCTGTTAATGCTGTAAAGTTTGTAAAATCAAATCTTAATTTTTCATGATCACAGAATGATCCTGATTGATGAACTTGATCTCCTATAACTTCTCTTAAAGCTGCTTGTAACATATGAGTTGCTGTATGGTTCTTTCTTATATCATTTCTTCTTGCTTCATCAACTTTTAATGTAGCAATCTCTTTAACAGATATTGTTCCTTCTACAACTTTTACATAATGAACAAACTTTCCACCAACATTCTTTTTACAATCAAGAACTAAAGCTCTTCCTTTTGAAGTTTCAATAACTCCATGATCTCCTACTTGACCACCCATTTCTGCATAAAAAGGTGTTACAGGAACCACAATAAACCCTTCTTGACCTTCTGAAAGCTCATCTCTAAAATCTTCATTATCTCCAAGAATTATTATTTCTGATTCCATTTGTGTTTTATTATACCCATCAAATATTGTTTCTACTTTAGCATCAATTTTGTTAACAGGGCCATCTGCTCCCATATAACTAGTTTCTCCTCTAGCATTTCTTGCTCTTTCTCTTTGTGCTTGCATTTCTTTATCAAAACCAGCATTATCTACTGTGAAGTTTTTCTCTTCTAAAATTTCTTCTGTAAGCTCAAGAGGGAATCCATAAGTATCATATAATTTAAATGCTCTTTCTCCTGAAAGTATTGTACTTCCTTCTTTTTCTGTTTCTTCAATATAAGATTTTAAGATATCCATACCAGCATCTATTGTTTGGTTGAATCTTTCTTCTTCTATTTTAATAATTTTTTTGATATTTTCTTTATTTTCTTTAAGATCTGGATAAGCATCTCCATAGTTATCTACTATTACATCTACTATTTGATAAAGGAATAATCCATCAGCTCCAAGCATTCTGCCATGTCTAGCAGCTCTTCTAAGAAGTCTTCTAAGAACATATCCTCTTCCTTCATTACTTGGTCTTACACCATCAGATATAAGCATTGTTGTGCTTTTAGCATGGTCTGTGATTATTCTAAGTGATGTATCTACAAGTGCATCTTTACCATATTCTGACTTTGTAAGTTCACAAGCCTTAGCAAGTATAGCCTTAACAACATCTATTTCAAATATGTTATCAACGCCTTGCATTATTGTAGCTATTCTCTCAAGTCCCATCCCTGTATCTATGTTCTTTTGAGCAAGTTCATTGTAGTTTCCATCTTCATCTTTTTCAAATTGTGTGAAAACAAGGTTCCAGAATTCAACAATTCTATCTTTATCAGCCGCTGCTAAGAACTCTTCTGGTGTTTCAGCTTTTTCTCCTACTTCTCTTTCAAAGTGAATCTCTGTGCATGGACCACATGGACCTACACCTATTTCCCAGAAATTTTCTTCTTTATCAAGTTTAAATATTCTAGTTGGGTCTATATCTGTGCTATTTGTCCATATATCATAAGCTTCATTATCATCTTGATATACTGTTACGTATAATCTATCTTTTGGAATATTAAGTTCTTTAGTTATAAACTCCCAAGCCCATGGAATTATCTCTTTTTTGAAATAATCTCCAAACGAGAAGTTTCCAAGCATTTCAAAACAAGTCGCATGTCTTGAAGTTTTTCCTATATTCTCTATATCACCAGTTCTAACACATTTTTGACATGTTGTTATTCTGCTTTTTGGTGGTTGCTCAACCCCTGTAAAGTAAGATTTAAGCGGAGCCATCCCTGCATTTATAAATAATAAGCTATTATCATTCTTTGGCACTAATGAGAATGAATCTAATTTTAAGTGTCCTTTTTCTTCGAAGAAGCTTAAATACTTACTTCTTAGGTCATTTGTTCCTGTAAATTTCATTATTAATTACCTCCATAATTTGTCATTAAAATATAAAAAGCCCCCATCCCAGTAAGGGACGAAAGCTGTATTTCCGCGGTACCACCCTAATTATGTATTATAAAATACATCACTTAAGTAAAATTAGCTCCAAGGCAGCTTCAATAATTTTTCTAAGAAGTTTTCACCAACCACTTCCTCTCTAAATAGAAACCACTTATCTACTCATCCTTTTCATAGCTATAATATTCAATCTATAAAGTGATTATAAAAAAAATTTCTTATCATGTCAATATTAACTAGTTAAAATAAGTAATAATCTATATCTTCATATATAATTTTTATGATTACCCCAAGAGGTATAATTAATATCATCCCAAGTAATCCAGCTATTTTTTCACCTATTAATAAAAGTATTATTACTACAAGTGGGTGCATCTCTATACTATTTGCAGTTATCTTTGGTGCAAGTATATTCCCCTCTAATTGCTGAATTATAATAAATGCAATTAATACATATATAACCTTTACAGGATCATCCATTAAGGCTATAAAAGCTGCTGGAACAGCACCTAAAAACGCCCCAAAATAAGGGATTATATTTAGCATTCCATTTATTATGGATAGTAATAATACAAACTTTATATCAACTACCATTAAAGAGACAAATGTTAATACTGAAACTAAAAAACATAACATAAACTGTCCCATTATATATTTTCCTAATACTTTATCTATATCACAAGAAATTTTTTTAACTAACCCTCTTTTTTCTGCTGAAAAAAATAACAATACTTTATTTTCTATAAGTTCACCATCAGCAAGAAAATAGTATGCTACTATTGGAACAATTGCAAGTGCTATTAAATTTTCACTAAAGTCTATTATCCATAGAAATATTTTATCAGTTAAACTTGCAACCATAATATTAATTTTTTCTCCGAACTGATAATTTATGATTGAATAAAGTTCTTCTTTTGGCATATTAATTTTTGATATTAATTTTTCTATTAGAGCCTCTATATTAGCTATTTTATTTTCTAAATTTAAACTTTCTTTTATTATACTTGGAACTAAAATAGTAAATATTAAAGTAAATATTAATATTATACTTATAATAAGCAAAAATGCTAAAAATCTTTTATTTATATTAATTTTATTGCAAATTTTTATGTATATTGGCTTTAATGCATATGCTAATATAAAAGAACTTAAAAGAACAAATATTATATCCCTAACAATTTTCAATTTATAAATTCCTATAATTATAATTAATATTACCAAAAAAAATATTAACATTGATTTTTTTTCTTTAAAAAACTTTTTCATTCTATCCCCTCCATATATTATGAGGAATAGATACAAAATTTATTTTCTCATCATTAAAATAAAGTATATTCCGGTCACCTAATATTGTTTCTTTTAAAAGTATTAAATTTTTTCCATTTTTAAATTTATCAAAAAATCCTTTTGATGTTATTATCGCTCTAATTAAAAAATTCTTATCTATTAAAAGTTCTTCTAGAACTCCTATCATTCTATTTTCCTTATCTATAATATCTAATCCTTTTATATCACTAAATGCTAAGCCCTCATATTTTTTAATTTCTTTTACAACTATTTTATCTCCAAAAGTTAAAATATCCTCTATATCAATAAAATTTTCTCTTCTAAATATATTTTTAGGTATAAAAAAGCCTTTTATTTTGCCGTCAAAATAATCTATTCCAATATCTTCTATCTCACCAAGTTTTCTTCCTGCTTCATTATATACTTCTAAAAATTTTAAATCTTTTACTTTATACATAAAATTCCTCACCAACTTTCTATTGGTTAGTATTTGTATTTTATATATTTTAATGCAAAAAAATAAAAGCATCTAGCGATAGATGCTTTTATATATTAACAGATACTTTCTATAATTCCTCAAACAACAACATAATTATCATTGTAGAATACTACAGATCACCTCATTATAATTGCTCTTTGTTTATTTTCAAATGAAATATTAATTTCCATGTACATGTTCGTGTATATGTTCTGAATGATTTTTAGTATCCCAAGGAGCTAACCCAACACTTTCTCTATATGCATTTATAGCCTTATGAATTGCTTCCTCAGCTAACACAGAGCAATGCATTTTAACTGGTGGAAGTCCATCTAGAGCTTCTGCTACTGCTTTATTTGAAAGCTCCCAAGCCTCTTCTAGTGTTCTTCCTTTAATAAGTTCTGTTGCCATACTTGATGATGCTATTGCAGAACCACATCCGTAAGTTTCAAAACTAACATCTTCTATTATGTTATTTTCAATATGAAGATATATTCTCATTATATCTCCACACTTAGCATTTCCCACTTCACCTATGCCATTAGCATTTTCTATCTCTCCAACATTTCTTGGATTTCTAAAATGATCCATTACTTTTTCACTATACATCATAATTAATTACCCCCATTTTCTCTTAAATGATTTTTCCATAATGGAGACATTTTTCTAAGTCTCTCTATTATTTTTGGAACACACTCTAATACATAATCTACTTCTTCTTCTGTTGTTCCATCACCAAGTGTAAGTCTTAATGACCCATGAGCAATTTCATGTGGTCTTCCTATAGCAAGTAATACATGTGATGGTTCTAATGAACCTGATGTACATGCACTTCCACTTGACGCACATATCCCATCAAAATCTAGTGATAATAATATTCCTTCACCCTCTATAAATTCAAAACAAATATTACAGTTTCCAGGAAGTCTATTTTCACTTTTTGGTCCATTTACCATTGTATATGGAATTTCTAAAAGTCCATTCATAAGTTTATCTCTTAAAGCTGTTATTTTTTCATTACGTCCTTCTATATCCTTTGTTGCAAGTTCAATTGCTTTTCCAAGCCCTACAATCCCTGGTATATTCTCTGTTCCAGCTCTTCTAGCTCTCTCTTGTGAACCACCATGAACAAGGTTATCAATCCTTACACCTTTTCTGATATATAAAGCTCCTACACCCTTTGGTCCATAAATTTTATGAGCCGCAAGTGATAATAAATCTATATTCATCTCTTTAACATTTATCTCTACATTTCCAACTGCTTGAACTGCATCTGTGTGGAAAATAACTTTTTTTTCTCTACATAAAGCTCCAATTTCTTTAACTTTTTGAATTGTTCCAATTTCATTGTTTGCAAACATTACCGAAACAAGTATTGTACTTTCTTTCATCGAGTCTTTCAGTTCATCAATATTTATAAAGCCCTCTTCATTTACATCTAAATAAGTAACTTCATAGCCATTCTTCTCTAGGTATTCACATGCATGTAATATTGCATGATGCTCTATTTTTGTTGTGATAATATGATTTCCTTTTTTTCTATTTGCATAAGCAACACCCTTGATTGCCCAGTTATCGCTCTCTGAACCACCATTTGTGAAGTATATTTCGCTTCTTTGTGCATTTAGCGCCTTTGCAACCTGTTCTCTTGCATTATCTACTGCTGAATAAGTATCTCTTGAGATTGAATAAAAAGAAGATGGATTACCAAATTTCTCTGTGAAATATGGCATCATTTCTTCTAGAACCTCAGGCTTTACATATGTAGTAGCAGCATAATCCATATATACTATTTTTCTCATATCAATTCACTCCTAAATTCAAATTTATTAATTTTCTTCTTTAAACTTTATATTCCCCTTTTTAAGCTTCATGTCATTATAGTCATTTACAACATCTTGAAGTGTTACAGAGCATAAAACGCTATCTATGCTAGTTTTTATTTTTTGCCAAAGATGTCTTGTTGCACATTCATCTATATTGAAACATTCTACCCCATCTAAACAATCTGATATCTCTATTGGGCCTTCTAGTATTTCCATAATTTGCGCTATAGTAATATCTTCAGGTTTTCCATTTAAAACATATCCACCGTGTGCACCTCTTATACTTCTTATAAGCTTGGCTTTTCTTAATGAACTAAATAACTGTTCTAAATAATAATCTGAAATATTTTGTCTTTTTGATATAACCTTTATCGATACTGGTTTATCATCATAATGGATTGCTAAGTCTACCATAGCCTTAACTCCATATCTACCTTTTGTTGATAACTTCATTTCTATTCCCCCTAATACCGAGTAATTTACTAAACTTTATAGGCTAATGATATCAAACGCCGATATAAGTGTCAATAATAAACACCTTTTTATTTTTTGTTAGAATTCTTGATAGTTTTCCAATAGTTTTCTAAGCTTTTTTCATATTTATTCTCCTGAGATACATAATATTTTTTCTCATTTAAAACTTTTGGCATATATTCCTGCTCTACATAGTGATTAGGGTAATCATGAGGATATTTATATCCTGTAGCACCTAAACTTTTTGCGCCACTATAATGAGCATCCTTTAAAGGACTTGGCATATCATCAACTCTTAGAGTTTCTAAATCTGCTAGGGCATTACTAATTGCTATATAAGCACTATTAGACTTAGGTAATGTTGCAAGATATATAACAAGCTCTGATAATACTAAACTAGCTTCTGGGAAGCCTATTTTAAGACATAACTCTATACCATTATTAACTACTGTTAGCGCATTAGGATGAGCCATTCCTATATCCTCTGCTGCTATAACACCTATCCGTCTTATAATAGCATCTAAGTTCCCCCCCTTTATAAGCCTTGCAAGGTAATGAATAGCCGCATTAGCATCACTTCCTCTTATGCTTTTTTGGAGCGCACTCAAAAGATTATAATATTCATCACCAGAAGCATCTGATTTCATATTAGATTGGTTTAATTTTTCTATTCTCTCTTTAGATACCCTAATCACATCTGTTAAAGTACTTTTCATATATAATTCTAATACTGTATATGCTTTTCTAACATCTCCTGCTGAAATATCTGCTATAAAATCTAATGCGCCATCATCACATTCTATCTTATAACCTTCTGCTATTAATTTTTCTATCGCCCGATTAAGTGCAATAACAATATCCTCTCTATCAAGAGATTCAAATTGGAATATAGTACTCCTGCTTAAAATAGCCTTATGAATTGAAAAATAAGGATTTTCTGTAGTACTTGCTAGCATTATAATTCTTCCATCTTCAATAAATTCTAAAAGTGCTTGCTGTTGTTTTTTATTGAAATGTTGAATTTCGTCAATGTATAATACTACTCCATTATAATTAAGAATATTATCAAGACTATTTACTATTTCCTGAATGTCTTTTATAGATGCTGTAGTTGCATTTATTTTATAAAATTTTTTATCTGTATATTGTGATATAATCCTAGCTAATGTTGTTTTCCCTGTACCTGGAGGTCCATAAAATATAGAATTTATAATATTTCTATTATCTAAAAGATTATGTATAACTGTTCCTTTTGCAATAATATGTTTTTGTCCTACCATATCATCTATATCACTTGGCCTCATTATCTCTGCAAGTGGCTTCAAATTCTCCACCTCCTAATTAATATCTACCTATTATTTTACTACATTTGAAAAAATATTTCATAAAATGATTTTGCACAGAAAAAAAGCAGCACCTATTTGGCACTACTTTTGTAACAAAATTATCTTATTATATCGTATATTAATGGTATTCTTTCTACAGAATCACTTATTTCATAATTAGCTAATATTTTTTCTACTGCTTTTTCACCTTTTTCAAGATTATTTGCATGTACATAAGCAAGTATATCCCCTACTTTTACAGCATCTTCTCTCTTCTTGTTTAGAACCATTCCAACAGCAAGGTCTATTATGCTGTCCTTTGTAGCTCTACCTGCTCCAAGTTCCATTGCAATAAGCCCCATATTTTCTGCATGTATCTTACTTACAACTCCTGCTTTATCAGCCTTAACTTCTAAAACATACTTAGCTTTTGGAAGTTTAGATGTATCATCTATAACATCTATATTTCCACCTTGTGCTGCTACAAATTGTTTTAACTTCTCAATAGCCGCACCAGATTTTATTGTTCCTTTTAGCATTTCTTTAGCTTCTTCTACTGAGTTAGCTTTTCCTGCTAAAAGAACCATATTCCCACCTAGCTCTAAGCAAAGTTCAAGTAAATCTTTTGGTCCATTACCTCTTAATGTTTCTATAGCTTCTTCCACTTCTAAAGCATTTCCTATAGCAAAACCTAAAGGTTGGTCCATATCAGAAATTATACCAATCGTATTTCTACCAACATTCTTCCCAATATCAACCATCTCTCTAGCAAGAATTCCAGCATCTTGTGCGTTCTTCATAAATGCTCCATCTCCAACTTTTACATCTAAGACAATAGCATCTGCACCTGAAGCTATTTTTTTACTCATAATACTTGATGCAATTAAAGATACATTATCAACAGTTGCAGTAACATCTCTTAATGCATAAAGTTTTTTATCAGCTGGTGCTAAATCTCCAGTCTGGCCACCTACTGCTATTTTAAGTGTATTTACATTACTTATAAACTTTTCATTTGGCATCTCAACAGAGAATCCCTTAAAACTTTCAAGTTTATCAATAGTTCCTCCAGTATGCCCTAGACCTCTTCCAGACATTTTTGCTACAGGGATACCTAAAGCTGCCACCATAGGTGCTAAAACTAATGTAGTTGTATCTCCAACACCACCTGTTGAATGCTTATCCACTTTTATTCCATCAATTTCTTTTAAATCTAATATATCACCTGAATTAACCATAGCCATAGTTAAATCAGCAGTTTCTCTTTTATTCATTTTATTAAAAAATACTGCCATCATAAGTGCTGACACTTGATAATCTGGTATATTTCCATTTGTATAATTCTCTATAAAATAGTTTATCTCTTCTGTAGTAAGTTCTTCACCTTGTCTCTTCTTTAAAATTAAATCGTACATTCTCATAATCGAATTCCTCCTAAGTTTTTTGATAACCTTTTCACAAATTAATTTTATCATACAAAAAACCTTTTTTCAATCTTCTAACTTAACCTGTAACTTCTATAAATCATTAAAAAATTAAAAACAAAAAAAGGCTACTCGCCTTTTCTTGTTTACTTCAATTATGCTCTTGGATGTGCTTTCTTATATATACTATTAATTTTTTCATTATTAATAATTTCATAGTACATATCAATATAAGTCATTACTTGATTCCCAAGAAGTTCCTGAACAACTTTTGCATTTGCTCCATTTTGAAGTAAGTGAACTGCAAAAGAATGTCTAAATGTATTTAGATTTATATCTTTATTAATATTTGCAAGAACTGAATACTCTTTAACTATTCTCCAAACTCCTTGTCTTGTTATAGGATCACCACTCATATTTAAAAATAATTTTTCGGTAGTCCTAACTGTTTCATCTCTTAATGCTACATACTTTTTAATAGCATCCTTAGCTTCTCTACCTATTGGTATCAATCTTTCATAACCTTTATTATCTTTACATTTAACAAATGATAAATCTAGATTAACATCCTCTATATCTAAACCAATTAATTCTGATACTTTCATCCCTGTTGCATACATAAGTTCTAATAAAGCTTTATCTCTAACGCCTTTCTCTGTACTAATGTTTGTAGTATTCATAATTTTATTAATCTCATCAATACTTAATACAACTGGTTTCTTTTTTTGCACTCTTTCTCTTTTAATGCTAGTTTCTGGGACATGTTTTAAATTTCCCTCAGCAACTAAAAAATTATAAAAGTTTCTCAAAGAAATAATAGTTCTTTGAATAGAAGATGGTGATTTGCTTTTGTCATTAAGATTCTGAATATATGACGTAAGTGGATAGCCATCTTCACTAACAACTAAGTTTTTTTCCTCTAGAAAATCTAGATACATAGATACATCCGTAATGTAAGCACTCACAGTATTTTTTCTTTTCCCTATTGATTGCAAGTAAATTTCATATTTTTTCACCAAATTTCTCATATTAACTCCTAACTAAAATGTTATTACATAATTATTTATATTACGAATATCCTCAACTAATTACTAATCTGGCCAAATTTGGAGAAATATATGTTTCAATTATTATTCCAAGCATAATAAATCCTGTCAAAATGCCTTGTATGGTCATATAATCTTTATTATTAAACTCGTTTCTAGCACTATCTTTTCTTAAACTTTTAAATTTTATAACAGATGCTCGCATAGAAAGAATACTTATCATAATAATTATAGGCACAAAAATTAAATTTTGAATTATTAATGTCGCAAGTATAACTGTAAATCCACTAGTTCCAAGCACAGTTATAACAAGAGCTAATGTAAAACCTAATATGTATCCTTTAAATAAATTTATTAAAAGAACAAATGGAAATCCTATAAGAGTATAACCTAATAAAATTATTATCATAGTAATTGGAATTATCCCCTTTATACTATTTAATAAAATTGATGTATACTCGATTTCTGTAGTTTGAATAAATTCAAGGAAATTATTAAAATACCCTCCTATTTCAACTTTTCCCATATCACTCATATAATAAATAGTATATGACCCAAGAACTATCCCTATAAGGAAAAACAATAAAATCCACAAGAAAATTATTCTATTCTCTGCAATTACAGCTTGTATTTTTTTAAATGTATTTTTCACTTCATTCAACCCCTTTTAATAAATAATATTCTTTACATAATAAATTTATTACTATATTTTCAAAAAATTATGTTAATCAAAAAAATTAAAAAACACCTTTAAGATAATAGGAAGTTCCTATTAATACTAAAGGTGTTTTATCTATTTTTAATATTTTATTTATTATCCCTTTTATAAATAAATATATTATTTATCTTTATCTAGCTTACTTTATTTTTAAGTCTAAGCTTATCTGCGACCATAGCGATAAACTCTGAATTTGTAGGTTTACCCTTATCATTGTGTATTGTATACCCAAATAGCTTATTTATAGCATCTATTTGACCTCTTGACCAAGCAACCTCTATAGCATGTCTTATAGCTCTCTCAACTCTTGAAGCTGTTGTATTAAACGTCTTAGCTATTGAAGGATATAATTCCTTTGTTATAGCTGATAAAAGCTCCATATCATTAACTACCATAGTTATAGCTTCTCTAAGATACATATATCCTTTAATATGAGCTGGAACTCCAACTTCATGTATGATACTTGTAATTTCTGCTTCTAGATCCATTGGTTTTTTCTTAGTGTACATTAATGATTCTCCTGACATATCCATTAAAGATGATTGTCTCATTGAATCTTCTGATGAGATTGTATTATTAAACATTTGTCTTATTCTCTTTATAAAAACATCCATGTCAAATGGCTTAACAACATAATAATCTGCACCAAGTGTTATTGCTCTTTGAGTTATTTTATCTTGTCCTACTGCTGATAATACTATTACTCTTGGTATTTTGCTAATTACCCCTGTATTTAACTTTTCTAAAACACCTAATCCATCTAAATGTGGCATAATAATATCTAAAACTACTAAGTCTGGTTGTTTTTCTTCTATAAGCTCTAAAGCTTCTAGCCCATCATTTGCAATCCCCACAACAACTATATCTCTTTGATTTAACAAGTAGTCATTTAGTATATTACAAAATTCTTTATTATCATCTGCAATTAAAACTGAAATTTTTGAATCGTTCATAATTTTTCTCTCCCCTTACTATTAATCCTCTTATTTTACCATTTATTTACATTTATTTAATTTCGACAAAAATTATAGAAATCCTTTTTTTTTTCAAAATTTCTTAAAAAAATATACCAAAGAACACATTTAAGTATTCTTTAGTATATTATAGCATATTTTCACTATTTACTCACTTATTTTAGCAAATTTGCATCTTTTAGCATATTCTCTATATAAATTCCGTACCCAATGTTAGGTTTATTTACTAAAACATGTGTCACAGCTCCAACTATTTTACCATTTTGTATGATTGGACTACCACTCATACCTTGAACTATCCCACCAGTTTTTTCTAAAAGTTCAGGGTCAGTAATCTTAATAAGCATATTTTTATTAGGTCCTTTACTTGTATCTAATATTTTTTCAATGCTAATTTCATAATACTTTGGCCCCTCTTCATTAATTGTGGTTATTATTTGTGCTGGACCTGCTTTTGTTTCACTTTTATAAGCAATTTCATATAAATTTTTTTCATTTTTATAATTAATTTTATTTTTTTCATTTACAACTCCGTATATTCCTGTTGTTGTATTTTTACCAACTGTTCCAAGAGTTATTCTATCATTATTAAAAATTCCTTTAAGCTCTCCTGGTGAACCAATCTCACCTTTTCTAACATTTACAACTGTTGATTTAACTAAACTTCCTTTACCAACTGATATTATTTTATCTGTTTCTCCATCAGTAATAGGATGTCCAAGCCCACCATACAGACCTGTATTATCATCAAAGAATGTCATAGTTCCAATTCCTGCTGTTGAATCTCTAACCCATAAACCTAATTTATAATCACCTTTTTTATTCTCTACTAACTTTACTTTTTTATTAATTAAATCCCCATCTCTATCAATCACTAGTGCTATAGTTCCTGTTTTACTTTCACTAACAACACCTAATAATTCTTTTGAAGTACTAATTTCTTTACCATCAATCTTTAAAATAACGTCCCCAAGGTCGATATCCCCAACCTCTGCTGGACTTTTTATAAGTTTACCATTTTTAGATTCAATATCTGAAAACGCAACAGCTAATACTCCTTTCGTTGATATTTTTATACCGATATTTTCACCACCAGCATAAACCTTTAATCTGTCTTTTCCACTGATATTCTCAGTTGCTAACACAGGTTTAGCTTTATCACCGTTTAAGAAAAATATACTTAATGCAAATACTGAAGATAAAATTAAGCACATAACTATAAGATTTTTTACAAAACTTTTTAATTTACCATCTTTCATCATTTATCTCCTCCTTTACATTATTACATTTCCCCGATATTATAATATTTATGTTGTATTAACATTGTTAGTATAACCAAGTTATTAAGAATTATGATAAATTTATCATAAAACTTTTAAAATATAACAAAAAAGATAGAATTACTAATTAGTAATTCTCAGATTGTAGACAAAAGGTACATTTCTAAAATATAGAAATGTACCTTTTTC
>NZ_CAMQZG010000012.1 GCF_947039605.1 uncultured Clostridium sp.
CTCATAACCCAAAGGTCATAGGTTCGAGTCCTGTCCCCGCTACCAGAAGAAAAGCGGAAAAGGTCAAATCATTTTAGAATGATTTGACCTTTTGTTTTATATAAATTTCTAAAAAAGTTAGTATTATATTTATAGTATTGAACTATGATAGTTATAAGTAGTTGAAGAGTTATTTTAAGAGTCTAAGAGAGATGAGTCTCTTAGATGAGGAAATATGTTTTTGCACTGATATAATATATGTAGTATAATAAATTTATAGCTTGAGAGAGCAAATTAATATCGCGGGGTGGAGCAGTTGGCAGCTCGTTGGGCTCATAACCCAAAGGTCATAGGTTCGAGTCCTGTCCCCGCTACCAGAAGAAAAGCAGAAGAGGCTAAATCATTTTAAAGTGATTTAGCCTCTTATTTTTTTATAGTTTTTTAAGGTTGGTGATAATAGCTCATACCAGGATAGAAAAATACGATTTTTTCTATATCTATATATACAGTGGTATTTGCTGGTGGGCTTAGACTTGGTGATGTGTTAGTTATGATTAATTGTAGTACAGTCCCTTTTATTGCAATAATTTTTCCTATTAATCTATGATCTATAGATAAATGAAGTGTAATTTCTTGATTTATAAAATCTCTTAAGGTAGCTCCCATAAAAGTCCTCCTAAATATTCAAAGTTTATAATATATACTATTCGACTCAACATAATTCTGTGCATGTTTAATATTTTTTGTAATAATTTTGTTTTGGTAAAAGATTGAAACATTCTTTGGAAATTGGAAGAAAAAGCAGAATGATGGTAAAATGTAAAAAGAATAAAAAAACAAAGGATTAAGGTAGTATTATTATGAACAAAAGAAAATTAGTGGTTATGTTAACAAGTCTAACGCTTGGTGTTATAGGAATTACGTATAGTGGACAAGCTAATGCACAGGTTAAGGAGACAAAACATATAGAAAGTAATGTAGTATTATTAGCAAGACATAATGTTGGTGATACTGTTGCAAATTATACAATCAGTGCAAGCAATAGAAATCGTGCTTGGAATGAAGCTGTAAGACTTCATAGCGGAAATAGAAAAAATAATTGTACTTATTATTTAGCAAGTCTTTTAAGAGGGGCTGGGGTTCATGTTCCAAGTTGGATTGGATATACAACAAGTCTTGGAGATTGGCTTGGTCAAAATGGATGGAAAAGAAGTACAAATATGAGTAATTTAAAGCCAGGAGATGTAGTTTTCTCTGGTGATACACATGCTTATATGTTTTTATCTTGGGCTGATAAAAGTGATTTAATTGCAAATGTTAATGATGAGCAGATGGCTGCTTATGATAATAGAGTTTCTTATGAAAGAAGATTAAAAGGAGCTCATAGTAATGGGACAATCCCAGGTGAGGGTAATAGATGTTCTTATGTTAGAGCGACTTATTATATGACTCCAGCAAATGATAGTCATGATTCATCAGGAAATGTGGAAGCTATAAGTGGAAATACAACTATTCAGAGTTCTATAGGATGGTTAAGATTTAGAAGTGGAAATAGTACAAACTATTCAGAGCTTGGAAAGATACCGACAGGTACAAGTGTTGAAGTTATAGGTAAAAGTAATGGCTGGTATAAAGTTAAATATAATGGAGAAATAGGATGGATTTCGGGTGATTATACTAATGGAATACATTCAGATTCACAAGGGTCTGGAGGATCTGGGGAATCAACAAATGTAAGTGGAAATACAACTATTCAAAGTTCTATAGGGTGGTTAAGATTTAGACGTGGAAGTAGCACTAATTATTCAGAGATTGGAAAAATCCCTACAGGGACAACTGTGAATGTACTTGGTCAAAAGAATGGCTGGTATAAAGTAAGCTATAATGGTGAAATTGGCTGGATATCTGGAAGTTATACAACAGGGGTAAGTCAAGAATCTAAAAGTGATACTTTAGGGTCTACTAGAATAGATAGTTCTATTGGATGGTTACACTTAAGAGCTGGTTATGGAACTAGTTATGGAATCTTAGGAAAGATACCTACAGGGGCGCAGGTTAAAGTTTATTCAAAAGTAGGTAGTTGGTATAAGGTAGAATATAATGGGCAAATGGGATGGATATATTCATCATATACAACAGGAATTAATTAAATTTCAAAAGAGCTTTAGGGCTCTTTTTTTTATGAAAATTTTATTAGGTAAAGTAAAAAAAAGAGTAACATAATTATGCGGCGTGTAATATTATATATTAAAGAAATTTTAATATAATAATAGGAGTTGTTGGTTATGGGAATGTATAATAATTATAATTGTGGATGTTGTGGGTGTTATTCTTGCAAATATTACCTAATAAATGGATGTGTTTATAGCTACGAGTATAATCCATGTACTTGTTGTTATGAGTATAACTTTATAGGTAAGGTAGATCCATGTAAGTGCAAAAAAAGATGCTGTGGTTGTTGTAATTAAAGATACTAATAGTGATAAAGTATTTAAAGAGAAGTAATTAAACCTTTAAAAAGGAGGGAATTACTCTCTTTTTTTTATGTAAAGCAGATGAAAGAGTAACATAATTTAATTGTAGTGAATAGTATATAGTATAAAAATAATTAGAAAGAGGAGCAAAAAATGGGAAGAGATAAATATGGAAATTGTAGTTGTAGCAGTAATAGTAACTGTAATATTTGTGGGTGCAATCCTTGTAGATGTAATAAATCAAATTATGGAAGTTGCAACAATATGAATTATGGAAATTGTGATAATACAAATAGTAGTGGACATTCATATGCAACATTTTGTACTGAAAATTTAGAACAACATGTTTATAGAGGTGAGGAAGTTAGATTTGATAAAGGTAGTAATTGTATTGAGGGTATTAAATTAGTAAGAGGTGGAAGAAGAGGGCGTGATAGACATATAGAAGTATGTGAAGCGGGCGTGTATTATATTTCATATATGGTTCATAATGAAATTATTGGAATTGCTGATTATGATGGAAGTATAAATAATCAAATGTGCATATATGTTAATGATTTAATTCAAGATTGTAGTAGAGGTGGGTCTCTAGTTCCTAATCCAGGTCCTGATAATAAATTATGTACAACAATTACTGGTAGTTTAGTTCTTTGTCTTAGTGCTTGTTCTGCAATAACTTTAAGAAATTGTAGTCCAGATGGCCCAGGAGATCACATTCATCTTTGTACTGATCTTGGAATAGAAGCTAATATTAGTATTTTTAAAATTTGTTAGTTTTAGATTAGTAAGTGTTAATTGATGAAAAAGTAATCTAAGTATTAAAAACTTAGATTACTTTTTTACTTAATATGGAAGAAAAGGGGCTAGTTTGTCAATATTGTAAGACTATGATATTATATACTCCTATAGGGAAATGCCTATATGTTTTTTGCATTAGTAATTAGTACATAACTTATATTTGGGTAAAATAAATTTAGGCTTAATTGTTTAGTTTAATTTGTTAAGCAAATATAAGCAGGAATTCAATTTGCAAAAAAATACGAAATATAAGATAAAGTTATTCTTAAAGAATGCTATTAGGAGGAATTTTAGAATGAGTATACCAAATTGTCCAAAGTGTAAATCAGAATATGTTTATGAGGATGGAAGTTTATATATCTGTCCAGAATGTGCTCACGAGTGGGGTCAAGGTGAAGAAGTTGTAGATGAGTTTGCTTTAGTAGTTAAAGATTCAAACGGAAACATACTTCAATCAGGAGATTCAGTTTCAATGATCAAAGACCTTAAAGTTAAGGGATTTGTATTTGCACTTAAAAAAGGTACAAAAATTAAAAATATAAGACTTGTTGATGGTGACCACAACATAGATTGTAAAATAGATGGTTTTGGAGCTATGTGCTTAAAATCAGAGTTTGTTAAAAAGTTATAATCATGAGAGCTAGTTTTTACTAGCTCTTTTTTCTAGCAATTTTATATTATGTAATGTAATATTGTAAATATAATTATAAAGAAATGAGAGAGGTACAAAAGAATGAATCAATATGCAATTTTAGCAAATCCAGGACATAACAGAATATATTTTGATGCGGCTATGAGTATAGCTTATTCAGAGTTAAAGGCTATAACATCAGGCTATGAAATAGAACTTATGGAAGTGGAAGAGGGAAATATAGGACTTCCAGCTTGTATATGCTTTAAAACTAAAGAACCTTTAACAGCAGAAATATTAAAAGCTATAGGAACATCTTCTATATATTATGCTTTATTTGAAATTGTTGAGGGTGCTTTATTAAAACCAATATCACCAGAAGATTTTAAAACATTCCCAGAGAGTATGACACAAATACTTAGATATAACGGTAAGACAAATGAGCAATTCACAAGACTTATGGTTAATCTTGCAGTTAGTGCATGTGAAACTAAAGCACCAGTTTTAAAACTTTTAGATCCTATGTGTGGTAAGGGAACTACATTATATGAGGGATTAATAAGAGGGCTTGATGTTGTTGGTATAGAGATAGATGAGAAATGGGTACATGAAATAGAAACTTTCATAGTTAGATTTATGAAAACAGGAAAGTATAAACATAGAATACAAACAGCTAAAATACCAGGACCTAATGGCAAAAAGATGGCTGATAGCTTTACGTTAACAGCAGCAGTTGAAAAAGAAGATTTCTTAAACGGAGATTTCCAAACAATGCAGTTATATTCTGCTGATACTAGAAAATCAGATTTGATTTTAAAGAAAAAATCATGTGATATTATAGTTTCTGATTTACCATACGGTGTTCAGCATGGAAGTAAAAATCAGGGAGTATCAAATATGGAGAGAAATCCTTTATGGCTTTTACAGTCAGCATTACCTGCTTGGCACACAGCTTTAAAAGCAAAAGGGTCAATAGTACTTTCATTTAATGAATTTACAATGAAAAGAGAAGACCTTGCAGTTCTTATGGAAGAAAAGGGATTCAAAGTTCTTGATGAGGAACCATATAATGATTACCTACATAGAGTAGACCAATCAATAAACAGAAACTTAATAGTCGCTATTAAAGCTTAATTTAAAACTACCACTAAAATATAGTGGTAGTTTTTTTATGGGATTTTAAAATATACCAATATAATACAAATAGCAATGGTAAAAATACCTTTTAGAAGGCTTTTAAGCCTTTTAAGCATTTCAAAGAGTGTGGAAAGATACTAGCTTTCGCTAAGGTTATATAGCTATAGTTTGCAGAACCTAAGTTAGCGATTCACTGAAAGGGATTTATTTACTTTATAAATTTGTTTATAATTACCTATAAGAGTTTTCTTTGGTAGAAATACACTAAGATTAGCTTATAGAATCCCACCAGCTTTAGTGGTGTGGAGTGTCAATTATACTAATAATTATAAATAAAAGAGGATGAAGTTATATGTACGTATACCATGCTGTTAGGGAAGATATGCTTAGTGAGAAAATAGTTCCAATGAGAGATTTGTGTAAAACAAGCGAAGAGTTATATAAGGGTAAAATGTCTAAATTTCCAAATCAATATAAGCGTGAAAATCAAAAGGTTGGTGTACTTAATTGTGAAAAAAGAGATGTGATTTTTATGACACCTATTCCACCAAATATTTTAGAGGAAGAACTTAAAAGACGAGTTGGAATTAGTTTTGAGGGAACTAGTTTTTATAAAATTGACTTAAATAAACTTGATAGAAAAAAAATGTGCATATACTTAAATTTTGATCCAGATGATGAGAGTGAATTCTTTCCTGTAAATGACAAGACATTGAAAAAATTTGATAAATATATGAGTTATACCCAGGAGGCAAAAGAGTATTGGGAAAACATTATGTTAAATAGCACGAGGTTAAGATCTTTATTATTTGCAGGTACATATTTGTTTTTACATGAGGGGGAAATTGATATTAGTGATTGTGAGATAGTTACAATCGAAAAAGCACAACCTGTATAGGTTGTGCTTTTTTTGTAGACATTTAGGAGTGTCATATGCTTTTTTAATTAATTAAATTAGGGGTAATTAATCAAAAAACATATTGACAAAAAATTTTCGCCAAATATATTGTGGAGTATATTTGGGATTTATAAAAAGCAATAAATTGCTTGATACCTTATTTACTAAGTGTTTTTATCCATTTATCAGCTATATTTTGTTCGTGTTTTTTGAAGTGCTCGTATTTTTTATACTCTCTTAATGAGTGTTTAATACTTTTATCAAGCTCTGCTATATCCATATGATCTTTAGTAGCTTCATTAGTGTAAACTTCTCTAACAGCTTTCATAGCTTCTCTTTGTTCTTTATGGTTTTTAAGATTTTCTAATAATTTTTTAAGAATATCTTTTTTAGCCACAAGATTTATATCAGTTCCTTCTTCAGCAATTGCTAAAAGAGTTTCTAATCTTTTTTTTGTGTGTTTTAAAGTTACGTCCTCAAGACTATCCTCTATTCCGTAAGCTTTTAAGAATTTTTCAAATTCTACTAAGTCTGATTTTTTATTAAATAATGTATCTAATTCTAATTCTAATTCTGTATATAATAATTCCATTTCTAGGTCCTCCTTTGATTAAAAAAATTACTGATTAGTGTTTGTGATGATCAAAAGCTTCGCCACCAAATTTATGTTCTTCTTTAAAACTTTCTTTGTGTTCTTCTTTTAATTCTTCTCTTTGTTCTTCTCTTCTTAATTCATTTAATTTAGTTTTTTCTGTGTGTATTGCATTTTCTTTGAATTTTCTATCACCTGTATGACCCATGTCTAATCACCTCTACTCTTTAATATATTTACATAGTATCACTTGGATTTTAGAATGTAAAAAAAAAAAAATGAGCCTATTATAATCTATTTAAGGAATAAATTGATGAAATTAAAGTGATTTTAAACTTTTTTTACCTTTAGCAAAGCTAAAAGTTTAAAAAAATATTTTTAGTATAAAAAAGATATCTTTATTCTATATATTTCCAATAGTATAAGATGATTAAATATTAAATATACGAATAGTATTGATAAATATTGTATAATGAAATAATAAGAATTTTATTTGATAGGAGATGTTTAAAAAGATGGATTTAGTAACTTTATATAATGAGTATAAAAAATATTCACAGGAATATATGTCATATATATCTGACCTTGTTGATTCAGATTTAGGGAAATGTGAGAATGAGGGGATTTTAGATAAACTTAAAAGTTATCAAGTTAAGTTTGAGGATATAAAAATAAAAGCTGATGTTGTAGAGGTTGATGAGGCTAATATGCAAAATCTTCAAGATTTAAAATATCTAGTGATGGATGTTTTATTTGCAGCACTTGATTTAGCTACTTTTTATTCATATAAAGAAGTAGAGAGATTTAAGATGAGAGCTACAAATATTATAAATAAAAAAAGAAGATCTGAAATGTTTAATGAGTCAATGCACGCTCCTTGTAGAGTGGATTTTTAAAATTTAGAGTTACCTTTATTAAAAGGGTAGCTCTTTTTTATAAATTACACATATTTTTTTAGGATAATAGTAAGTAAATAATAAAAAAAGAGAGAGTGCTTTTAGACACTTGTAGAACAAATGAGAAAGTGAGGCGTATGGAGATGGAAAATTACAAAGAAAAGGATATTAAGTATGTAAGAAATGAAGCAAAAACATTGTATGATTCAATGTTTTCTGATGATGAAGTTGTTGAGGCAAAAAAGCATGTTTATGCTATGATTTATAATAATATGGAGATGATTTTTGGTTGTCAAATTGGTGGTTTTTCAGAACTTGAAATAACTAAGACTGAGATAAAATCAATAATTAAGGAAGTTGTTGATACTGATGCTAGACAACTAAACTATTTAAAATAATTAAAAAAATCTGTGGAAATTATCCACAGATTTTTTTATGCTCTAGTATCTAGTTTAGTTCCACGATTTGAGTCTGTTACCATTATTGATTCTAACATTTGAGTCATTCCATTTGCGACTTCTTGATTATTATTCATTGTCATTTTTAGCAATGATATAGAAACTGCACTTTTAAGTGAGTTTTGACTCATTGACATAGACATTCTTCCTACATCCATAAATTTCTCCTTTCAAATTTATAAGGTCGATAAAATTATCGGCATTTTTTTCATATATTTTAGATGTTAATTTTATAAAAAAATATTTACTTTAAAAGTTATTTGTGGAAAAATAATATAATAATAAATTTTTAATAGTTATTACAGATATACATTAAATATAGAGGTATTTTTAAGTAGCATAAGATTACATAATGTTTTCACTAGAAAACAAAACAAAGTTGGTTTTACAAGGGGTAATTTAATAACTATAATAGAGAAGGCAAAACACTAGATATAGTGTTTAATAGTTGGACGTAAATAAAAGGATACTATATGTTGTATAGGGGGATTTAGAGAAATATGATAAACAAGGCATGTACACAGGCAATGGGCTATTTAAGAGAGGGATCTGAAAGCTATTCAGAGGGGGATTTAAAAGCAGCATTAGAGAATATATTAACATCGAATATGAATGAGAGAGAAATTAACAATTCTATTATACAAACAGCGTTAGAATTGACAACTCAGTTTGAACCGAATTGGCAGGACATAGCTTCACATATATATGTCCTAAACCTAAGAGAAGACATCGCGAAAAATAGAGAGAGAAGTAGCGAGGTAGCTTATGATAATTATTATGAGCTTGTAAAAGAACTAACAGAGAAAAAATTATATGGTAAATATATATTAGAAAATTATTCTAAAGAAGATATAGAAGAATTAGAGAGTGCAATAAAACCAGAGAGAGATTTCTTATTTACTTATAGCGGAATAAAACTTTTAGCTGAAAGATATTTAGTTGAGAATTTTGATAGAAGTAAAACAGAACTTCCACAGCAGATGTTTATGGGAATTGCTATGCACCTTGCTATACCAGAGAAGAAGGAAGATAGATTATACTGGGCTAAGAGATTTTATAATTCATTAAGTCAGCTTAAAGCAACAATGGCAACACCTACAATGTCAAATGCTAGAAAGCCTTTTTATCAATTAAGCTCATGCTTTATAGATACAGTTGATGATAGTTTAAATGGAATATATAAGACTGTGGACAATTTTGCTAAAGTTTCTAAGTTCGGTGGTGGAATGGGAATTTATATTGGTAAAGTTAGAGCGCTTGGGTCTTCAATAAGAGGGTTTAAAGGGGCTTCAGGTGGAATTATACCTTGGGTTAAGCTTATGAATGATACTGCTATTGCAGTTGATCAACTTGGTGTTAGAAATGGTTCTGTTGCTATATGGCTTGATGCTTGGCACAAGGATGTAGCAGAGTTTTTACAGATAAGAACTAATAATGGAGATGATAGAAAGAAAGCACATGATGTTTTCCCTGGTATTTGCTACCCAGATTTATTTTGGAAACTTGCAGAGAAGGATATGTCATCTAAGTGGTATATGATGTGTCCACACCAAATAAAAGAAGTTATGGGATATTCACTTGAAGATTTTTATGGAGAAGAGTGGGAAACAAAATACTATGATTGTGTAGAAAATGATGCAATAGATAAGAGAGTTATGGAAGTTAGAGATGTTGTAAGACTTATAATTAAGAGTGCAGCTGAAACAGGAACTCCATTTGCTTTCTTTAGAGATACAGTAAATAAAATGAATCCTAATAAGCATAAGGGAATGGTTTATTCATCAAACTTATGTACTGAGATTATGCAAAATATGAGTGCTGCGGAGGTGTTGCAAACTGAAATAGTTGATGAAAATGGAGATAAGATAATAGTTGAGAAAACTAAGGCTGGAGATTTTGTTGTTTGTAATTTATCATCAGTTGTTTTAGGTAATGTTGATGTTAACTCACAGGAAGAACTTGAAGATATAGTTGAAACTCAAATTAGAGCTATGGATAATGTTATAGACCTTAATTATTATTCAGTACCATATGCAGAGGTAACTAATAAAAGATACAGAGCAATTGGTCTTGGGACTTCAGGATACCATCATATGCTAACTAACAATAAAATTGTTTGGGATAGTAAGAAGCACTTTGCTTTTGTTGATAAAGTTTATGAGGATATTAACTATTATGCTATCAAGGCTAGTATTAAAATAGCTAAGGAAAAAGGTAGATATAGTTTATTTGAAGGTTCTGATTGGGATAATGGAGATTACTTTAAGCTTAGAGGATATAATACAGAAAAATGGGATAATATAAGAGAAGAAATATCTCAGTTTGGTATGAGAAATGGTTACCTATTTGCAGTTGCTCCTAATGGCTCAACAGCTACAATAGCAGGAACTTCAGAGGGAATAGACCCAGTAATGGCTAAGTTCTGGCTAGAAGAGAAAAAGGGAAGTATAATTCCTAAAACTGCACCAAATTTAACAGCAGATAATGGATACTTATATATGTCAGCATATGACATGGACCAACAGTGGTCAGTAGAAGCTGCAGCTATAAGACAAAGACATATAGACCAAGCACAATCATTTAACCTTTATATAACAACAGATTTAACTATGAGACAAATAGCTAATCTTTATATTCAGGCATGTAATCAAGGCGTTAAAAGTATTTACTACGTAAGAAGTAAGTCTCTTGAAATAGAAGAATGCGCAATGTGCTCAGCATAAGTGACACCCCCAATCTTGATTTGGATAGTGGAACTTACCCAGCTAGCGAAGGGTTTCTTTTAAAGAAGAAAATAGCAATTATAAAATAGATAATAAATAAATTTAGTCCCCAATTTAAAAATTGGGGTTTAAGTTTCTATAAATATAAAGAGGTGTGTAATGATAATTAATAAGAAAGCTCTATTTAATGAGTTTGGAGATATAGAAGTATCTAAAAAAAGAATGGTTAATGGTAATACTACTAACCTTAATGATTTTAATAATATGAAGTATTCATGGGTTTCAGATTGGTACAGACAAGCAATGAATAACTTCTGGATACCAGAAGAGATAAACCTTGCACAAGATTTAAAGGATTATAAATTGCTTGAACATGATGAAAAAACTGCTTATGATAAGATACTTTCTTTCTTAATTTTCCTTGATTCAATTCAAACAGCTAACCTTGGGAATATAAATAACTATGTTACAGCATCAGAGGTTAATTTATGTCTTACAATTCAGGCATTCCAAGAAGCGGTGCACTCACAAAGTTATAGCTATATGCTTGATAGTATTTGTTCACCAGAGCAAAGAAATGAAATATTATATCAATGGAAAGATGATGAAGTTCTTCTTGGAAGAAATAAATTCATTGGTGATTTATATAATGGATTTATAGAAAATCCAACAATGCATACTTTTATAAAATCTGTAATGGCTAACTATATTCTTGAGGGAGTTTACTTCTATTCAGGATTTATGTTTTTCTATAATCTTGAGAGAAATGGAAAAATGCCAGGTTCAGCTCAAGAAATCAGATATATAAACAGAGATGAAAATACTCACCTTTGGTTATTTAGAAATATGATAAGAGAACTTATAGGAGAAATGCCAGAGATATTTACTAAGGAGTTTGTAGCAGAACTTAGAGGTATGGTTCAAACTGGAGTTGAAAGTGAAATAGCCTGGGGTAAATATGTAATTGGAAATAGAATTAAAGGAATGAATGAAACTCTTATAGAGAACTATATTAAATATATAGGGAATTTAAGACTTAAAGATTTAGGCTTTGAAATATTATATCCAGAACATACAGAAAATCCAGCTAAATGGGTAGACCAATATTCAGATCCTAATATGGTTAAAACAGATTTCTTTGAAGCAAAGTCAACAGCTTATGCAAAGGCTGGAGCTTTAGTAGATGATCTATAAAATATAGAATACAAAAGCTATCGAAACTAGTGCATTTTGATAGCCTTTTTCTTTTATAAAGATAAAAAAATGTGGATAACTTTTAATAAAAGTTATCCACATTTTTTATATTATATTAAGCTTTTGCATGTTTTCTTTTGTATAAAGCTCTCCAACAAATGAATCCATAGATAGCACTTGTTAAGTATTGAATCCAACCTACAGCACCTGACATTGTTGTTACATTTACAGTTCCGTGGTGGATAAGTTGCATTACTACTGGTTTTAAGAATAAAACAACTCCTATTCCGTTAGATAATAACCAGAATGTCCATTGCTCTAAGTATCTTTGTCCTGTTAACCAAACGGCATATATTGTTAGGATAGCTGTAAGTGAATCTAGTATAAGATCACTATCAGGAGCTATTTTAACATGGAATAATGCTTCCATTATATTTGGTAGATAATAAGTGAATGCAGCATATGCTACCCAAAATATTACAAGCCCAATTATTGTAAGAATCCATTCTTTTGAACCGAATTTTTTAACATCTATACTATCATCTTGATTATTTGATGCTTTCTTTTTCTTTAAAGCTTTCATCCATGAAATAAGACCAATAACTTCTAGTGGGAAAATAAAAACAATATTTTGTATAACTTGTCCATAAAATTGACTCTTATATGCTATAAATGCATAAGTTAAAGTATTTATTATCCAGAAGAAGTAAGCTCCTATATCTGCTCTTGCGATATAGATTGAGTTAAATACTCCAGAGACTGCTGAAATAAGACTTATAATTGAAACTATTCCAAATACTTCTCCCCATGTTGAACTATGTGTCCAAGCTGGAAGTAAGAATACGATAATACTTATTATTGAGAAAAATACTATAAAACCTATTTGGAATGGCGTGAATTTTTTATTTTCCATTTATGATACCTCGTCCTTTGTTTAAAGTTTATTAAAAATTTGTTTACGATTAATTATTACATTTTTTATTTTAACTGTTTATGAAAAGGATTTCAAATACAAAATAGTTAAAAAATAATTTCAAAAAGAATGAAAGGATTAAGTGAAAGCTTGCGACTATATTATTGAGCATTCAAATGTAAGTGAGGGGTTATAAGTGGTGAAATTAAATTATATAGAGGATTTAGAAATGTTAAGTTATGTTATAGATTTATATTCTAACTTAGTATTCAAAAGGAAGAGAAAAAATATTAGATATAAAGACTGTTGGAAGAATGAGAGATGATAAAACTGATAATGATGGAATTTTTAGAATTCTTTACAGATAAAGGTGCAAAATTATTTGATAAGAAGAAGCTTGCAAAAGGAGAGGCGCTATATTACCTTGCTACTTGGATAATGATTGCGATAGCACTTTTTTATATAGGTAGGGCAATTATTAATTTGTAAAAAATATATTAAAGGTATAGGATTCTACATCTTTTATTTTTATGGTAAAAAAGTAGGGATAGATATATCAATTTGTGTAAAAATATTAATGAGTAAAGTAATACTACTAAGATTATATAGAAAATATAACAAAAATGGTTTATACTAAAGGTAAATCAATATCAATCACATAAAAGGAGAATTTTTGTTAATAAATTATGACAAAATTTTAAAAAATTCAAAAATAATATATAAAATATTATTAAATTACAAAACATAAGATAAAACCGAAAGGGGAAGATTTAATGTCACATGGTTATTTATTAGACCTTGCATTAATACTTCTAAGTACAAAATTATTTGGACTATTAACAAAAAAGTTTAAGTTACCACAGGTTGTGGGAGCACTTCTTGCAGGAGTTATTTTAGGACCATCTGTACTTGGAATATTACATGAAACTAATTTTATAGATCAATTATCATCACTTGGAGTTATAGTTTTAATGTTTGCAGCAGGTCTTGAGACGGATGTAGCAGAACTTAAAAAAACAGGTAAAGCATCTCTTGCAGCAGCTCTTTTAGGAGTTATTATTCCACTTGTAGCTGGAATAATATTAGCAATGGTATTCCATGAAGGTTCAGGTTCTAATGTAATGCTTAAATATGTATTTATAGGAATTATATTAACAGCGACATCAGTAAGTATTACTGTAGAAACTCTGAAAGAACTTGGAAAACTTAGTACAAGAGCTGGAAATACAATACTTGGAGCAGCACTTATAGATGATATCCTTGGAATCATAGGGCTTACAGTGGTTACAAGTATGGCTGATTCAACAGTTAGTATAGGAATAGTTTTACTTAAAATTGTATTATTCTTTGTTTTTGCAGGAATTGTAGGATTTATAGTAAGAAAATTATTTATAAAATGGACAGCAAAGCATGGAAAAGATATGAAAAGATTTGTTATCATGTCATTTGTATTGTGTTTAGGACTATCATACATAGCAGAGGAGTTCTTTGGAGTTACAGATATAACAGGTGCATTTATTGCAGGTATGGTTATATCTAATACAGAGAGAACCCACTTTATAAACAAGAAATTTGAAACATTATCATACATATTATTATCCCCAATATTCTTCGCAAGTATAGGTATAAAGCTAAATGTAGATTCTATGGATATGAAAACTATCATATTTACAATTGTTTTAATAGTAGTAGCTATACTAACGAAGATTATAGGTGGAGGGCTTGGAGTCAAGTTCTTTGGTTATAGCAATAGAGAGGCAATGCAAGTTGGGGCGGGAATGGTTTCAAGAGGTGAAGTTGCACTTATAGTTGCAAATAAAGGAATGGCGGTTGGGCTTATGGCACCAGAGTTTTTAGTTCCTGTAGTTATAATGGTTATTGCAACTACAATAGCAGCACCAATATTATTAAAAATAGTATTCAAAAATAAACCAGGTCAAAATGACCCAGGAGAAGAAAGTATTCAACTTGTAAAAGACTATGTTGAAGTAGCTAGTGAAAGAATAGAATAAAATTTTGAAAAGTTATTATAGTGCTAGAAATAGCATGAATAGTAGCTTTTCTTTTTTTATTTTTAGAGTTAGAGCACAAATAAAGGTTACTTACAAAAAAGTCGGTACTTTTAAAAATTTGTAGGTAGGATATAATAATATTTGTAAGCGACACACAAGTTGCTTTTAAGACAAGTATAAAAGACTTGTAATAATGAATAATAATATTAGCAGAGTAAAATTGACAACTAAGAATAAAATAGATAAACATAAGAGGAGGAATTTTCAATGATGAAAATATTAAGTAACTCTATAAATGCACAAGGTCACTTTGAGGACAAGTTCGGTAAGCATGGTGAAGATTTCACAAAGGGAATGCCATCAAGATCAATAGATTTTGAAATAGAAGGAGCACCAGAAGGAACAAAAACTTTTGCATTTGTATTAGATGACCATGATGCTATGCCAGTATGTGGATTCACATGGGTACACTGGGCAGGAGCAAATCTTAAAAGAACTAAGGTTGCAGAAAATGAAAGTATTACAGCAACAGATTTCCTTCAAGGAATCAATAGCTGGGGTGCAGCAATGATGGGTGAAAATGCTTTATCAAGAGAAGAAGCAGCAGCATATGGCGGAATGGCTCCACCTAACTGTACACACACATATGAGCTAAGAGTTTATGCATTAGACTGTGAGTTAAACTTAGAAGAGAACTTCTTTGTAAATGATCTTTACAGTGCTATGAGAGGTCACATCTTAGAGCAAGCTCATTTAACTGGATTATATAGACACGAGTAAAAGAAAATCCTAAAAGACCAAAACTAAAAAAAATCTAAAATTCCAAATTTGAATTATATAATAAAGAGTTCTAAGAACAGAGTACTACTGCTGTTCTAAGAACTCTTTTCCTATTTGTTGAAAAATAATAAGTCCATCAAGGTATCTTCTACCCCAATCTGTTAAAAAGTACTCTACTTTTAATGGATAACCATCATAGACTTTTTTATCTACTATATCAAATTCTGCTAATTCTTTTAAATGCTGTATAAGCATTTTTTGATTAATACCTTCTATATTTCTCTCAAGATATGATAATTGGTATGGTCCATGTCTTAAAATCCATATAATTATTGGTTTCCATTTTCCTTTTATCAAATCTAGGGATAATTCTAGTGGGCATGTGAATTTATCTCTTATTATCATATATATGTATTGCTATTATTTAGCAATATTTCACCTCCATCATTTTTTATCTTTCCTTATTATAGTATACAAATTTCAAGTTTTAATAGATATTAAAAAATATTAGATAAAGTTTATGTGAATTTATAGTTTCTGATTAAGAAAAACAGTTGAAGTATGAGATAATATTTTTGAAATCAGAAATATATAAGTTGAAATATCAGAAATTTATTAAAAAATAATATATAAACCTTTAATAAAGTGTTAATAATTGTTAATAAATACAAAAAATGGAGGTATAGAGAGGTACACAGAGGATAGAAATGTATTTTAGCTATGTAAAGGTAACAATGAATTAAAATAGATAGAAATCTAAAGAAAGGGATAAAAAGGGGGTTTGTAGAGAAGTTAAAATAGGAATATAATTTTCTTTAGAATTCAATTTAAGGGGGACAATTGTAATGTCACATAAATTTTTGCTAGACATTGCAATTATTTTGCTAAGCACTAAACTTTTAGGCTTAATTACAAAAAAATTGCATATGCCACAAGTCGTAGGGGCTTTAATTGCAGGTCTTGTACTTGGACCTGCAGCATTAGATATTTTGCATGAAACTGATTTTATTCAGCAAATTGCGTCACTTGGAGTTATAGTTTTAATGTTTACAGCAGGACTAGAAACAGATATAAAAGAACTTAAAAAGACAGGGAAAGTTTCATTTTGCGTTGCTATAATGGGAGTTTTGTTACCTTTAATCGGGGGATTTATAGTATCACATTTCTTTAATGATGGTGTAGGTGGAAAAGCTATGCTAGAAAATATTTTTATAGGGATTATTTTAACTGCAACTTCAGTAAGTATTACTGTTGAAACTTTAAAAGAGCTTGGTAAGCTTAATACAAGAGCTGGTAATACAATACTTGGAGCAGCACTGATAGATGATATCCTTGGAATAATAGGTCTTACTTTGATAACAAGTATGGCAGATTCTTCTGTAAATGTGGGAATAGTTCTTCTAAAGATAATTTTATTCTTTGTATTTGCCGCTATTATGGGGGTTGTTTTCCATTTTGTTTTCATGAAGTGGGTTGCAAATTATAAGGCTGATTTAAGAAGATTTGTTATAGTTGCTTTTGCATTATGTTTACTTCTTTCATTTGTTGCTGAGGAGTTCTTTGGAGTAGCAGATATAACAGGTGCTTTTATAGCAGGTCTGATTATATCGAATACAGCAAAAACACATTATATAAATGCTAGATTTGAAACCTTATCATATATGATTTTATCACCTATATTCTTTGCGAGTATTGGGATAAAAGTTGAACTTACAGAGATGAATGGTACTATAGTATTATTTACATTGTTACTTTTAATAATAGCAGTTACAACTAAAGTATTTGGTTGTGCTTTAGGTGCAAAACTTTGTAAGTATAATAATAAAGAGGCTTTCCAAATTGGAACGGGAATGGTTTCAAGAGGTGAAGTTGCCTTGATCGTTGCAAGTAAAGGGATAGCTGTTGGGCTTATGAATCCTAAGTTTCTTGCACCAGTTGTCATAGTTGTTGTTGTAACTACTATAGTTACACCAGTAATGCTTAAATTTATATTTAGAAATGATGATAAAGGCAATGGGGAAGATGATACTAGTTTAGTTGATAAGTATGAGACGGTAACTAGAGAGAAAGTTTATTAAATAGAGTAAAATAGCTTACTAATGCGGATTAGTAAGCTATTTTTTTGTGTTTAGTGTTAGTAAGGTTTTATTAAGTGTAAATTAGTTTACTTGTAAACTAATTTTTGATATATTTAATATAAGAAATAAAATTTATTTTAAATAAATTTCACTAAATAAGAAGACACTATAATATTAAACAAAAGAGGAGGCGATGTTACATGAGGAATGTTTTCAAAGTTTTTAAAAGAGATATTAAGAGTATTTTTACAAATCCAATAGCACTTTTAATAATTGTAGGGCTTTGCATTATTCCATCTTTGTATGCTTGGATTAATATAAAAGCAGCTTGGGATCCGTATTCAAATACAGGAACACTACCAGTTGCGGTCATTAATGAAGATAAAGGTGCGACACTTGCAGGGAAAAACATAAATATAGGTGATGGTATAATAGATGAGCTTCATTCAAATGATAAAATTGGATGGAAGTTTGTGAGCAAGGAAGAAGGAAATGTAGGTCTTGTTGATGGTAAGTATTATGCTATGATTGAAATTCCAGCAAACTTTTCAGAAAGTTTAGCTAGTATAACTACAGAAAATCCTACAAAAGCAGATATTATTTATAAAGTTAATACAAAGGTAAACCCGGTAGCAAATAAAATTACGGAAGTTGCTGAACAAACATTAGTCACTCAAATTAAAACGAGTTTTGTTGAATCTGTTAACTCAGAGTTATTTACAAAATTAAATGCGGTTGGTGATAAATTAAATGAGAATAAGCAAAATATAATTAATCTTAAAGAGTCAATCATTAATATTAATAATAATATGGGACTTATAAATAATGTTTTAAATGGTGTTAGTTCAGGAGCAACTAGTCTTGGGACATATATAAATACAGTTAAAACTGCATTGCCAGCAATTAGCTCAAGTCTTAGTAATGTTCAAAGTATTACAGTAAATACAAGTTCAATTATTGATAATACAAATTCTACTTTAAATTCAGCATTTAATAATATTAGTGTGAATTTAAGTACTGCGAAAGCGAATGTCCAAAATGTTCAAAATTCTTTAGCAGGTCTTAATACAGATAATGTTACAGCAGAGCAAGCAAAGGCTACAATTGCTAATGCAAAGAATAGACTTACTAATGTTGAGACATCACTGAGTGCTATTACTACTTTCTTAGAAAAGATAAATGGGACAGTAAATAATAAGTATGTAACACAAATGATTACTAATGTTACAAATATTAAGAATTCAGTTTCTAATCAAATTAAAAGTTTAGGAATTGCATCAGGTAGTATTGACCAAGCAGGAAAAGTTAAAGAATCAGTTATTACAGGTTTAACTGATGGAACTAATTCAATTTCTAATTCACTTGGAAATGCTATAGATAATTATAACAACAATACAAAGGGTCAACTTCAATCAATAGGAAGTAACCTTTCAAATACAACTAAAACAGCAGCAGGCCTTATAAATGAGGCTAATGGGCTTGTAGGAAAAGTTCAGGATGTTGTTAATTCAGCTAGTTCAAATACACAGATGGCCGCAAGGACAGCTGCAAGTTTAAAAACTACATTAAATCAATTTACTGGAGTTATATCAGAACTTGCAAAAAATCTTGGAAGTATAAGTAATGATAATTTAGACCAAATGATAGCTGTACTTCAAGGAAATCCAGCTATTATGGGTAATTTCATTTCAACACCATTTAATATACACCAAGAATCAATATTTAAAATTGATAATTATGGTTCAGGAATGACACCTATATATACAGTGTTAGCACTTTGGGTTGGTTCACTTTTACTAACTTCACTTTTAAAAACTAATCCTCCTAATTTTGAAGGATTAGAGAAAATTAGTATTAGAGAAAGATATTTTGGAAAGTTACTTACATTTATGGTTATAGCAATTATTCAGGCTATAATAGTTGCACTAGGAGATAAGTATCTTTTAGGAGTTCAAGCAGCTAGTGTTCCATTATTAGTTGGAGTATCAATAGCAACCGCTATAACTTTCAGTATTATAATCTTTACTTTAGTTTCTATTTTTGGAAACTTTGGAAAAGCTATTGCGATAGTTTTAATGGTTATTCAGATTGCAGGAACTGGTGGGACTTATCCAATTCAAGTTTTACCATTATTCTTTAGAATTATAGAACCTTTAATGCCTTTTAGTTATGCAGTAAATGTATTTAGAGAAGCAATTGCAGGACCTATATTCTCTCATGTGGCAAGTGATTTGATTGCACTCGCTACGTTTTCAATTATATTCTTACTTTTAGGATATTTCTTTAAACCTAAGTTACATGGTAAGTTAACTAAATTTGAAGAGAAATTTGAAGAGTCAGGAATTGGGGAATAGGAGGTGAGTGTATGAAAAAGATATTTAAGATTTTTACTAAAGATTTAAAAAAGATATTTACGAATAGAGCGGCGATACTTGTTATAGTTGGGATATGTTTTATTCCTTCACTATATGCTTGGATCACTCTTAAAGCTAACTGGAATCCATATGTGAATACAGCTAATATAGCTATTGGTGTTGTTAATGAAGATATGGGGACAATAGTTAATGGAAAGATTATGAATGTTGGAGATCAAGTTATGGATGAGCTTAAAACCAATACAAGTATAGGTTGGAAGCCTACAACTGTAGAGGCTGGGGATGCACAACTTAGGGATGGTAAGTATTATGCACTTATTATAATTCCAAAAGATTTTTCACAAGATTTAGCATCACTTACAACAGCTAATACTATGAGACCAACAATAATATATAAAGTTAATGATAAGACTAATATTATTGCTACAAAAATTACAGAGGTAGCAAATGAACAGTTAACTAATCAGATTACAGATAATTTTGTAAAAGCAGTTAATGAGCAAACTATAGCACTTGGAAATAGTTTAGGTAAAAAACTTAAAACTAGTGAGCCAGTTTTAAATCAGCTTAAAAGTGTTATGGATTCAGCTGATACAAAAATTTCAGAGATAAAGGGTAACATAAATAATTCAAGTGAGAGTGCAACAAAGCTTTCTAATTATCTTGATATTATGAAACATGATTTACCTCAAATAACAGGACAAATAAATTCATTACAATCAGTAGTTGAAGCTAGTAAAAGTCTTATTTCTTCAACACAGAATAATGTAAATTCAGTTGCTAGTTCAATAAGTAGTAATACTCCCAATATTACAAATACTAATAATGAATTATCCAATCTTATAGGTCAGTTAAAGCAGTTAAGTGATACTGCGGGTGATAATTCTAGTCAAAAAGCTATAATTGATAATGCAATTGGTGTTACAAATAAACTTATAGCAGCAGTTGATAAAAATATAAATCTTTTAGAGGGAATAAATAATCAGTTTAAAAATCCTATAATTTCAGCTGGTATTCAAAAGCTAAATGATGTAAAAGCTCTTATTGTTGCAGAGCAAAATCAACTTAGCTCTATAAAAGGTTTATATGAAAAAGGGGAAGCTAAAGCAGCAGATGTAAATGCTAAGCTTACAGGACTTCAAACTATGAATACAAATCTTATGAATAGTGTAACTGCACTATCAAGTAACATGTATTCAAGTGTGGTTCCAACTGTAAATAATTTATCATCAAATCTTACACAAGGTTTAAACAATGCAAATTCATTGTTAGAAAGCAGTAAATCATTAGTTCCACAACTTCAATCACTTGCAAACTTTGGTATTTCAACAAGTGATATGACAGTTTCAAAAGCTAATGAATTAAAGACAAAGATTAATGGATTTAAAAATACACTTGACGAACTGCAAGAAAAAGCAGGGCAGGTTAATGATGCAGATTTAAATAAAATGATAGATATGCTTAGTAAAAATCCAGGGAAAATTTCTTCATTCTTAGCTTCACCTATAAATGTTAAACAAGAAGAAATTTATGGTAGTTTTGCATTTGGTGTTGGAATTATGCCATTCTATACTGTTCTTGCAATATGGGTAGGTTCACTTTTACTTACTTCATTATTTACAGTAGAAGCAAAAAACAATGAGGAGGATAAGCCTAATCATTTACAAGTTCATTTTGGAAAGATGTTACTATTCTTAACATTATCATTTGTTCAGACAACTATAGTAACTCTTGGAGATAAATTTGTTTTAGGTTTTAGTCCTTATAATATGTGGCTTATGATGGGAATAGCTTGGCTATGTTCATTCACATTTACAATGATAATTTATACTCTTGTTTCATTATTTGGAAGCATGGGAAAAGCATTATGTGTTGTAATCATGGTATTCCAAGTTGCAGGGTCTGGGGCTATATATCCAATTCAAACAAACCCAGAAATATTTAGACAACTTGAGTTCTTATGGCCATTTAAATATGCGCTTGATGGATTTAGAGAGGCAATAGCAGGTCCGATTTGGAGTTATGTGCAAAATGATGTTATATCATTATTAATATTTGCAGGAGTATTCTTCTTACTTGGATTCTTAAAGCCACTGCTTCATAAGCAAACACACTTTATGGAAACTAAATTTAAAGAATCAGGATTATAAAAATAAGGTAAAAAGATTGCATGAGAGTGCAATCTTTTTATTTTTTATAAATTTTGATTCTTTAAAATATTAAAAAATAATATAGAATCAAAAAAATACATTAAAAAGTTCTATTCTTCATATATTTAAATAAAATGAAGGAATTTTGTAGTAATAGTTTAGGAGAAATTGTGATGAAGGTAGGAAGGACTAATATTGAATTTTTAGGCCAAAAAAATTTGATGTTCGAAAGTAATAATAAAAATTGTAAGTTTTATTCTTTAAAGTTAAATGCTGAATCAACAAATTGTATAAATCACCATATACTTTTAATTGATGTTTCAAAGAGTATGGGGGATGTTATTGATAAGCTTAAAAAAAGCATGAAAGAGACTTTGAAAGTTTTGAAAAAAGAAGAAAACAACTATGTTTCTATAATTCTTTATTCAGGAGAGAAAGATGTTACTCTTATTGCAAGGGCTATTAAGTGTGATGATAATTCATATAGGTTAACAAGAATATATAAGAACATAGATGAAGAAGTTTATTCAAGAGAAAATACTGTGCTTTCTAGTGCTTTAAAAAGAACTGAAGAAATAATTGAAGATATGGATATAGAGGGCGTAAAGCAACATATAATTTTATTTACAGATGGATATATAGCAGAGCTAGATAACCAAAAAGCTGAGAGAAAAAGTTGTTTTGATATAGTTAAAAGATTAAGAAAAAGACAAGTATCACTTAGTGCTATAGGACTTGGGTTTTATTATGATAGAAGTTTTCTAAAGGAAGTGTCGAGTTATTCGTATAATGGGAGTTTTAATCACATTAGT
Organism: uncultured Clostridium sp.; assembly: GCF_947039605.1. Lineage (GTDB taxonomy): Bacteria > Bacillota > Clostridia > Clostridiales > Clostridiaceae > Sarcina. Next base: position 22,901 of record NZ_CAMQZG010000012.1, read on the forward strand.
GATATTAAGGACTATTATAAAGTTGCTATAAGTGAGGTTCAAAGAGTCAATAATAGTGAGGAAGTAAATATAGAGATAAGCAATGATGAGTTCTTTATAGTAAATGAAAAGAGAATGTTTTATGATAATAAAAAAATAGAGACTTTAAGTTTAAACAAGGAAAATATAATTGTTGTGTTAAATGATGATTTAGTTATTAATGACCTTAAAGTTAAATCAACTAAAAAGGCTATTAAGAAAGAGTATCTTGATGATTTAAGTTATGCGTTAGCAAGATATTATGTTGCTGTAGATGATATGCACAATATGGAAAATGCCATAGAGCTAAGTGGTGATCAATTTGTATATGATAGCTTAGTTAATTGTAATTCTTTTATAGAAAAAGGCAGAGCAATAGAACTTCTAGAGTCACTTGTAAATGATAGGGATAAAAGATTTAAGTTGGGTGAAAAAAATACTAAGATTATAAAAGATAAAGAGCCAATATGTCTTTTAGAACTTTTAAATGAAATTATGAGTGATGATGAATGTAAGCTTTTATGGGATTATTCATATAAGTATAGGAGGATTGGGGTTAAGGAAAAAGAAGTTAAGGATAAGTATGAGTTTCAAAGACCAGAGGTTGGATTTGGTGAAGTAACAGATATAACTATTGGTGATAAAAAACTGAATATAGGTATGAGAGTTAAGATTAAAGGTGAAGTTCAAAATCAGGTTAATAAATTAAAATTGGATGCTTGCATATATAGAGATTATAAATTAGTTGTTAATGGAAATATAAATACAGATGAAGTTTGTTGTATTCTTTCTAAAAATGCTAAGTCGATTTTAAGAAAAGAAAAACTTATAAAAGGTATTATAAAAGTTTATAACCAAGAGGTTTGTATAATAAATCTGAAAAATATGAAACTTACTAATAAGAAAATTTCAAATTTAATAGATGAGAAAACAATAGCAAGATATCTTTATGATATAGAAAAATTAAAATGTGAAACATGGGTTTTAGATAAGTTTGTAAAAGAGATATTTAAAGAAAAAGATGAAAAATTTGATTTAAGATATGTGACAGAAGAAGAAGTTGAGGCAAGAAGGTTATTTAGAGTTGATAGTAAAGGTGTGTATAATCCTTTGAAAATTGAAAAAGATTTAGATAGACCGTATGAATTTTATATATCAAAAGTAGTTGATTGGAAGATAGAAAAATTCCCAAGAGCAAAAGAGAGAAGTATAGCTTTAGAAAAGTATAGAATGCTTATTGTTGGTGAAGTAAATGAAAGTTATCGACGAGTTAAGAGTAAACTCAAAGAACTTAATAAAGAAAAAAGATATAAACAAAGTATAGTTAATATGATTAAAATATCTAACCGTTTAAATGGTAAGAGTGTGTTTATTTGGGATACTATTAACGAAAAAAAGAAAATTGAAACTGATATAGAGATTAAAAAGAATATGGTTGTTGGTGGTACTGTTAAGATAAGTCTTAAAGAACTTGATGGAATAAAAATTAGAGAAGATTTTTATGAGGTAATAAATAAATATAACTAATAAAAAGGGAGTTGCCTGTGCACCTCCCTTTTTATTAAGTTTTTATTCACTTATAAATTATCAGGAGTTTGCTTTAAATTAGCATCCTGATTTAGCCATAGCGCATAATGTTGGATTTTTAACATCAAATATTAAAAGCTCTAATGGTGTATGAACTACATTTACTATTCTTACTGAATAAGTTGTACATGCAGGACAAGCATTACCTTCTATTTTTTTGAAGCTAAAGTTGTGTGTTACTTCATCATTAGCAACTGCTGCTTGATTAAAGTGTGAGTAAGTCCATGTTCCACAAACTGTTTCGCATCCATTTTCGCATTTAACAAGTTCAAATTCTATTCTTGCTGGCATTGTTTGAGCAGCAGCGAATTTAATAAATACTTGAGCTGAAAATTCTATTTGAGATACAGGGTTTTTTAAACAACTTGTATCAAGTGTTAGACATACAAGTGATTTAGGGTTAACAGTTACAGCGATAGCTCCTGTTATATCAAATGAATGAGGAACATTAGTTGTTGAACCAGAAGAAGCTTCAAATAATACAGGGTGAGCACAAGGGCTTAGTTTAGTTACACATTTTGAATATTTTCTAGGCTCACAGTCACAATAAATTGGATCTGGTGTACAGCAACAGTTAGGGTCTTCGTTACAATAATTAAGTTTCATAATAAAATTTACCTCCGTTTTATCTTAAGTTATTAATTTATTTGCTTTGCATAGTATATACTATGTTAGGTAAACTACTTTGACACAATTTTAATATAATATTTTATTGTTTAATAATTCTTGCTACAAGCCCTTTTTTAGTATCAAAACCAACTTCTACATGAGCAATTTCATTAGCTGTTTTAATGTTTCCACAAGCATCATACTCAGCTACTACATTAGCATCACCACAAGGTTCTGGTATGAAAACTTTTTGATTTTGAAGGATAGAAAGTCCAAGAGTTATAATAAGTTTTGTTACATATTCTTTAGAATTTGAATATTCTATTTCCTCAAATTCTTCTTTAAGTTTAGTATATTCATGAACCCAAAAAAGTTTTTCAGCTGGTGAAAAAAAATGTTCTGAGGAACAGTTATTTTTTGAATTACTTTTATATTCTGTATCATATTTAGGTTCATTTGAATAAGTAATATCTACTATTGTTTTAAATGGAATAGTTATAAGAGTATTTTCTTCCTTTCTTTGCACATCAAAACATATCAAAAGTTTCTTTTCAACATAACCTTCAATTAGTAGCTTTCTATTTTTTGCGACAAGCTTAAATTTTTTGACAATGATTTTACTTTCCTTTGTTTTTATAGAGTGGATAGGATATTTGTATTTAAGTTCGCAATATATGTCTGTTTCAAATTCAGATAAAATTACAGGAAAGACTCCAACTAGATGTCCAGAAGAGCCCATTGGTGTTTTAAATTTTGTTTTATTATAGTTTAAGTTTTGTGGCTCTTGGGATTCTGAACAATTGCTTTTTTTAGATTCATTTATAGTAGGATTTTCTTTTGTTTTTGCAGTAAAGATTCTAGTTTGTTTATTTAAATCATTAGATTCCATCATTCCTCCAAGTTAAAAATGTTTAGTTTTGAAAACTATATTATTAGTTATAATATTCAATATTTTTGAAAATGATATTAAAATATATTTATTTACAATTAAAAGGAAATAATGTATAATATTAGAAAAAAGAATAACTTATCTAGAGTGGTGGAGGGACTGGCCCTATGAAGCCCAGCAACCAATAGTATTTTTACTATGGGTGCTAAGTCCTGCAGATTTCTGAGAGATAAGGGTAAAAATTTGTGCGATATTTCGTGCCTAAAGGATACTCCCTTTAGGCATTTTTTTATTTTTTTTGTTTTAGCAATAAGCATTTGGGGGTAATTTAAATGAGAATAAAAGAACTTTTTGATAGTAAGGAATTAGTTTTTTCCTTTGAGGTTTTTCCGCCTAAGGCAAGTTCATCTATTGATGTTATCTATAAAACTTTAGATGAATTAAAGGGTCTTAGTCCAGATTTTATTAGCGTTACTTATGGGGCTGGTGGAAATAGTAAGGATAATAGAACTGCTGAGATAGCAGGACTTATAAAAAATAAGTATGGAATTGAATCACTTGCACATTTAACTTGTATAAACTCAAGTGAAGATGAAGTGAGAGAGATTCTTGAAAATCTAAAGAAGAATAATGTGAATAATATTCTTGCACTTCGAGGTGACATACCAGAGGGAGAAACTTTGAGAGGGAATTATAGGTATTCAGATGATTTAATTAAAACTGTTAAAGATTTTGGAAGTTTTAATATAGCTGGTGCTTGTTACCCTGAGGGACACAATAAAGATGAGAGTTTAGATAAGCATATTGATATGCTTAAAAGAAAAGTTGATGCAGGGGCAGAGCATTTAATATCACAACTCTTTTTTGATAATGATGATTTTTATAGATTTTTAGATAAATCTAAAAACTTAGGTCTTGATGTACCTATTCAGGCAGGGATTATGCCTGTTTTAAATGGAAAGCAAATTGATAGAATTATTTCTATGTGTGGTGTTAAGTTTCCAAATAAGTTTATGAAAATTGTAGATAGATATGGTCATGACAAGATTGCTTTAAGAGATGCAGGTATAGCTTATGCTGTAGAGCAGATAATAGATTTAGCATCTAGTGGAGCTGATGGAATACATCTTTACACAATGAATAATGCTTATGTAGCAAGTAAAATAAATGATAGTGTAACTTCTATAGTTACATCTTTAAATAGAAAGATAGTTTAGGAGGAATTTAAAAATGGAAAAAGTAGAAAGTTTTGAGTTAGATCATAGAATTGTAAAAGCACCGTATGTTAGAAAGTGTTGCACACTTGATGGGGTAAAAGGAGACAAGGTTAGTAAGTATGATTTAAGATTTTTACAACCTAATAAAGAGAGTTTTGGAACAGCAGCGATGCATGGGTTAGAGCATTTACTTGCTACATACTTAAGAGCTGAAATTACAGATATTATAGATATTTCACCTATGGGATGTAGAACTGGTTTTTATTTAAGTGTTTGGGGAGATAAAGACCCAAGTGAAATAAAAAAAGGTTTAGAAAATGCATTAAAGGTAGTATTAGAAGCTACAGAAATTCCAGCAGCAAATGATATTCAGTGTGGAAATTATAAGGATTTATCTTTGTTTGGAGCAAAAGAATATGCAAAAGATGCTTTAGATAAAGGATTTTCTTTAGAGATATACGGTTAAATTTTTAAGGCTATCTTTTAGATAGTCTTATTTTAATAAGTTGGTGATTATTATGGAGAGTATATTTATAGATAAATTAGAAGTGTTAAGGTATCTTGGGCATAAAGGTCAGGATATAGATGCGGATTTAAATTCATTAATTGATAGTTGTATAAATGAAGTTAAAGAAAAAGTAATTCCAAAGCAAGTTTTTGAAACATATGAAATTGAAAGAATTGATGATGCTATTGAAATTAAAGGGACAAGACTTAAATTAGTTGGTGATGACATAGCAAGTTGTCTTGAAAATTGTGATAAGGTAATTCTTATGGCAGTGACTCTTGGAAATGAGATTGAAAAAATGATTAGATTATCACAAAGAAGAGATATGACTAAAACAGTTATACTTGATTCTATTGCAACAACTTACGTTGAGGCAGTTTGTGATAAGATTGAAGATGAGATTTATACAAAGTATAAAAAACTTGGGAAGAGTCTTAGTTTTAGATATAGTCCGGGATATGGAGATTTACCACTTAGTGTTCAAGGTGAATTTTTAGATACTTTAAATGCAAGGCGAGTAATAGGTTTAAATCTTACAAATACAAATCTTTTAACTCCAAGAAAGTCTGTTACAGCAATTCTTGGAGTTAAAAATGAGGAGAGTAAAAGATTTAAAAGAACTTGTGAAAATTGCTTGAATTATAATACATGCAAATTTAGAAAGGATGGTGTTAAGTGTGGGGATTAAGGAAAGAATAGCTTCTGAAATTTTGATTTTTGATGGGGCTATGGGAACTATGCTTCAAAAGAAAGGTTTGAAGCTTGGAGAGAATCCAGAGATTTTTAATATAGAGCAAGAAGAGAAGATATTTGAGGTTCATAAAGAATATATAGATGCTGGTGCAGATATAGTAACTACAAATACTTTTGGTGCAAATGAGAGAAAATTAAATGAAATAGGATTTAGTGTATCTGATATAGTTACAAAGTCTATAGAGATAGCTAAAAGAGCTAGAGGTGATAAGAAAGTCTATATAGCACATGATATAGGGCCTATTGGTGAAATGCTTGAGCCTATGGGGACTTTGAGCTTTGATGAGGCTTATGATGTCTTTAAGAATCAAATGGTTGCAGGTGAGAGAGCTGGAGCAGATTTGTTTATTATAGAAACTATGACTGATTTATATGAAGCAAAGGCGGCGGTTCTTGCTGCAAAAGAAAATACAAGTTTGCCAGTTATAGTATCTATGAGTTTTGAAGCGAATGGAAGAACTTTTACAGGATGTACAGCTCAAAGTATGGTTTTAACTTTAGAAGGTCTTGGTGCGGATGCTATTGGAGTTAACTGTTCTCTTGGACCAGAACAGTTATTCCCGGTTGTGAAGGAGATTGTAAGTCATACAAATTTACCTGTAATTGTTCAGGCCAATGCAGGGCTTCCAGATATTATTAATGGTGAGGCTGTTTACAATATTTCTGCTAAAGAGTTTGCAAAGGGGGCAGAGCATTTCTTTAAGCTTGGAGCGACTATAATTGGTGGATGTTGTGGGACAACTCCAGAATTTATAAGTGAAGTAAAAGAGATTTTAAAAGGAAGAGAAATACCTAAAAGAGAGAGAGTAATTCAAAATGCACTTTGCACACCATCAAAAGTTATTCAGATAGATGGTGTTAGAGTTGTGGGGGAGAGAATTAATCCTACAGGTAAAAAGCTTTTTAAAGAAGCCCTAATCAATGAAGATATGGACTATATACTTAACCAAGCAATAGAGCAGGTTGAGGCAGGGGCAGATATTCTTGATATTAATGTAGGGCTACCAAAGATAGATGAGAAACAAATGATGGTAAATGTTATAAAAGATATACAAGCAGTTCTTGATGTACCACTTCAAATAGATTCAACAAGACCAGAGGTTATAGAGAGTGCATTAAGATATTACAATGGAAAGGCTATTGTAAATTCTATAAATGGTGAAGAAGAAGTTATGGAAGCGATTCTTCCTATAATTAAAAAGTTTGGAGCATCAGTTATAGGACTAACTCTTGATAAAAATGGGATACCGCCAAAGGCTGAGGATAGACTTAAAATAGCAGAGAAGATAGTTAAAAGATGTTTAAGTTATGGAATTAAAAAAGAAGATATTTATATAGATTGTCTTGTTTTAACTGCATCAGCACAGCAAAAAGAAGTTAAAGAAACTTTAAAAGCAGTAACACTAGTTAAAGGAAAATTAGGAGTAAGAACTCTTCTTGGAGTTTCTAATATATCATTTGGTCTTCCAAATAGAAAACTTATAAATGAAACTTTCCTTTCTTTAGCATTTGGTGCAGGTCTTGATTTACCTATAATGAATCCTAATATTCAGGGGATGATGGATGTTGTACATTCATTTAAGGTTCTTAGTAATGAGGATAAAGATTCTGAGAATTTTATAAATATATATGGTGGGACCAATAATGAACCAACTAAAAAGGTTGTATCTAGTAATAATGAAGAACGAGATCTTTTGACAATTGTAGTTAAGGGTTTAAAAGATGAGGCAAAGGGGGCAACACAAAAGCTTTTAAATCATGGAAAAGTAGAGCTAGATATAGTTAACCAAGATTTGATACCAGCACTTGATATTGTTGGTGAAAAATATGAAAAAGGCGAAATATTTCTTCCGCAACTTATAAGGTCAGCGGAAACAGTTAAGGGTGCTTTTGAAGTTTTAAAAGAAAGCCTAGTAAAAAGTGGAGCGGCTAAAATTACGAAAGGTAGACTAATACTAGCAACTGTAAAAGGTGATATTCATGATATAGGAAAAAATATAGTTAAGGTTATTTTAGAGAACTATGGATATGATGTAATTGACCTTGGAAAAGATGTTCCTATAGAAAAGGTTGTTGAGGTTGCAAGAGAAAAGGATATAAAACTTGTTGGGCTTAGTGCACTGATGACCACAACTCTAGTTAGTATGGAAGAAACTATAAAAGCTATAAGAGAAGCTGGACTTGAGACTACTGTATTTGTAGGCGGTGCAGTTCTAACAGAAGATTATGCACAGATGATAGGTGCAGATTATTATGCTAGAGATGCTAAGGAGTCGGTTGAAATAGCAAAGAAAATATTTAATCAATAAAATTAGTTAGTATTATAAATAGGGGGAACATTTCTCACACATTAATCTTAATTACATATAATAATATGAATTAATTAAGAAAGGTGAGAGATAAATGGCAGATAATAATAAAAGAAATGTTATATGTGATTATAAAGGTTCTGTAAACCAAGACCAACCAGTAAATCATAGAAGATATACATTTCTTGAGAAAGAAGAAAATGATAAGTTAGTTATAGGTTTAAGATTTGATTCTAGAAATACAAGTTCAAATAGAAATGAAATTTTAGGTCAGTGGGCTATATCTGATGATAGATATGTTTTATATTTTCATATAAATATAGAGGCTGATGAGAATGTTCAAAGTATAGCAGTGCGAAATTCTATAATTAGAAGTAAACTAGCGGGTTATATTAGAAAAATATTAAATGCAGATAAAAAACTTATAAGTTTAAATGAGGAATTATTTAAATCGCCAATTATTGTTTATTTTAAATGTGCTCTCCCTTATTATAATCGAGTTGAAAATTGGGGAACTGTAGAAGAGTATTTATCAGAAAAAGATTTAATAATTCTACAATATAACAGAAGAGAAGTAGAAATTATAAAATTATTAACAAGAGAACATATTGATAAAAAAATGTTTGAATTTTATAACGGGAGTACAGATTATAAAATAGGGGAAATAGAACTCGTAGAAATTGATAGTAAAGAGATTTTAGGGATATATAACTTAGAGTTCTTTGTGAGTGTAATTAAAGAAAATAAAACAGATAAATTTAAAATGAGTTTAAAGATTTATGATGATATAGTTGATATAATTCAGTTTGAGAAAGTCTAAAAGTTAAGGGATGTATTAAAAATACATCCCTTTTGCAATTTTATTGATAGATTATTCGTTATTAGATTGATAAATTTTCATATTATCAGATAAATATCTTGAAAATTATTAAATTAGTAGTATATAATGTAAAAAACATACATGTTAGGGGGATAATATATGTCAGTTAAAAAAGAGAAAGGTAGAGAAAAATTCTCGTCAGGTCTTGCAGTATTCTTAGCTACTTTAAGTTCGGCTGTTGGACTTGGAAACATTTGGTTATTTCCATATGTAACAGGAGAAAATGGGGGAGCAGCTTTTATTTTTGTTTATTTTATATGTCTATTGCTAATAGCATTACCTGTACTTTTAATTGAATTTTCAATTGGTAGAGGAACTAGAAAAAATATATATGGAGCTATAAAAAAATTTACAAATAAAAAGATTTTTAGGGCGATAGGATTCATAGGAATTATTTCAACATCATTTATATTATTTTTCTATACAGCAGTTGCAGGGTGGGTATATTCTTATATATTTAAAGCAATAAGTGGCTTATTTAATGGAATGAGTGCAGCAGAAGTTTCTAATGTATTTGTTCAAACTAGTTCGAATCCAATAAGTGCTATAAGTTGGCAAGTTGTTGCAGTTATAGTTGCTTGTGGAATTCTTGCTTTTGGTGTTAAGGGGGGAATTGAAAAAATAACAAAAACTCTTATGCCAGTTTTAATTGGTCTTTTAGTATTTTGTGTTATTAGAAGTCTTATGCTTCCGGGGGCAATGGAAGGTGTAGAATTTTTATTAAAGCCTGATTTTTCAAAGATTAATTTAGGGGTTGTAGTTGCAGCTATGGGACTAGCATTCTTTAAACTTTGTGTTGGAACTGGGACAATGGTTACATATAGTAGTTATTATACTGATGATAATAATCTTGTAGGGACAGCAACAAAGGTTGCACTTGCTGATACAGGAGTTTCTATACTTGCAGGGCTTGCTATATTCCCAGCAGTATTTTCATTTGGACTTGAACCTACAAGTGGGCCTGGATTATTATTTGAAACAATACCTTTAATATTTAGTGGAATTCCAGGTGGGCAAATTCTTACAGTTGCATTCTTTACATTAACAGCTATGGCAGCAACAATGGCTATGATATCTTTATTTGAAGTATTAACAGCAGCGTTAGTTGAAGAGTTAAAACTTGATAGAGTTAAAGCACAAGTTATAAATGCAGTGGTTATATTAAGTTTTGGGTCACTTGCAGCATTATCAGGACATTCACAGGCACCACTTTCACATATAAAGATTTTTGGAAATACATTCTTTGATTTTTATGATAAAGCAGTACAATTATTTATGTTACCGCTTAATTGCATTTTGATGTGTATCTTTGGAATTTACTTTATAAAAAGACAGTTCTTTATAGATCAACTTACGAATTATGGAGCAATTAAAAATGAGAAAATAGCTAAAATAGTATTATTTACAGCAAAATATATTACACCAGTTTTAATAGCTATTGTGTTTATTGGTGCATTCATATAAATTAATTAAATTAAAAAAAGTGTCTATTTTATAAAAAAATAGGCGCTTTTTTGCATGAAAGTACACGTGTGAAATACAAGTGTATTTTATTTTTGTGATTTAGTGGTAAAATATGGAATCTAAGTATATAATAATGTTATAGATTAGTTTCTATATTGGGGTATTTAGAAAAAAAGGGGGTTATATATATGAAAAAAATTAAAATTGCACTACTAGGATTGGGGAATGTTGGTCGTGGAGTATGGAAAATATTCGAGTCTAACAAAGATGAGGTATTAAAACGTTCAGGTTATGATGTTGAGATTACAAAAATTCTTGTAAGAGATAAGTCAAAACCAAGAGGGGTTGAAGTTCCAGATGAACTTTTAACAACAAGTTACAGTGATATTATTAATGATGATGAAATCAAAATTGTTGTTGAACTTATGGGGGGAATAGACCCTGCTAAAGGATATATTCTTGAGGCTATAAAAAAAGGAAAACATATTGTTACAGCGAATAAAATGTTACTTGCTAAAATGGGTGATGAACTTTTTGAGGAAGCTGACAAACATGGAGTTAAATTCAACTACGAGGCTAGTGTAGCTGGAGGAATTCCAATAATAAGTGGGATAAATGAGAGTCTTACTGCTAATAAGATAGAAAGAATGTATGGAATAGTTAATGGGACAACTAATTATATATTAAGCAAAATGGAACTTGAAGGTGTTGATTTTGATGATGCACTTAAAGAAGCACAAGAAATGGGATATGCAGAAGCAGACCCAACATCAGATATAGAAGGATATGATGCACAGTATAAACTTGCTATTTTAGCATCTCTTGCTTTTGGAACAAAAGTTGAGGTTGAAGATGTTTATAGAGAAGGGATTACTAATATTACATCACAAGATATTGAATATGCAAAAGAGCTTGGTCTTAAAATAAAGCTTCTTGCAACAGTTAAAGAAGATGATAAAGGGCTTGATTTAAGAGTTCACCCAACTATGATTCCAGCAACACATCCACTTGCGAATGTTTATGATGCATTTAATGCTATATTTATAAGAGGTAACGCAGTTGGTGACCTTATGTTTTATGGTAGAGGGGCTGGAGACTTACCTACAGGAAGTGCGGTTGTGAGTGATATTATCTCTATACTTAGAAGTAATGTTGACCATGAGAATGATATTCCGGTAGTTAAAAATAATCTTTGGAAGAAAGAAATTAAAGATATAAAAGATGCTGTATGTAGATATTATATTAGAATTACAACTATTGATGAGCCAGGAGTTTTAGGTTCAATAACTAAAGCATTTGGTGATAATGAAGTTAGTATTAGGTCTATAATTCAAAGAGGTAAAAAAAGAACTGGGCAGTATGTAACATTAGTTCTTGAAACTCATCATACAACTGAAGGTAGTATCATATCAGCAATTGATGATATATATGAAATTAAAGAAATCAAAAAGATTGATAATCTTATTAGAATAGAAGAGTTTAGATAGGTAATAAAATTTATCTAAAGCATAGGGAAAGGCAAACCTTTATTTGAGGTTTGCCTTTTTATTAATTCTTTATAGTTGTTTATTTTATCAACAATATTAAACTAAATTCTCTGAAGGTTGTGTATCAGAAATTAAAACACCATCTTCTAGCGTTAGTATTCTATTACATTTTTTAGCTACATTAATATCATGAGTTATTATAATAACAGTTTTCCCTTCTTTATTTATCTCTAAAAATAGGTCCATTATTTCATCTTTTGTTTTTTTATCTAAAGCGCCAGTAGGCTCATCAGCTAAAATTAATTCTGGATTATTTATTAATGCTCGTCCAATAGCAACTCTTTGTTTTTGTCCACCAGATAACTCTTCAATTAATTTATGTTTATGCTCATATAAGCCTAGCTGTTTAATCATTTTAGCAACTTTATTATGCATATTATCTTTATTAGTAGAGTACATAATTGGAATACTAATGTTATCAACTATGGTGTAGTTATTCAATAAATTAAAATTTTGAAATACTATTCCAACTTCTTCATTTCTAAATTTACATATATTTTTATATAACATTTTAGTTATATCTTTATCCTTGAATATATATTTACCGCTAGATGCATTATCTATCAATGACAATATATTTAAAAGAGTTGTTTTTCCTGAACCAGACTCTCCCATTATAGCTACTAATTCACCTTTTTTTATTTCAAGATTTAAACAATCTAATGCTTTAAATTTAGTTGCCTCATTTTTATTATAAGTTTTATTTATATCAATTAATTTAATCATTATACCTCCCTAGTTTTCTTTTAATAATTCTATTAATTTGAGTTTTTTTAGATGTTTTATAGGCAAAATTGATATTATCATTGTAATTAATAATATTAAACCTATATTTATTGATATTATTAGTAAAGAAGGAACTTTTCCTATAGAAATACTTATAGAAATAATACTCGCTAAAATACAAATAGCTCTAATTTCTTTTTTGAATTCATCTATTATATTATTTATAGTAGCACCATTAGTTAGTTTTATAGCAAATTCTCTTTGCCTTTGTTTAATAATACCTAATAATATACATGTAGTTCCCATCATAGAGAGTAAACATAATACGACTCCAAGAATTAGTGAAGATTTATAATCTCTAGTTAAATTTAATGCTGTATTATTAAGCATTCCAAGATCTGATATATCCACCTTGAAATCTAATTTATTAAATTTTTCGTTTAAATAATCTTTTATATAACTTATACTTGTATTATCATTTAGTTCTAATATAACTCCACTATCACCTATTGCTGCACCATGAGATAAGGAAAGAAAATTATCAACTGTTGGAATAACAGTAAAAGCATTTCCGAGTAATACACTACTTGCAAATGCATCTCCATAATTTCTAGTAGCAGGTATAGCATAATCTTCCATTATTCCGACTACTTCAAACATTATATTATCGAACTCATCTATAGTTGCCCAATTTTCAGCTGGTATTTTATCACCTATTTTATAAATGTCTTTAAAGTCGCTTCCTAATAATATTGGTATATTATCTTTTTTATAATCTTTTTTTGTATCTTCTGCTGTTAAAGTTCTTCCTTTTGAAACTTTAATAGTATTTTTATTTAAAAAATTATCGCATACTAATATTTTAGATAATGCCTCCATTTGATTAATTTCTGATAAATTTTGATGCTTTTTTGGAATGTTTTCTAAATTTATTTCTTTTATAGGCATAATACTTGGATAATAAATAAAATCATTTTTTATTAAATTGCTTTTTTTCAAGTCTAAAAATACATCATAGTTTTCATTAGCTACTGTAAATGATTCAAAATAGTCGAAATTTTCATCTTGATTATCAAATCCATCTATTGGAACTAATCTAACTAAATATGACTTACTAGCATTAAATAAAGATTCTAATCCTTTCTTTTTACTTTGATTCGCTAATAATAAATTACTACTGTTATTTATTATTGATAAAGACAATGATAATTGTAATAATATCAATATCAATAAATATCCCATCTTTTTAATTCTCTTTAACGTATACATCTAAGACCTCCTAGTAATAACTACGGGTTTAATCTTCATTATATAGATTAAAAACGGTATTATAGATATAATTGAAAAAATTATTATAAATATAAATGAAACAAATAGATTCATAATAGATATTGATATATTCATATTTCCTAAATATCCTCTAGTAATTAAATTCACTATAAAATGTGATGTTAGAGCAATAACTAAAGAGATTAAAGTTATCTTATTAAAGTAAACAAAAAATTCTTTAATAAGACCAAGGTTAGTTGCTCCAACAACCTTTTTTATAATTATCTCTTTTTCTAAACTTTTTACCAAGAAATATGAAATTCCAATAGTATTAGAAAATGTTATTAAAAATATTAATACTAAAGAAAATATAAGGGAGGTCCATTCGCTTGAAGTATCATGTGTAAAATAATCATTTACTGTAATTTCTTCATCTAAATTTAGAAATTCTTTCTTTATAAGGTTTATACAATTTGCTATTTCTTTTTCCTCTCCAGATAATACAATAATTACTTCTTCTCTAGTTAAGTTTTCACTTTTCAAAAATTGATTAAAGAGATTATTAGAAATAATCATCTTACCTTCAATAGAATATACTGTTCCAATCTCTTTTAAATTAACATTATTAATGACTCCTACATCATTTTTTATTTCTAAAGTTTTTTCTCCATTAAAAGTATTGCTGAATACAGCAAAATTATTTTCATCTCTAAAATCCTTCATAGAAAGAACTTCACCTTCAGCAACATCCTGAAGATAAAAATTATCATTGATATTCAAATAGGTTTCTACAATCATATCATCATCTCTATATTTTCTTAATTTTATGGTGATATTTTCTTCTTTTAGCAATTCATATAAATTATTTAACTGAATTGTAGATTCTCTTGGCAATGTAATTTGTTTATTATATTTGGGGTTGTTGACTTTATACTTTCCTATTTCATGACTAATAAATGATATGCTTAACGAAAATATAAAAATAATTACCGAACATGAAATAACAAAAAAATAATCAGATAATTTTAAATTTAGTTTTTTATCCATAAAAACCCTCCTTTTTATTAAATAATACAATAAATTATCATAATATTGGTAATATTTACAAAAATTATTTATATATGTTGGTAATGTTTACATAATATACTAATTATAGAAATGTTTTGATGGAGGTTTTCTTATGAAAAAAATATCTAAAATTTTAGCTGCAACTATTTTAGTAGGAGCTATTGGAGCACCAATAATTGCATCTGCATCACAGTCTAAGGCGATGGTAAAATCTAAAGGTGGTTGGGAATATCAATCTAATGCTTGGAAAGGAAATGCAGGAGGATTTACAGGGGATTCACAATATCTACAATATCATGAAAAAATAAAAGCTGTTAGTTCAAAAGCTGGATATACTCCAACAAGAACACATAGATATAGAGCTATATCTAATTATTCTAATCGTGTTGTCAAAAATGGTGCACAGGATCCTTATGGATGGGCTTATCATAATAATAGTAATTTTAAATAAAGTTAGTTCTTAACTTTAAAATAAGCTTTACTAGATACTAAAAAATTACCTCGTTAGATAGAATTTAGCTCTATTTAACAGGGTGTTTTTTTATTAATTCTTTATAATTTTGAATTTTATATTCAAGTTCCTTGTTAACGATATCTAATAGCGCTAATTGATGCTGAATATTTTCTTGTTGTTCTTGCAGGATAGCAAGTCTTTGATTACTTGTATGCTCACCTTCTTTAAATAATCTTGTATATTCTTTTATTTTTGAGATAGGCATTTGTGAATTTTTTAGTCTTACAACAAACTTAATCCATTTAATATCATTGTCTGAATAAGTTCTATTTCCTTGTGCATCACGATTTGGAAATAATATCTCTTCTTTTTCGTAGTATCTAAGTGTATATGAACTAACATTAGTTATATCTGAAGTTTCTTTAATTGAGTACATTTGATTTTCACCTCGTATCTTTTCTTTTGTATGATGCTATTATAGTTTAAAAAAATAATAAAAAAAAGATATTGACTTAGAGTTCACTCTAAGGTGTATATTTAGAATAACGAATAGGAAAAATGAAATATAAGAACACTAAGGAGGAATTTTAAATGAAATATACAGTTATAACAGGAGCGAGTACAGGGATAGGTAGAGAAGCAGCTAAGGAGTTTGCTAAGAGAGGTAAAAACTTAGTTGTTGTTGCAAGAAGAGAAGCAGAACTTGAAAGCTTAAAATCAGAAGTAAAAGAGATAAATAAAGAACTTGATGTTATTATCAAAGTTTCAGACCTTGGGAAATTAGAGAATGTTTATAAGTTATATGAAGATTTAAAAAGTTTAGATATAGAAACTTGGATTAATAATGCAGGGTTTGGAGATAGAGCTACAATTGCAGATGTTGATTTAAGTAAAATACATAATATGATAGCTTTAAATATTGAGGCTTTAACAGTTTTATCAACTTTATATATTAAAGATTATGAGAATGTAGAGGGAACACAACTTATAAATATATCATCAGCAGGTGGTTATACAATGATAGGTGATAATGTAACTTATTGTGCTACAAAGTTTTATGTTAGTGCTTTTACAGAGGGGATTGCAAAAGAGCTTGAGTTCAGAGGTTCAAAAATGAAGGTTAAAGTTTTAGCACCAGCAGCTACTGAAACTGAGTTTGCTATAAATGCACTTGATACTAAAGAATTTAGTTATAAAGAGCATATGAAAAAATTCCATACAGCTAGTGAGATGGCTGGGTTTTTACTAGATTTATATGATAGTGAGAAGGTGGTAGGAATAGTTAATGGAATGACATATGAATATAATATGGTTGATCCAATGTTTAATCATGCAAGAAGATAATAGATAAAAAATGCTACCTCAAAGTTGAGGTAGCATTTTCTTTTAGAATAATATGTGTGCGATTATCGCAATTATTGGTAGCGTTATAAGTGTTCTTTGTATAAATATTATAAATAATTCTTTTATATTTATTGGTATTGATGAACCAAGAATAACACTTCCAACCTCTGACATATATATAAGTTGTGTAACTGATACACAAGCAACTACAAATTTTGTGATTTCTGCAATTCCATCTTGAGCTATTATAACTGAAGGTAGGAACATATCTGCAAATCCAACAAGTATTGTACTAGCAGCCTCGCTAGCATGTGGAATATTTAAAAGCCAGAATAATGGGATAAATGGAAGTCCAAGTATTTTGAATATTGGTGTGTACTCAGCAAGGATAAGAGCAATTCCTCCCATAGCCATAACTACTGGAAGTACTCCGACCATAATATCTAGGACATTATGTATTCCCTCGGAAATAAATCCTTTTAAACCAGTACTTGTACTAGCTTTAGTTACTGCAAGTTCAAGTCCATAGCTAAATGAAGTATGACCTTTTGGAATTAAATCAGATGACTGAGGTTCCATATCATTATAATATTTTGTTGATTTGTTTTTTAAAGGACCTATCTTTGGAAGTATTATAGCAGCTATAATTCCTGCAAACGTAATTGTAATATAAAAAGGTACAAACATATGTTGAAGTCCAACTTGAGAAATAATAATAAAACTGAAAGTAATAGAAACTGCTGAGAATGCAGTACCTATAGTACAAGCTTCTTTTTCTGTATAATGCCCTTCTTCATATTGTCTTGAAGTTAAGATAACTCCGATTGTTCCATCTCCTATCCAAGATGTTAAGCAGTCTACAGATGCTCTTCCTGGAAGTCCAAATAAAGGTTTCATGATTTTTGTAAGCATAGTTCCACAGAATTCTAAAAGTCCAAAGTTTAAAAGTAGTGGTAAGAATAATCCGGCAAAAAGGAAAACTCCAAATAATGTTGGTAGAAGTCCTGTAAGTAAAAGCCCAGATGTATTTTCACTAATTATAAATTCGGGCCCAACTCCAAAGAATGTAAGTAGTGCAAATATAGCACCAATTATTCTTACTGAATACCAAATATTTGATGTGTTAAAAAGTGAATATAAAGTTTTATTGTTTATTATAAAACTTGGTTTAATAAATTTTGTAACCGTAGATAATATTGCTATTGTTGTAATCATTATAGTTAGTATAAGTGGTAAATAAGATTCTAATGAAGTAGTTATAAAACCAGATAAGAATGCGACTGGTATTGTTATTCCATCAGCAGTTTTTATAGGAACCATAAAAAGTAAAACTCCTAATAATGATGGTAATATAAATTTGCATATATCTGAAGCTGAATAAGCTTTTTTTTCAGTTGTATTTAAACTATTTAACATTTTAATTCCCCCTCGAAATTTAAAATTAACGTAACTCTTAAAAATATTATATATTAGAAAAAAATGTAAATCAACATATTTATGCATAAAATACCTAAAAGTTGCATAAATATACGTAAATTTTTAGTGAAGATTTGTTCATAGAAAATCTATAGTGAATTGTAGTGTTGGTAACATTAGTTACCGACTTTAATGAGATAACCTGATATTATAAAGCCATAAAGAAGAAATTTAAAGCTCAAAGGATAAAAAATATCTTTTGATAGTTTATTAATATAAATTATATGAATGGATAAGGAGATTATTATGGAGAAAAAAATGTTTTGTTTTCAATGTCAAGAAACAGCAGGGTGTTCTGCTTGTACTGTAAGAGGAGTTTGTGGTAAGAGCCCAGAACTTGCAGGGCTTCAAGATTTATTAGTATATGTGACTAAGGGACTTTGCATGGTTACAGTAAAAGCTAGTGAGGTAGGGATAACTAAAGAGTTTATAAATAAATATATTGTAGAATCATTATTTACAACTATTACAAATGCCAATTTTGATAATGAAGTATTTATAGAAAGAGTTAAAGAAACTATAAAACTTAGAGATGAACTTAAAAATGAAGTTGTTATAAATGGTGGTAATGTAGATAATTTAGTAGATGCTGCAATATGGATAGGTGCTAATAAAGAAGAAATGTTAGAGAAAGCTAAATCAGTAGGTGTTCTTTCAACAGAAAATGAAGATATTAGAAGTTTAAGAGAACTTATAATTTATGGTTCAAAAGGACTTTGTGCTTATCTTAAACATGCAAGTGCACTTGGATATGATAATGCAAATATCAATCTTGAAATGCAAAAAATGCTTGTAGCTACAATGGATGATTCACTTTCAGGTGAAGTTCTTACAGGAATGGCTCTTGAAATGGGTAAGCTTGGTGTTGATGGAATGGCTATTCTTGATAAAGCAAATACAACTAGCTATGGTAACCCTGAAATGACAATGGTTAATATAGGAGTTAAAAATAATCCTGCAATATTAATTTCAGGTCATGACCTTAAAGATATGGAACAATTACTTGCTCAAACTGAAGGGACAGGAGTAGATGTTTATACTCATAGTGAAATGTTACCTGCTCACTATTATCCAGCATTTAAAAAATATAGTCATTTTGTAGGAAACTACGGAAATGCTTGGTGGAAACAAAAAGAGGAGTTTGAAAGTTTTAATGGACCAGTTCTTATGACTACAAACTGTATAGTACCTCCAAAAGATAGTTACAAAGATAGAGTTTATACAACAGGGGCAGCAGGCTATGAAGGTATGAAACATATTGAGGCTAATGAGAATGGAGTAAAAGATTTCTCTATATTAATTGAGCATGCTAAAAAATGTGGGTCACCAACTGAAATTGAAACAGGAGAAATCATTGGTGGATTTGCACATGCACAAGTTTTTGCTTTAGCAGATAAAGTTGTAGATGCAGTTAAATCTGGAGCTATAAAAAGATTCTTTGTTATGGCAGGATGTGATGGTAGAGCTAAATCAAGAAACTACTACACAGATTTTGCAAAAGAACTTCCAATGGATACTGTTATTTTAACAGCAGGTTGTGCAAAGTATAAATATAATAAATTAAATCTTGGAGATATTGGTGGTATACCAAGAGTTCTTGATGCAGGACAATGTAATGATTCATATTCACTTGTTCTTATAGCATTAAAACTTAAAGAGATATTTGAACTTACAGATATTAATGAGTTGCCTATAAGCTATAACATAGCTTGGTATGAGCAAAAAGCAGTAATAGTATTGCTTTCATTATTACATCTTGGAGTTAAAAACATTCATCTTGGACCAACTCTTCCAGCATTCTTATCACCAAATGTTGCTAATGTTTTAGTTGAAAACTTTGGTATTGGTGGAATTACAAATGTAGAAGATGATATGAAAATGTTTCTTGGAAACTAAGTAGAATATAATATAGATATAGAAAAAGCCTACTAATTTTAAAATTAGTAGGCTTTTTCTTATATATTGAATGCGTGCATTAGTAGGTAGATTAGGAAAATTCCTGAGACTACATACGTAGGAATTGGAACTTCTTTACCTTTTTTTACACATATTTTTGTGATTGGATAAAGTATAAATCCAAATGCCATACCATCAACAATACTAAATGTTAAAGGTATTAATATAAATAATATGAATACTGGGAATGACTCTGAGAAATCAGAAAAATCTATTTCTTTTATGTTAGCCATCATAAGTGATCCAATTATTATTAGTATTGGTGCAATTGCTGCATTTGGTATAAGTGTTATTGTTGGTATAAAGAATAATGATAGTAATATGAAGAAGGCTGCAAAAACAGCTGTTAATCCAGTTTTACCACCTGAAATTATACCAGATTGTCCTTCAACTGTTGAAACTGAAGGGCTAGTACCAAATATTCCACAAGCTATTGTAGAAAGAGCAACTGACATAAGTGCTTTTTTATTTTTATGTGGTGCATCAAGCATTCCGTTAACTTGTGCATGGAGTAGACCAACATTCTCGAATACAAGTACAAGAGTTAGTGAGAATACTGCAACCCAGAAGTTCATGTTTGCCATTCCTTTAAAATCAAATTGCATAAATACAGAACCGTAATCAGAGAAGCTTGGCACCGCAAAACCTGCTGTACTAAAGTTTGTATCTCCAAGAATTATTGATAATACTGTTCCAAAGATTATTCCGATAAGGAAGTTTCCAGGAACTTTTTTTATAAATAATATAACCATAAGAATTAGTGTTAAAACAAATACTAATATATGCGCTTGTCCAAGACTAGCCATTTTTACAAGAGTTGTTTTATCAGCTATAACAAGTCCTGCTTTTTGAAGACCAAGGAATGTTATAAATAACCCTATTCCAACAGTTATTGCTGCCTTTAGTGAATGTGGTATTCCTTTATCAAGTAAATTTGATATTGGAGTTACCGCAATAATAGTAAATAATATACCTGAAACAATTACTGCTGTAAGTGCTTGTTCAAAACTTAGTCCCATAGTTTGGACTATTGTGTAGGTGAATAAAGCATTGATTCCCATACCTGGCATAATAACCAGAGGTGCATTACTTATGAATGCAACTAACAGGCAACCTGCTATTGATGCTAGAACAGTCGCTATAATTAGCGGTTGCATCCCTTTTCCTCCATCACTTAAAATACTAGCATTAACTACAACAATATAAACTGCTGCAAAGAAAGAAGTCAATCCAGCCATAAGCTCGATTTTAACATTTGTGTTATGTTCTTTCAGTTTAAAAATTCTATTCATTTTTTCTCCTTGTTAATGTTGTAGCCCTCACCCTCCCATATTATAAAGTGAAAGTTTCCACAAATAATACTTTCATATTATAACAAGCTAAAAAGTATAGCACAATAAGGATTTAAACATTTACATAAAATTATTACGATTTTTCTAACCAAACATCCTAAAAAAACACTAATTTGTTAAAGTTTATAACATTATTTTGTTATATTATAGTTTTTAAGGAATTAAAAGGTTACATATTTAAATTTAATAATCTTGACTGTAATTGCTTTGTATTTTTTTGGTATTTAAAAGAAAATAGAAAAAAGTTTAATTATTGAAAGTTTATATTTCTATATCATTCAAAAAATAATAAACTTAATATAATTAATATTAAGGTATAGAGGAGTAGAAAATGAAAAAAAAAGTTTTAATTACAGGTGCTACAAGTGGAATTGGATTATCTTTTGCAAAAATATTTGCGAGTAATAATTATGATTTAATACTTGTTGGAAGAAATAAAGAAAAGTTAGATACGATAAAAAAAGATTTTGATAATAGGTCTAATATAAAAACTACTATATATATAGCAGATATTTCAGATAGAGATAAATTAGAAAGTCTGTGGATAAGTATTGAGGAAAGTTTTCCACAGGTTGATGTTGTAATAAATAATGCAGGTGCTGGTTTTAATGGTGAATTTCCAAGTATTTCATGGGAGAAGCATGAGGATATAATGGAAGTGAATATGAGAGCTTTAACTAGATTTTCATATCTTGCTATAAATCATATGAAGAAAAATAAATGTGGAAAGATTTTAAATGTAGCATCAACAGGTGCCTTTCAGGCAGGACCTATGATAGGTGTTTATTATGCAAGTAAGGCTTATGTTCTATCTTTATCTATAGCGATTAGAGAAGAGGTAAAAGATTATGGAATTAGTGTTGTAACATTATGCCCTGGTGCAACTAAAACAGAGTTTTGCACAAAAGCAGGGAAAGAAGATTTAAGCAATGCTATGTCATCAGATGATGTTGCAAAGATAGGATACAAGGGACTTATGAAAAATAAGGCAATTGTAGTTCCAGGATTTTTTAATAAAGTAGCACTTGGGGTATCAAAAATATTACCTTATATACTAATGGCTAAAATTGTTAAAAAAATACAAAGCAAGGTGACAAAAAATTGATTTTCAGTAATAGTAAATTTAATTTGTACTAGCAAAAATGATATTTTAAGGAACTTGTCTTTATTTAGAGATGTTGTAATATAGAGAAGTATTCAACTTAGGAGGCGTACGTTATGAGCGGAGAGGAATTGAAAATGAAAATCGGTAAGATAAAAGAACTTGAATCAGAGTTAAAAGAGAAAAGTTTAGAGGAATTAGAAAATGAAATGGAAGATTTAAAGGAAGGTCTAGATGAATATGCAAAGGCCAACACAGATAAATCATTTCCAGACTTCTATGGATGCTAGAAGATAAGACGTATATTTCAATGTGTTACTTTGAAATGACTTATATTAAGATAAAAACTATTATATAAATTTACTTTTGAGGTTAAGAGTAAGTTATATAATGGTTTTTTTATATTTTCCTTTGAAAAAGTCCATAATACTAGTAAATATAATTTGAGAGGATGATTTTATGGACTTAGTAGATAAATTTATTGAAGATTTGCCAGCACAACACCAAAGTATTCAACCAGGAATAGAGGAAGATATGATACCACTGCCTATTTATGAAATGGAAGGTTATGATTATTCTTGTAATAGATTAAAGGACAAGGTTGCAATTATAACAGGTGGAGATAGTGGAATTGGAAGAGCTGTTGCGATTGCCTATGTTAGAGAAGGTGCAAAAGTAGTAATTTCATATTTAAATGAAGATGTAGATGCATACAAAACAGTAACAAATAGTTTATAAATCGTAATAAAAAGATTATAAAAATATAAACTATAAAGCTGCGTATGTTGAGAAATTAGCATAGGACACAGATTTAATTGCAGGTAATGGGTAAAGCCTTACACCACAATATGGGCGAAAGCACTATATCACGGTACGAAAGTAGAAAAAACGTAAGGATAAATATATGGTTAAATCCTAAGTGTTTATAAACAATCCTTGTTCATGCAGGTAAGCTCCTAAGTCAAAAGATATGGAGAAACTTCAACGACTATCGGTTGAGATACCGAGTAAAGCCCTAAGTGATTGAGGGAAGAAAAGGTCTGCCCTAAACACATAATGGTGTAGGTGAAGAAATAGTCTTTGCACTCTAGGAAACTAGGTGGTCATTAGAGTAATCGAAATGACATCATATAAGTAGCGTTATATGGTAAAAGGATATAAACTTTATAATTAAATGTAAATACTTTATAATTTTTATAGACTTCTAATACAGATGTGTTATTATATTTGTAGGAGGTGGTCGCAATGAAAAAATATTCGATAGGTCAGTTTGCTAAAAAAATTAATAAAACACAACAAACACTCCGTAACTGGGATAAAAATGGAAAGTTAAAGCCACAAGTAGTTGATTCTGATACTGGATATAGATATTATACAGAAAAACAACTTAAAGAGTTTTATGGAGAGATTAGTAATAAAGAGAGGTTAGTTATAGGATATTGTAGGGTTTCTAGTGCTAAACAGAAAGAAGCGTTAGAACGACAAGTTGAAAATGTACGAACTTATTTAATTTCAAAAGGTTATCAATTTAAGATAATAACCGATATTGGTAGTGGTATAAATTATGATAAAAAAGGGCTTAATCAATTAATTCAACTTATTTTACAAGATGAAGTTTCTAAGGTTGTCGTATTGTATAAAGATAGATTAGTTAGATTTGGATTTGAACTTATAGAAAATATATGTGACTTTAAATCTGTTGAACTAGAAGTTATTGATAATACTGAAAAGTTAGAGGAACAAGAGGTTGTAGAAGATTTAATTCAAATAATCACAGTATTTAGTTGTATGCTTCAAGGAAAGAGAGCAAAGAAAACTAAAGCTATGATTAAAGAGTTGGCTAATAATGATTAAAGCAATTAAAGTAAAACTATATCCTACTAAAAAACAAGAAGAGTTAATGTGGAAAAGTGCTGGTGTAGCTAGGTTTTCTTATAATTGGGGACTAAATTATTTAAATAACTATTATGAAGAAAATAAAAAATCTCTATCAATAGGAAATTTAAGAAAAGTCTTTACAGAGATTAGAAAATCAGAAGAATACAAGTGGTTGAAAGAAGTTTCTTCGGAGATACCACAACAAGCACTTAAAGATTTAGGAGATTCGTTTCAACGATTTTTCAAAAAAGAATCTGACTATCCTAAATTTAAAAGAAAAGGCAAATGTCAAACCTCATTCTTTCACCTAAACAATAAATTTGTTGTTGAGGATAACTATATCAGGTTAGAAAAGATAGGTTATGTAAAAATGAAAGATGAAGATAGACTACCAGTTGGAAACTATAAAAAAGATGAAATTAAAGTCTTAAATCCTAGAATAAAACATAACGGAAAGTTTTGGTATTTAGCACTTGCTTTTGAGTGTGAAGATAATACAAAGGAAGAACTAACAGGCGAAAGTGTAGGAGTAGATTTAGGCATTAAGAATTTAGCAATAGTTTCTAATTTTGAAAAAACTTTTAAAAACATTAACAAATCTAAAGAAATGAGAAGATTAAATAAGAAACTTAAAAGACTATAAAGACAAGTTTCAAGAAAATATGATATGTTGAAGGATGGCAAAGTTTTTGAAAAAGGTCAAAAACTTATTAAAACTCAAAATATCATAAAACTTGAAAAAGAAATTAAACTTGTTCATAAAAAAATTGCAGATATTAGATTAAATCATATACATCAAAGCACAAATGCTATCGTGAAAACCAAGCCTAGCAGAGTTGTTGTAGAAGATTTAAATGTTAAGGGTATGATGAAAAATAAATACTTAGCTAAAGCAATTTCAGAGCAATGTTTCAATAAGTTTATAACTATTCTTAGTCATAAATGTAAGTGGAAAGGTATTGAGTTTGTAAAAGCAGATAGATTCTTTCCAAGCAGTAAAATGTGTTCTTGTTGTGGAACTATAAAAAAAGACTTGCAACTAAAAGATAGGACTTATATATGTATAAATGATAAGTGTAATCTTATAATGGATAGAGATAAAAATGCAAGTTTTAACTTAGCAATGTATAAATTAGCTTAAAAAATCAAATTAAAAGATTAAGCTAATATGTAGGCAATGACGAGGTCGAATTTAAGCCTTTGGAGAATTATATCAAATAGAAGTAGCTTTAGAGTGAAACTAGATTCAATGAAAAAGGAAATAGAACTATAAAAATTATAAAGCATTTATAAGGAATTATAGAGTTTATACGTCAGAAAGTATTATAAAAAGTAGAGGTGGAGAGTGTCTTTTGGTTAGAGGAGATATTACAGAAGAGGATATGTGTAAAGAAGTAGTGAATCAATGTGTGGAGAGGTTTGGGACAGTTGATATTCTTATAAATAATGCAGCAGTTCAGTATCCACAATATGATATTTGTGATATTACAAAGGAGCAACTTTTAAAAACTTTTAAAACTAATATTTTTTCTGCATTTTATCTTTCAAAAGCAGTTATTCCATATATGAAACTTGGGTCTTCTATAATTAATACAACTTCTATAGTTGCGTATAGAGGGAATGAAAAACTTATAGATTATTCATCTACAAAAGGAGCTTTGACTAGTTTTACAAGGTCACTTGCACTTAATTTAGCTGATAAAGGAATTAGAGTTAATGCAGTTGCCCCAGGACCAGTTTGGACACCTCTTATAGTTTCATCATTTAGTGCACAGGATGTTAAAAAGTTTGCAGAGAATAGAGAGTTCTTTAGAGTTGCACAACCAGTTGAAATTGTAGAACCTTATGTCTTTTTAGCTAGTCAAGCAGGTTCATATACTACAGGGACTACTATTCATGTAGATGGAGGTAAAATTGCTAATACATAAACATAAAAGATACTAGATTTCAATTCTAGTATTTTTTGCTTTTTTAAAGAAAAATTAAATTAATGAATTTAGAGAATTTTTTTTGATAAAATATAAAAAATATAATTCATTAATTGCTATTTTATTGAAATTAAATGGCAAAAAAAAGAAATATAGAAATCTAATTAGAAAATGAGTTTCTAATTTATAATATTAATAAGTTATATATGCTAATGTGTTATATTCACTCAATTTCAATATTTTGATAAGAATAGTATAATTTAGTGTGACTTAGCATTTAGCAAAGTTTTTCAAGGTTATTAAATTAACTTCGATAGTAAAATTTTCACAAGTTTTTATTGGAGGCAAGCAGTTAATTAGGTTCAAAAATTTAATTAATTAAAGCTGTAAGTCTCCCGTGTTCGTAAAGAGCATTGAGTTGTAAGTATTTTGTACTTACACAAAATCCTTTGAATTGCTGGGAACTCTTAAAGCTAGCTAAACTAAAACATAAGGTTGAAATATATCTAGGTGTGAATGTTACGAAAGTAAAAAAAATTAGCTGGATAGCATATGGTTAAATCCTAAGTGCTAGTCCAAAGTAGTAATATCTGTACTACTTAAATTACTTAATAGGTTAAGTAAGGAAAATAGACAATCAGCAGGTAAGCCTCGAATAGAGGAAACTTCAACGACTATGGCGTAATGCCAGTACACTATAAGTTATTGATAGTGGAAGTGGAGGACACCTAACTACTTTTATAGTAGCAGGTGGTAAGATAGTCTACGCTTATGTGAAAACATAAGAAGTTCATAAGAGAACTGCATAGAAGTAGCGATTCTATGTGAATGAAATGTCTATGAAAATGACCTAGGTTCATTGATAAATTTAAAACTGAATAATTAAATTTTAGAACAGAAGGCTGTTTTTATATGCAGACATTTCCTCTGTTATTTTATAGACTCAATTTATGTTTATAAAGTGACCAAACCAAAAAAAATGATTGGAGAGGATCGCATATGAAAAAAGATAAAGCTAAAAAACAGTTTGATAGAGAGGGTTTTGATAGAGTTGTAAAACATCTACAAAGAAACACTAATTTATCTAAAGAAGAACTATGTGAAAAGTTCACTACATCAGAGAATGGTTTAAAGCCAGAACAAGTTTCTAAAAATGCTAGTCAGTACGGAAAGAATAATACAAAAGAAGAGAAGAAAGTTCCAGTAGTGGTACAACTCTTTAAATCTTTTGCGAATGCGTTTGTATTAGTCCTTTTAATTATAGGAATTATTACATATCTAACTAATGTTGTATTTGTGCCAAAAGCTCAAGAAAGTTGGTCACAGGTAATAATTATAGGAATTCTTATATTCACAAGTGGGATTATTTCATTTGTTCAGGAATATAAGTCAGAAAAAGCAGCAGACTCACTTAAAAAACTTATTACTACTACTTGTAATATTAAAAGAAATAATGGTGAATATGAAAAAGTAGATATGCTTAATATAGTTGTAGGGGATATTATAAAACTTACAACAGGAGATATTATTCCAGCAGATTTAAGAGTTATAAATTGTAAAAACTTTTTTGTAAGTCAGTCAGCTTTAACAGGAGAATCTGAGCCAATTGAAAAGAAAGTTGAGAATAATATAGTAGGTAAAGAGGCTGGAAATTATGAAAACATTTGTCTGTTAGGTACAAATGTTGTTAGTGGTACTGCTACTGCAATAGTTATTGGAGTTGGAGAACACACATATTTTGGAGCTATGCAAAGCTCAATGGCAGATATTGATGAGGAAACAAGCTTTGAGAAAAGTGTTAAAAAAGTTTCATCTATGCTTTTAAAGTTTATGCTTATTATGGTACCTTTAGTTTTTATTATTGATTGGTATCAAACAAAAAGTTTCTTGAATTCATTAGTGTTTGCAGCCTCTGTAGCAGTTGGATTAACACCTATAATGCTTCCAACTATAGTTTCAGAAAACCTTGCAAAAGGTGCAATTAAAATGTCTAAGAAGAAAACTGTTGTTAAAAAAATAAGTGCTATCCAAAACTTTGGTTCAATGGAAATTCTTTGTACTGATAAAACAGGAACACTTACAGATGATAAAATAGCAGTTGAAGCACATATTAATATAAATGGTGAAACATGTGATAATGTCCTAAAGTACGGATTTATAAATAGTTCACTTCAAAGTGGACTTCAGAATGTTATAGATTTTGCTATTATGGACCTTGCTAAAGAAAAAAACTTTGATAAAGAGTTACAAGGTAAAGTTAATAAAGTAGATGAAATAGCATTTGATTTTACAAGAAGAAGAATGTCAGTTGTAATAAAAGATGAGTTTACAGATAAAGCAAAAATTATTACAAAAGGTGCATTAGAGGAGATGCTTTCAGTATCTAAATATGTTGAGGTTGATGGTCAAATTCTTGAGATTAATGATAAGATTTTATCAAAAATTAGAAAAGAGGCCAGAGCGCTTAATAATGAAGGTATGAGAGTTATTGGTGTTTCTATTAAGAATGACCAAGACCCTGAAAAAAGATTTGCACCGGTAGATGAGAGCGACATGATTTTAGTTGGATTCATAGGATTTTTAGATCCACCAAAAGAGAGCACACAAGAGGCTTTGAAAGCTCTTGCATATTATGGGGTTGATGTAAAAATCTTAACAGGAGACAATGAACTTGTTACAAGAAAAGTTTGTGAGCAGTTAAATTTTGAAATAACTAATATTGTTCTTGGTCCAGAAATGGAAGAAATGGATGATGATAAATTATTTAGAGTTGCTATGAAAACAAACATATTTGCAAAACTTAATCCACTTCAAAAAGCTAGACTTGTTAGAGTTTTAAGAAACGGTGATAAGATAGTTGGGTTCATGGGTGATGGAATAAATGATTCAATCGCTTTAAAAGAAGCAGATGTTGGAATTTCAGTTGATACAGCAGTTGATATTGCGAAAGATGCTGCCGATGTAATACTTTTAGAGAAGGATTTAATGGTTCTTAAAGAAGGTATTATTGAGGGAAGAAAAGTTTTTGCAAACACTACTAAATATCTTAAAATTACAGCTAGTTCAAATTACGGAAATGCTATAAGTGTTCTTATGGCTAGTATTTTCCTACCATTTGTACCTATGCTTCCTATTGAGCTTTTAATTCAGAACTTGGTTTATGATATCACACAAGTATTTTTACCTTGGGATAATGTAGACGAGGAGCTTATTGCAAGACCAAGAAAGTGGGATGCTAAGGATATTGGTAAGATGATGGTTGTATTTGGACCTACAAATTCAATATTTGATATTTGTACTTTTGCACTTATGTGGTTTGGATTTGGATGTACTACTATTGCTTCAGCAGCAACTTTCCAAACTGGATGGTTTATAGAAGGATTTACAACTCAGGTTCTAGTTCTTTATATGCTTAGAACAGAGAAAATTCCATTCCTTCAAAGTAATGCATCATGGCAGCTTAATATTTCAATTGTAGTTTCACTTCTTATTGGATGGTTCTTACCATACACAAGTTTTGGACATACAATCGGAATGGTTAAACTTACACCATACTTCTTTATATTTATAGTATTTGTAATAATAGCTTACTTCTTCTTAACACAAGGAGCTAAGAAACTTTATCTTAAAAGATTTGGAACAATATTATAAGAAAGTTTATGAGGTGATAACTATGAGTGCATTAACAATATTAGGATTTATAGTTGCAGCAATAGCGTATATTATTTTACCAGCTGTGATTTTAATAAAAAAAGATTTATAAAAAATAAAAACCTGTGGACAACTTTTCATAAAAGTTATCCACAGGTTTTTTATTTATAACTCAGAATTAAATATTATAATCCTAAAACTAATTTTTCTATTGCTTTTGCAACTCCATCATTATCGTTTGTATCTGTGATGTACTGTGAAGCAGCTTTAATTTCAGGTACTGCATTACCCATAGCAACTCCCATTCCTGCATATTCAATCATTGGGAAGTCATTCATTGCATCTCCAATAGTTATAACCTCTTCTTTTGTAATTCCAAGGTGCTTTACAAGTCTATCAAGTGCGAGTCCTTTGTTTGATTCTTTGTTGAAGAATTCAAGGAAGAAAGGTGTGCTTTTAGCTACACTATATTTATCCCAAAGTTCTTTTGGAAGTTTAGCCATTGCAGCATCTAAAACTTCTGGCTCATCAATCATCATAACTTTAACTATTGTTTCTTCTGGATTTATATTATCATGAGAAACAATATTTATATCTATATCATTTATATCAGCTTCAACTTGTGTGTATTTACTATGTTTAGGTGTTATAAGTCCTCTATCTTTTGAGAAACTATGTATGTTAACTCCTACTTCTTTACTATGAGCTAAAAGGTCTATAAGGTCTGAACCTTTTAAAGTAATATCTGAGATTACTTCTTTTGTAGCTACATTTTGCACAAGACATCCATTATAACTTAAAGCATAATCATTTTTTGTAATAAGTTCTAATTGGTCTAGTGATTTTAAAAGTCCTTCAAGTGGTCTACCAGATGCTAAAACTACATAAACACCTTTTTCTCTTGCTGCTTTTATTGCATCTTTAGTTCTTTGTGTGATTTCCTTCTTACTATTTAAAAGAGTTCCATCCATATCTATTGCTATTAATTTATACATATTAACCCCCAAGTTTTTTTATTTCAGTATATAATTTATCTTCTATAAATAGCTTATATTAATACTAAAAATTTATCAAGGCACTAAAAGGTAACTAATGATTATGAAATTTATACTTTCTAAAGTATGATTATATAGATAGAAGAAATACATATAGGGTATAATAAATATTAATAAAATACAGATAAGAAGGGGCGAATAGAGTAATGGCAGTAAGCATAAAAGATGCAAAAAGAATAGTTGTAAAGGTTGGGACATCAAGCCTTACACATAAGAATGGAAATATAAATCTTGGGAGCATAGAAAAATTTGCAAGAGTTTTATCTGACCTTCAGAATATGGGGAAAGAAATGATACTTGTTTCTTCAGGGGCAGTTGGAGTTGGAATTAGTAGAATGGGTCTTAAAGAAAAGCCTACTACTACTAAAGGAAAGCAAGCAGCAGCTGCTGTTGGTCAATGTCACCTTATGAATATATATAGTAAGTTTTTTGCAGAGTATGGGCATTTAGTTGCACAAGTTCTTTTAACTAGAGATGTTATAGAAGATGAAAGAATGAGAGATAATGTTTGTAATACATTTGATACATTGCTTGAACAAGGAATAATTCCGATAGTAAATGAGAATGATACGGTTTCTATAGATGAGATAGAGAATATATGTAATTTTGGAGATAATGATAATTTATCAGCGATAGTTTCACTTTTAACTAGTGCTGATTTACTTGTTATATTATCTGATATAGATGGTTTTTATAATGGGGACCCAAGAAAAGATAAGAATGCAAAGCTTATAAATGAGATAGAGGAAATAACTGATGAGGTTAGAGGCTGTGCAGGAGATGCTGGTTCATCACTTGGAACTGGTGGAATGAGAACTAAAATTTCAGCAGCTGAAAAAGTAGTTAATAAAGGTATTAGTATGGTGCTTGCAAATGGTGAGAATCCTGCAATACTTAGAGATATTTTAATTGAAGATAGAAAAGTAGGAACATTATTTATTGGTAGAAAGGAGAATTAATATGAGTGAATTAATAGTTAAAGGTAAACTTGCAAAAGAAGCAGCTTATGAACTTGGAATAACAGCAACAGCTAAAAAGAATGAGGCACTTTTAAATATAGCAGATAAGCTTTGTGAGAGATGTGATGAAATTCTTGTAGAGAATGAAAAAGATGTTAAGGTTGCAAGGGAAAAAGGAACTAAAGAATCTTTAGTTGATAGACTTGAACTTTCTAAAGAGAGAGTCGAGGCAATGGCAGAGGGTGTTAGACATATAGTAAAACTTGATGATCCAATCGGGGAAGTTACTTCTATGAAAAAGATGATGAATGAGCTTAAAATTGGAGTTCAAAGAGTTCCACTTGGAGTTGTAGGAATAATATATGAATCAAGACCAAATGTAACTGCTGATGCAGCGGCACTTTGCTTGAAAACTGGTAATGCAGTACTTTTAAGAGGTGGAAAAGAAGCTATAAATTCAAACTTGAAAATAGTTGAGATTATAAAAGATGCAGTTAAAGAAGTTGGACTTTTAGAGGGAACAGTTCAAATTTTAGAAGATACTTCAAGAGAAACAGCGAGTGAGTTTATGAAACTTAATGATTATCTTGATGTCTTAATTCCAAGAGGTGGTGCTGGGCTTATAAAAGCAGTAGTTCAAAATGCTACAGTGCCAGTTATTGAAACTGGTACTGGAAATTGTCATATATATGTTGATGCAGAGTGTGATATGCAGATGGCAAAGAATATAATTATAAATGCTAAAACTTCAAGACCAGGAGTTTGTAATGCAGCAGAATCAATGCTTGTGCATAAAGATGTAGCAGAAAAATTCCTTCCAATAGCTTTAAAAGAGTTAATGGATAAAGGTGTTGAAATTAGAGGGTGTGCAAGAACTAAAGCAATAGTAGAGAATATAGTTGATGCAACAGAAGTAGATTTTAATACAGAATTTTTAGATTTTATACTTTCAGTAAAAGTTGTTGATAGTTTAGACGATGCTATAGCACATATAAATAAATTTGGAACAGGACATTCAGAAGCAATAGTCACAACTAACTATTTTAACTCAGAAAAGTTCCTTCAAAGAGTTGATGCAGCAGCAGTTTATGTTAATGCTTCAACAAGGTTTACAGATGGTAGCGAGTTTGGTTTTGGTGCAGAGATAGGAATAAGTACACAAAAGCTTCATGCAAGAGGTCCTATGGGGCTTAAAGAGCTTACAACAAGTAAGTATATTATTTATGGAAATGGACAAATTAGATAATTAAAATAAAAAAATCTACCTAACCTTAGAAGAGGATAGGTAGATTTTTTTATGTAAAAGCTTTTCTTGGGCATATTATTTTGAATAATATAATTCCTACAATAAAACCAAAGCTATTTAATACAATATCTCCAATATCAAATATACCAAGAGAGAATATATACTGAGCTATTTCGCATAGAGTAATTATAATGATTCCTGAAATAATTCCTATGCTATATTTTGCTCTTTTAAATATATAAGCAAGTGGTAAGAATAATATTGCATTCATAAGTGCAATAAGAATATTAGTGCTATTAGCAGTCCATTGATAGTAGTCTGTAACTAAATTAAATTCATAGCCCTGTACACCTTTTTGTCTTACAAATAGAACAAAAACAAGTGTTATTAAATAAAGTACACCTATAGCAAAAATACTAATTTTATTAATTTTTCTATTTAATATAGAAAATAAAATTATAAAGGTTAAGATGGCTTGGACAATATTAAATCCTAGATACACCCAAATTAAATAATCTTGATTAAAGTACATAAGGTCAATTAATTTTATAGTCATAAATCTATATATCACAAAAGATAGGACTATTGATATAAGCGCTGTTATAAGTATAGTAACTGGCTTCTTCATTTGTTTACCTCCGAAGTTTAAAATAACTTCTACATTATACAATAAAAAACAGTCGTATAAAAATTATACGACTGCTTAAAATTATTTATCCAAGGTATGCATTAAGCATCCAAATATCTTTTTCAAATCCAGCAACATAGCCACTCATTAAGTCTACAATAGCTTGTTTTTTATCTTTATCAGCAAGAGTAGCTATTTTTTTAGCATCATCTTTCATTAGTGTAAAATCTGCTAAAACAGTTTCCATTGCTTTTCTTGCACTAACTTTTGTATCTGCAAGTTCTTTGATAGTAGTTATAGCAAGCTGAGCTTTTAATGAAGCTACTGGCTTAAAACCTGATGATAGAAGAAGTTCTGCAACAGCATCCATTTCTGTAGCCATAGCTGTATAGAGTTCTTCTAATTTTAGGTGGATTGTAAAAAATCCTTCCCCTGATACATACCAATGTAAATTATGTAGTTTTGTATGAAGTACACTTTGGTTTGCAAGGTATACGTTCAATTCTTTTTCTAAATGCAATGTTAATTCCTCCCTAGATATATTATTTGAAGAACCAATATACTTAGCAAAAGTCAAAACTATATAAGATGTGCTATATTAGAAAGCGTTTTTAAGAATTTCTCTACTTACTTCAAGTGTTAAGTCACCTGTTTCTGATAAAGCTACCATTCCATGAGTTTCTAAAGCTTTTACTATATCTTCGATTTGTTCTTCTTTAATATTATAATCAGAAAGGTGTGTTTTTACTCCAAGACTTTCAAAGAAAGCTCTTGTTTTAGCAATTGCCATGTCAGCTTTTTCTGAATCTGTTCCTTCTGTGATATTCCAAACTCTCTCTGCGAATTGAACAAGTTTAGGTTGTTTTTTATCTTTTCTTATTGTCCAAATTGCTGGTTGAAGTATTGCAAGAGTTACAGCGTGGTCAAGTCCAAACATAGCTGTAAGTTCATGTCCTATCATATGACATGACCAATCTTGAGGTACTCCTGAACCTATAAGACCATTAAGTCCCATAGTTGCACACCAAACAAGGTTTGCTCTCATATCATAATTTTCTTTGTCAGCAAGAGTTTTTGGTCCAACTTCTATAAGAGTTTGAAGGATTCCCTCTGATGTTCTATCTTGGAATCTTCCCTCAGCTGGGTAAGTTACATACTGCTCACATACATGTATAAATGTATCTATGATTCCATTAGCAACTTGCTTATCTGGAAGTGTCATTGTAAGAGTTGGATCTACAAATGAGAATTTAGGGAATACTAAATGATTTCCAAATGAAAGTTTAGCATCTCCTATACAAACAACTCCACCGGCATTCATTTCTGAACCAGTTGCAGGAAGTGTACAAACAGTTCCAAGTGCTATTGCATTTGTGAATGGTAATTGTCTTTTATTTGGGCTTGTTAATATATCTTCAGAATTTCCATCGTAGCAAGTAGCAAGTGATATAAACTTAGTTCCGTCCATAACAGAACCACCACCAACTGCAAGTAAGAAATCTATTTTTTCATTTTTAACTATTTCTATAGCTTTCATTAATGTAGTAAATTGTGGATTTGGCTCAATTCCACCAAATTCAAAAACTTTTCTACCTTTAAGTGAAGCTATAACTTTATCTAAAGTACCGAATCTTTTAACAGAACCACCACCGTAAGTTATAAGAACTCTGGCATTCTTTGGAACTACGTTATCAAGCTCTGCTAATCTATCCTTACCAAATATTATCTTTGTTGGGTTATAAAAATCAAAATTATTCATATGAATAATCCTCCTTTGTTTTTAAATAGTTTTGTTAAATTTAATTTCATAAAATTATAAATTAATTCTATACTTTATTAATGTGAATTTTATGGAGAATTATTCATTTTTCTAAAGATAATAGTATATTTAGAAGTAAATAAGATTTTAACTTAATTTGAGAGAATTCTCCCACTTCAAGCTTTAGCTAAGTGGTGAGTAGTTCACACTAAACTAAATTATAAAAATAAATATTATGAAAAATCAAGAATTTTACAAGATAGCTTAGGTTAACTGAGATAAAATAATCTCTAATGTATAACACTGTTAATAGAAGTTTATATTTATAATAAAAGGAAATATATATGAACAAAGAATTTTACATCTAATTGAAAGATATTTTCAATTAAGTATTGACATCAAACTAAATAAGAACTATTATTAGTACATAAAGATTATTTGATTAATTAATCAACGGAATTTAAAACTAAAAATAAATAAGAATAAATATAAAAATTAGATATAAAATAGATATAAAAAAATAGAGAGAAAAATTAGGAGGAATTAATTATGTCATTAATAAATAAAAAAGTTTCAGATTTTAAAGTACAAGCTTACCAAACAGGTGAATTCAAAGAAGTTTCATTAGAAAATTTAAAAGGACACTGGTCAGCAGTAGTATTCTACCCAGCAGATTTCTCATTTGTATGTCCAACTGAGTTAGAAGACTTAGAAGACCACTATGCAGAGTTTAAAAAAGTAGGATGTGAAATATATTCAGTATCATGTGATACACATTTCGTACACAAAGCATGGGCTGATACATCAGAAAAAATTGCTAAAGTAACATACCCAATGTTAGCTGACCCAAGAGGAGTTCTTGCTAGAGATTTTGAGGTTATGATAGAAGAAGAAGGTCTTGCTTTAAGAGGAACATTCATAATTAATCCAGATGGAGAAATTAAAGCTTACGAAGTTAACGATTTAGGAATAGGAAGAGATGCTAAGGACTTATTAAGAAAAGTTCAATCAGCTCAATTCGTTGCAGAACATGGAGATCAAGTATGTCCAGCTAAATGGCAACCAGGTGAAGATACATTAATTCCAAGTCTTGATTTAGTAGGAAAACTTTAAGAAATATAAAATTAATAAGGGGGCTGTCAATGGCAGCTCCCTTTTAATTAAAATGTTATTGAGAAATATTATCAAACCTTTCAAGTAAAGAGCTTGAAATGCTTGATAATATTTTGAATTAAATAGTAAATTAGTAGGAGGTAAGAATTATGGAAAAGATATATGATTTAGTAATTATAGGTGGTGGCCCAGCAGCATTATCAGCAGGAGTTTATGCTGGTAGAGCAAAAATGAGTACCCTTATTATAGAGAAAGAAAGATTTGGTGGACAGGTTACTACAACAGCTGAAATAGTTAACTATCCAGGAATTAGAGAAACTACAGGACCAGTTCTAATGGAAGATATGAGACTTCATGCAGAAGATTTTGGTACAGAGTTTAAAATTGCAGAGGTTCTTGAGGTTGAACTTGAGGGTGATGTAAAAACTTTAAAAACTTCATTAGGTGATATAAAAGCTAGAGCGATTTTAATTGCTACAGGAGCATCACCAAGAAAACTTGGTTTTAAAGGTGAGAAAGAATTTACTGGTAGAGGTGTAGCATATTGTGCAACTTGTGATGGTCAATTCTTTGAAGGACTTGAAGTATTTGTTGTAGGAGCTGGTTTTGCAGCAGCAGAGGAAGCAATGTTCTTAACTAAGTATGCAAGAAAAGTTACTATAATAGCTAGAGAACCTGAATTTACTTGTGCTAAATCAATAGCTGATAAAGTTCTTAGTCATCCAAAAGTTGAAGTTAGATTCAATATGGAAGTTCTTGAAATTAATGGAGCTCAAATGCTTAACTATGCTAAGTTTAAAAATAATGTTACAGGTGAAATTTCTGAACATTTTGCAGATGAGAAAGACGGAAGTTTTGGAATGTTTATATTTGTAGGATATGCACCTGCGACTGAATTATTTAAAGGTAAAATAGAGCTTGATAGAGGCTATGTTGTTACAGATAATGATATGAAAACTAATGTTGCGGGAGTTTATGCAGCTGGAGATTTAAGAATCAAAAATCTAAGACAAATAATAACAGCAGTAGCTGATGGTGCTATTGCAGCAACAGATGCAGAAAAATATATTATGGATTTAAAACATAGACTTGGAATCAAAGAAGAAGAGAAAGAGTTTGTGAAAAGAGAAGTTAAAAAAGAAGAATCTAAAGCATCAGTAGATTCAGGTAATGGAAGAAGTGCTCTTTTAAATGATGCTCTAAGAGGTCAAATAAAAGGTGTTCTTGATAGAATGGAAAGTAGCGTTACTCTTGTTTCAATAGTTGATGAGAGTGATGCAAAATCAGTAGAGCTTAGGGATTTAGTCCTTGATATAGCAGGTCTTGGAGATAAACTTAATGCACAGATTTATAAAAAAGGTGAGAATAAAGAAGTAGAAGAAAAAGTACATGCTAATAAGTTCCCTATAGTGGCACTTTTAAATTCAGAGGGGAATTATAGTGGGGTTAAATTCCATGGAGTTCCTGGTGGACATGAGCTTAATTCATTCCTTCTTGCTATATATAATCTAGCAGGTCCTGGTCAAGCAATTGATGCAGGGGTTCTTAGTGAAATTAAAGCACTTGATAAAAAGATTAATGTTAAAGTAGCAGTTTCACTAGCTTGTCATATATGTCCAGAGGTTGTTGTTGGAGCTCAAAGAATAGCTGTAGAAAATAAAAATATTGAAGTAGAGATGATTGATATTTCTTTATTTAAAGATATTAAAGATGAATTTAATATTATGAGTGTACCAGCTATTATAGTTGATAATGATAAAATTTACTTTGGAGCTAAAAAGATAGAAGAAATAGTTTCAATGCTTAAATAAAATAGAATATAGATTAATTTAAAGGGAGCTATCATTAATTTGATGGCCCTTTTTTGTATAGAAAAGTATATTTAACTTTTTTCATGGTATATGTGGAAAAGTATAGCTTTTTTATTGTGAGAAAATCTGATATTATTTAGACATATTTTCCAATTATAATGATGGGGGTTAGAGAGTTATATAATATTACTTTAGGAGGTTTATTTATGTATAAATTAGTTGCAATAGATATGGATGGAACACTTTTAAATAGTGAGAAACAATTATCTGAGAGAAATGGACAAGCTATTAAAGAAGCAGTTGAAAAGGGTGCAATGGTAGTTATTTCAACTGGTAGAGGGTTTTCAGGTATAGAAAAATATTTGAAAGAGTTAGGTTTAGAGAGAGAAGGACAGTATGCACTAACAATGAATGGTGGTGCAGCTTATGATTGTTATACAAAAAAAGCAATAACTAATATAGGGATAAAAGGTTCTGATCTTCATAAAATATTTAAGGTAAATGAAGAATTAGGTTTAAAGATACAAGCATATACTTTAGATAAATGTGTTGCGTTAGAGGAGAATGAATACACAGAGTTTGAAAGAGTTCATGTTGGAACAAAAATAGAGATTGTAGATTTTTGTAAAGACATAAAATCAGATGATGATATAATGAAAGTATTACTTATGGAAGAACCAGAGATTTTAGATGAGAAAATAAAACTTATACCTAAGGAAATTATAGAAGAATATAATTGTGTTAAAAGTCTGCCTATGTGCTTTGAAATACTGAATAAAAGCTGTAACAAAGGGATAGGATTAAAAGAGTTAATAGAAAAATTAGGTATTACACCAGATGAAGTCATAGCAATTGGTGATGAGTGTAATGATTATGAGATGATAGAGTTTGCAGGTCTTGGGGTTGCTATGGGAAATGCCAATCTAAAGATAAAAGAGATTGCAAACTATATTACTGATACTAATGATAATGATGGTGTTGCAAAAGTAATAGAAAAGTTTATTTTAAATAATTAAAAAGGAGAAAGTTAATGGGGTTGGAAGTTAAAGGACTTACTAAAAAGTTCAAAGATTTTATAGCTGTAGATGATGTTAGTTTTAATGTGGATGAGGGTGAAGTTCTTGGGCTTTTAGGTGAGAATGGAGCTGGTAAAACAACTACACTTAGGATGATAGCAACTATGCTAAAGACATCAGCAGGTACAGCAATTATTGATGGAAATGATGTAAATAAAGACCCAGTTGCGGTTAGAAAAAGTATTGGGATTCTTTTTGGTGGAGAAGTTGGAATATATGATAGACTTACAGCGCGAGAAAATATTACGTATTTTGGACAGCTTAGTGGTCTTACAAAAGAAGAAATTAATAAAAATATAGATAAGCTTATAAAAGATTTTAAGATGGAAGAGTATATTGATAAAAGGGCTGGAAAGTTTTCTAGGGGTATGAAGCAAAAAGTTTCTATTGCTAGAAGTATAATTCACAATCCTAAAGTTATGCTTTTTGATGAGCCAAGTACAGGTCTTGATGTATCAGCAACAAGGTCAGTTCATAAGTTTATTTTAAATTGTAAAAAAGATAATAAGGCTGTTATACTTTCAAGTCATAGTATGTATGAGGTAGAAAAACTTTGTGATAGAGTAGCTATTATAAGCAAGGGTAAAATTGTTGCAATAGGTACTATTCAGGAGTTAAAAGATAAATACAATGAGCAAAACTTAGAAGAATTATTTATTATGTTAATAGGGGGTGATTCTGATGAGTAATATGACATGGATTGTTTTTAAAAAGGAAATAACAGATCTTTTTAGAGATAGAAAAGCATTTTTAAGTGCTGTAATATTACCAATATTTTTACTTCCTGTAATGATGCTTATATTAGGTAGTTCTGCTGCTAGTAATACTAATGTTGTTAAGCAAGGTATTAGAATAGCAATTGTTGGAGAACAAAATTCATCACTTGAAAATGTTTTAAAACAAGATTCTAATATTCAAATTATAA
Source organism: uncultured Clostridium sp. (assembly GCF_947039605.1). Lineage (GTDB taxonomy): Bacteria > Bacillota > Clostridia > Clostridiales > Clostridiaceae > Sarcina. Next base: position 63,458 of record NZ_CAMQZG010000012.1, read on the forward strand.
AGACTGATAACCCAGAACAGTCTCTACAGAATGAACAAATTTACTTATATCTAAATGTTCCACAAAATTTTGATGCTAACATCAAAAATAAAGATGGAAGTGCTAAGGTAAATATTTATTTTGATAATACAAGTCAGAAATCACAGATTGCTCTTGCTCAAATCGAAGGTATCATTAATGAGTATAATGAGGCTGAGGTTGGTGGAAGATTAAAATCTTTAGGTGTTAGTGAGAGTTTACTAACTCCTGTTAGTGTTAATGCTATTGGTGTTGGAATTAAGAGTGAAAAAGAAGCTCATGCACTTCAACTTGTAGCAATGCTGCTTCCTATGTTTGTTCTTGTTTATGCAGCTCAAGGTGGAGCAGCAGCAGCTACAGACCTTGCAGCTGGAGAAAAAGAAAGAGGTTCTCTTGAGCCACTTTTAAGTACAAGTGCAAGTAGGGCATCTATTCTTATGGGAAAACTTATGGCGATTACAGTTATGGGAATACTTTCAACCTTGTCCGGATTTATAGGACTTATAGTGTCGATGATTGTTCCAAATAGTTTGCTTATGACTGAGGGAGGAATAGTATTACAACCAGAGGCAATTGTTATAATTGCAATTCTTGCGATACTTATAACACTTAGTTTTAGTGCACTGCAACTTGCAATAAGTGTTTATGCAAAATCATTTAAGGAAGCTCAAACTTATCTTGGATTCTTAACATTTGCACCTATGATAATTTCATATGGAACAATGTATATGGATGCTAGTGGTATGGGAGCATTTCTTTATAATATTCCAATTTTAAATGCTGTTCTTGTTATGAAGGAAGCTATATTTGGAATTTATGACCCTATGCATTTGATACTTACATTTGTTTGGTCAGTAATTTATATAATTTTAGCATTAGTACTTGCGAGGTATATGTTTAACAGAGAAGAAGCTTTATTTAGAAGTTAAAATTATAGAGAAAGATATTATAAAACCTGTGGAAAACTTTTTGAAAAGTTATCCACAGGTTTTATTTTTGAAAAATTATATAATATTAGGATGAAAAAGAGTGGAAATTTAGAATTAAGAAAAATTTAAGAAATAAATAATACTATATTAAGAGAGTTATAATACAATATTACTAACTTAATTTTTAAAGTGGGGTAAAGATAAATATGATTTTAATTTCAATTATATTTTTAGTTATAGGTTTAATGATACATGTATTTAAAATGTATTTTTTAATTTCGGGGTATAGTATGATGACAGATTCTCAAAGGGATAATGAGAATGTAAAACGATTAGGCAAGCATATGGGAATATGCTGTTATGCAATTTCAGGGATATTTGCGATTACTTTAATTTTAAGAGAAATACATCCTAATATTGAGATTATAGCATTTGCACTTATGTTTATAATAATAGCTTATATGCTTATGGTTGGACATAGATTTGATATAAGTGGAGATTCATATCAAAGTGAGAGTAAAGCGGCTATTTTAACAATGCTTCTACCAATATCACTTATAATGTTTGTATGCTTTTATTCATTTGGAAGTGTTGAAATTGAGGTAGATAGTGATGGAATAGAAGTTGAGAATATAAAGATAGCATTTGATGAGATAGAAGAGTATAAAATGTTATATGAATTACCAGATAATAAAAAAATATTTGGTGCTAGAATAGGATATTTTAATAGAGGTGATTTTGAGGTTGAGGGCTATGGTGAGTGTAAGTTATATACAAGTGATAGTGACCATAGTATAGTCATTAAAACTGATGAGGAAACCTATATAGTTAATGATAGTGGAAATACAAAAGTTATTTATCAGCAGATTGTTTATGAAATGAATAAATTAGAATAAATTTGGGAGTTTGTTGTGAAACAAACTCTTTTTTTATGATAATTATTTAAGAGTATGAAAAAAATATATATTAATGTAGAAAAAAGAAAAATATATTGTGAAAAAAGAAATAATATACAATATTTTGTTATCTAGCTAGTATGTAAGTATTGTATAATAGAGTAAATAGGTAAGATATTTGCTATTTAATTAAAGAAATAGTTTTTAGATAATATGGTGAAAAAAATTAAGGTTTAAAATGGAGGCTTTACTGTGGCAAAAAAGATAGATGATGTATTAAATGCTGTTAGAGAGCTTGAAAATATAAATAGACAAGCAGTTACAGCTAATGAAGTTAGTGAATTTATGAAACTAGATAGAGCAAATGTGAGTAGATATTTAAATAAGCTTTATAAAGATAAAGAATTAGAAAAGTTAGATGGTAGACCTGTTAGATATAGTTTAGGTGATAGGTTAAATGAGGTTGAAGAACAAAGTGGACAAAAAAATTATGTTGAGTCTTTTGCACCGGCATTAGAGGTTGAAGAAGAAAATAGTTTAGATTCTTTAGTTGGAGCTAATAGTTCGTTACAGGTAGCTATCCAACAAGCAAAGGCAGCTATTTTGTATCCGCCAAATGGACTTCATACAATTATTTTAGGCGAAACTGGTGTTGGAAAATCTATGTTTGCAGAGGCGATGTATGGGTTTGCAAAAGATGCAAATGTTTTAAAGGATAAAGCACCATTCATAAGATTTAACTGTGCAGATTATGCAGATAATCCACAGCTTGTTATGGCACAAATATTTGGAGTTAAAAGAGGCGCATTTACAGGAGCTGATAAGGATAAGGATGGTCTTTTAAAGAAAGCTGATGGGGGAATATTATTCCTTGATGAGATTCATAGATTGTCGCCACAGGGACAAGAAATGTTATTTACTTTTATAGATAAGGGAGTATTTAGACCTCTTGGGGAAACTGAGACTCAGATAAGTGTTAAACTTCAAATAATTGCAGCAACAACAGAGGATCCAAAATCATACCTGTTGCAGACTTTTACAAGAAGAATACCAATGACAATTATTCTTCCACCTCTTAGAGAGAGAAGTTTAAGTGAGAGGTATGATTTGCTTGATGCTTTTATTAAAGATGAGTCAGCAAGACTTGGAGAGCCTGTATATTTCAATAGAAATGCTCTTTCATCATTTGTTTTATATGATTGTAATAATAATATAGGTCAGTTAAAGAGTGATATACAACTTTCGTGTGCTAAGGCATTTTTAAATTACAAAAGTGGAAAGAAGAATATTATAGTTGTAGAACAATCTGATTTACAAAGTTCTGTAAAAAGAGGAATAATGAAGCTTCAGGATAAAAGAAGTGAGATAGATAAGATGTTTAATACAATAGGGGATGTTGTTTGTTTCTCTAATAATGAAGTGAATAATTTTTTAGATACAGATTTAGTTGTTCATAACAATGATGAGGAACATGTTGAGCATTTTTATTTAACGATAGAAAATAAGCTTAAAAAATTAAAAAAACAAGGACTTACTAATAACGAGATTGATGATATTTTAAACCTTGATATAGAAGGTTATTTTAGAAAATATATTAGTGAGTTAAAAGGTACGTTTAGAAAAGATGAGATTTCAAAGATTGTTGATAAGAGAGTTGTTGATGTTGTTGAAGAGGCTTTAGGTTATGCAGCAAAAGAACTTGGAAGAGAGTTTGGGGAAAAAGTTTATTTTGGATTAGCACTTCATTTACAAGGAAGTATTGAGAGAATTATAAATGGAAATGAAATTTATCACCCAAAACTTAATAAGGTAAGAAAAGAATACAGAAAAGAGTTTATGGTAGCTATGGAAATAGCAAAACTTATAGAGGATAAATTTGAAATAGCGATTTCTCTTGATGAAATAGGATATATAACTATGTTTCTTGCAACGGATGCTGATAAGTTTGAGAAGAAAAATGAAGAGAAAGTTGCAGTACTTGTTATAATGCATGGAAGAGCAACAGCTACAAGTATGGTAGAAGTAGCAAATACTTTTATTGGTGATGAGTATGTTCAAGCTTTAGACATGCCACTTGATATGAAGGCTGAGATAATGTTTGAAAAAGTTAAGCATAAAGTTAAAGAGATGAATACAGGCAGGGGGGTAATTATTCTTGCTGATATGGGGTCACTTGTTAACTTTGGGGATATTATAAAAGAAGAAACAGGGGTTAATATAAAAACTGTTGATATGGTTAGTACACTTGCAGTTATAGAGGCGGGAAGAAAAGCTTTGAATGGTAGAGATTTAACTTCTATATATGAGTCATGTTCTGATATAAGTAAATTTGGTCTTAGATATGTAGTTGAAAAAGAACAAAGAAAAAATCTTTGTATTGTGACAACATGCTTTACTGGTGAGGGTTCAGCAGCAAGACTTAAAAAGTTTATAGAAGAAAAGCTTGTTAATATAGAGAGAGTTAATGTTATTCCAATGAATATATTAGAAAGAGAAAAGTTCATAGAAAGCCTTTCAGAGGTTAGAGCAGAAAATAAAGTTCTTGCTATAGTTGGAACTGTAGATATGGATGTAGAGAATATTCCTTTTGTTTCAGGTGCTGAGATATTTACAGGTGAAGGTCTTATAAAGCTTAATAAAATGGTTAAAAGAGAAATAGACTATGATCAAATAGCCGAATCGTTGAAAACTCAAATTAAAGACATAGATTCATATGAGCTAGTACATAATATAAGGCTGGCTATTGGAGATATGGAGAATAACTTAGAACTTGTGATTGATGATGATGCAAAAATGGGAATGCTTATGCATATGGGATTCCTTGTTGATAAGATTAAAAAAGGAAGAAAAGAAACTTTATTTGTTAATCTTAATGAGTATAGAGCAAAGAATAGTAAAGCATTTATAATGGTTAAACAAAGTTTGAAGTTAGTAGAAAGAGAATATAAAGTAAGTATTGGGGAAAATGAAATCGCATTTATAGTAAAAATGATACTAAATAATAGTATTTTTAAATAAAAAATATTTAAAATTTAATAGTGTGTTTAAAAAAAACAGTGTGTAAAATTTGCACACTGTTTTTTTGCATTTTTACTGAAATAATAAATGGCTTAAATACTAGGTTTGAGGGATAAAAAACTTTTATTTGTGTAAAATAAAAGTTGGCACGCAAATTGCTCTATATATAAGCATAGTTAAAAAGAAATAAACAAAACAAAAAATAAAAAAACGGAAGAAGTAGTTAATACTTCGTAGGAGGATTTACTTATGAAAAATATATTATTAGTATGTTCAGCAGGAATGTCAACAAGCTTATTAGTTACTAAAATGGAAGCAGCAGCAAAAACTAGAGGAATAGATTGTCACATAGAAGCAGTTGCAGAAGCAGATGCTATAAACAAAGTAGACAATATCGACGTATTATTATTAGGACCTCAAGTTAGATTCTTATTAAAGAAATTCCAAGGTTTAACAGAAGGTAAAAATGTACCAGTAGAAGTAATTGAAACAATCGCTTACGGAACAATGAATGGTGATAAAGTATTAACAAGAGCTTTAGAGTTAATCGGTTAATATTTAATATAAATTAGAAATTAGTTTAAGTTATATCAAGTTATATTTATAAGAAGGACGTGAATTTAATGGAAGAAATAATCATGAATCTTATCATACACAGTGGGGAAGCTAGAAGTTACGGAATGGAAGCTATGGGATTAGCTAAAGAAGGTAAAATTGCAGAAGCTAGAGAATTAATAACTAAAGCATCAGAGCAATTAGCTGAAGCGCACAAATCACAAACTGCTTTAATCCAAGGCGAAGCTGGTGGAAATAAAACAGAAGTTTCATTATTACTAGTACATGCTCAAGATCACTTAATGACATCAATGACATTAAAAGATTTAGCATCAGAAATAATAGACTTACATGAAAAAATAGATAACAAGTAATTTGTTTATATGAAAGCTCTAATATTAGTATTAGGGCTTTCTTTATATAATAAAGTACAATAGATAAGGATCAAGGTGGGGAAGATAATGAATTATATTATAGGTGTTGATGGTGGAGGTACTAAGACAGAGGCAGTTGCTTATGACTTAGAAGGAAATGTTTTAAAGGTATCTTTAAAAGGTTTTGCAAATCTACTTAATAATAAAGAAGAAGCTTTAAAAAATATACATGACTCAATTAAAGATCTTACAGATGAGTATGGAATGGAAAGTTTAAAAGGTTTATATCTTGGGATTGCAGGTTCAGAAACAGCTGAAAATACAAAACTTATAAAAGATATGGCAGATAAATTTTTAGATACAGCTATAGTTATGAATGATGGAGAATTAGCACTAAAAGCTATGCTTGAAGGTGAAGATGGTATTTTAACTATTGCAGGAACAGGGTCAATATCATTTGGAGTAAAAGGCGATAATAGAATCAGATGTGGTGGATGGGGACACCTTTTAGGTGATGAAGGTTCAGCATATAAAATTTCTATTGAAGCAATAAAAAGAATGATTTTTGAAAATGATAATAATTTAGAAAAATCAGCTCTTACAGAAAAATCAATGGAACATCTTAAAATAAGTAGCGCAGATGAGGTAATTCCATTTGTATATTCAGCTACTAAGGATGAAGTTGCAAAACTTGCACCAGTAGTTTCAATACTTGCAGAGGCAGGCGATGAAATTTCTATAGCTATAATGAATGCAGAAGGTTTAGCACTTGCTAAAACTACTGAGAATACATACAAGAAACTTGGATTTGATAAATGTTCAATAGGTCTTGTAGGTGGAGTTATAAGAAAAAGCAAAATTGTAAGAGAAGTTTTTGAAAAATACTTAGGTGAAAATATTAATGTAGTATCATATGTTGATTCAGAAGTTTCAGCAGCAAAAGGTGCTTATTATATATACTTAAAAGAAAATAAATAAAAATTACTTTTAAGAGGTAAAAATAAATAAGAGTAGGAGTGGCTTAATATGAGAAGACTTGGAATATCAGTATATCCTAACAAAGATAACATTCAAGAGGTTGTAGACTATGTACATTTAGCGGGAAAGTATGGATTTGAAAGAATCTTTACATGCTTAATATCAGCTACAGAAAGACCTTTAGATGAAGTAATAGCAGAGTTTAAAATAGTTTTAAAAGCAGCAAACGAAGAAAAAATGGAAGTTATTGCTGACCTTGATCCTGCTGTTTTCAAAATGCTTGGTGGTTCAATAACTGACTTAAAAGCATTTAAAGAGATGGGACTTTCAGGTATCAGACTTGATGCTGGTTTTAGTGGACATGAAGAATCAATAATGTCATACAATAAGTATGGATTAAAAATAGAGCTTAATGTAAGTAACGGAAACAAATATGTAGAGAATATTCTTTCATATGCAGCAAATAAAGAAAATATATATGGATGTCATAACTTCTATCCTCATGTTTACACAGGATTATCTTATGAGCATTTCATAAAAACAAGTAAGCAATATAAAGATTTAGGAATTAAAACAGCTGCTTTTGTAGATTCAAAAGATGCAACTCATGGACCATGGCCTGTATCAGAAGGGCTTTGTACTCTTGAAGAGCACAGAACTATGCCAATAACTGTTCAGACTAAGCATTTATTTGCAACAGGTTTAATTGATGATGTTATAATAGCTAATGCTTTTGCATCAGAAACTGAATTAAAAGCTTTAAGTAAGCTTAATAAATCAATGATTACTTTAACAGCTGAAGTTTTTGAAGAAACATCAGAGCTTGAAGAAAAAATTATATTTGAAGAGCACCACTTTAATAGAGGGGATGTTTCAGAGTATATGATAAGAAGTACTCAAAGTAGAGTTAAGTACAAAGGTGAAAAATTCCCACCTAAAAATACTAGAGAGATAAAAAGAGGAGATATATTAATCGACTCAGATTTATATGCTAGATATGCAGGGGAACTTCAAGTTGCTTTAAAAGATATGAAAAATTCAGGTAAAACAAGTGTAGTTGGAAGAATAGCAGAAGATGAGATATTCTTATTAGACTATATTACACCTTGGATGAGTTTTGGTTTTTCAAAGAAAAAATAGATTTACACCATAAATTTTAATCAGATATAAAAGCCCGTACGAGTTTTGAACTTGTATGGGCTTTTTTGAAGTTATAAAGAATTATAAAGTTAATAAAATATGAATATTATTGATAAAAGTTAACTAAATGATTAAGTTAGTTAACAGAATGTAATTTAAAGTGGCATTACACTAACAGAGTGTAAAAATAGAAGTATTTTACATTGCAAGTGTGTAAGAATTTGTCGAATTCAAAAATGGCTTAAATAAAGGGTTTAAAGAACATTGGTCTATACAAATAAGTAGAACTTAAAGTTGGCACAGTTATTGCTACTATATATAAGTGTAAGAACAAAAGAGAGAGTACGTTATAAGAGAAAAGAAGGTGGGAGTAAAATGATAAAGAAGTTAAAGATAGTTACAATTGGTGGGGGATCAAGTTACACACCAGAACTTGTAGAAGGATTTATAAAAAGATATGACAGATTACCAGTTTCAGAATTATGGCTGGTTGATATAGAGGCAGGAAGAGAAAAATTAGAAATTGTAGGAAACCTTGCAAAGAGAATGGTAGAAAAAGCAGGAGTTCCTATGGAAATTCATATTACTTATGATAGAAGAGAAGCATTAAAAGGTGCAGATTTTGTTACAACGCAAATGAGAGTAGGTCTTTTAGATGCAAGAGTAAAGGATGAAAGAATTCCTTTAAGCCATGGAGTTATAGGACAAGAAACTAACGGAGCAGGTGGAATGTTTAAGGCATTCAGAACAATTCCAGTTATTCTTGAAATAGAAAAAGATATTGCAGAGCTTTGTCCTAATGCTTGGCTTATAAACTTTACTAACCCAGCAGGGATGGTTACAGAGGCACTTAATAGATATGGTGCAAGACAAAATGGAAAATATATTGGATTATGTAATGTTCCAATAGGAATGGAAAAAGCAGCAGCAGGAGTTTTAAATGTTAAACATGAAGATTTAAATATGACTTTTGCAGGTTTAAATCATATGGTATTTGGAACTAAGGTAGAAGTTAATGGAGTTGATAGAACTAATGATTTAATTGAAGCATTAGCAAATGGTGAGATTGGTCAAATAGTTAGAAATATATCAGATTTCTCATGGAATCCAGAATTTATAAGAGGACTTGGAATGATGCCTTGTCCATATCATAAATACTATTACCAAAGAGAAAAAATGTTGCAAGAAGAGCTTAAAGAGTTTGCTAAGGGGCAAACAAGAGCTGAGGTTGTTAAAAGTGTAGAGGGAGAGTTATTTGACCTTTATAAGAATCCAGATTTAAAAGATAAACCTACACAACTTGAAAAAAGAGGCGGAGCTTATTATAGTGATGCTGCTTGTAGACTTATAACATCAATATATAATGATACACAAGATATTCAACCAGTAGATTTTAGAAATGGTGATTCAATATCAGATATAGACCCAGAGTCTGTAGTAGAAGTTTCATGTGTAATCACAAAGGATGGTCCAAAGCCACTTAAAATAGGTGAGTTACCACTTGCTTCAAAAGGGTTAATTCAAGAAATTAAGACTTTTGAAAGATTAGTAGTAGAAGCAGCTGTTGAAGGAAATATTGAAAAAGCAGTGCTAGCACTTACAATAAATCCTCTTGTAGCATCAGATTCTCTTGCTAAAACTTTAGTAGAAGAGTTATTAGAAGCTCACAAAGAATATTTACCACAGTTTAAAGAATACTTTGAGAAAAAATAAGACAAGTTACGTTACAAATTTAAATTAGAGTACGAGTAAAATTAAAATACATGTAGAAGAAAGAAATGACTTTAAGAATAACAAACAAGGGGGAAATACAGATGAAAAAGTTTTTTGATTTCATGGACAGATACTTTGTGCCGTATGCGGCTAAGGTGGGTTCACAAAGACACTTAGTGGCAATTAGAGATGGTTTCGTTACAATCAGTCCACTTATCATGGCAGGTGCATTTGCAACTTTATTAAATAATATAGGGTTTGAATGGTACCAAAACATGATGAATACAATATTCCCAGCTAACTGGAAAGATTTTGGTGGCGGAATATATGCAGGTTCACTTGCTATAATGTCAGTGCTTGCAGCATGTACAATAGCTTATCACCTTGCAAAAGGTTATGGCAAAGATGGTTTAGCAGCAGCTATGCTATCACTTGGATGTAATATGTTATTATTTACACCGAATGCAGATGGAAGTATTCCAGCAACATTCCTTGGTGGATCAGGATTATTCGTAGCAATTATAGTAGCATTAGTAGGTACAGAAATTTTTGTTAAACTTGCAGGAAACCCAAAATTAATCGTTAAGATGCCAGAAGGGGTTCCTCCAGCAGTAGCAAAATCATTCGCAGCATTAATACCAACAATTATTGTTATATCAATCGTAGCATTGGTTAAATATTTATTCGCATACGCAGGGATATCAAATATCCACGAAGCTTTATTTACAATAATACAATCACCACTTCAGAATATGGTAGGTAGTGTTTGGGGTCTTGTAATATTAATCATAGTTCAACAATTATTATGGTTCTTTGGATTACATGGTTCAAACATATTAGCTCCAATCATAAGTGCAGTATTATTACCACTTACAGAAGCAAATATGGCAGCAGCTCAAGTAGGTGGAGTACCAGAGCATATTATAAATAGCCAATTCCTTGATTCATTTGTAAATATGGGTGGTTCAGGAACTACAATCGCTTTAATAGTAGCTATATATATTGGTGGAAGAAAGAGTAAAACTCAAATGATGATTGCAAAACTTGGTACAGCACCAGGATTATTCAATATCAATGAGCCTGTTATATTTGGTATGCCACTTGTGCTTAACCCAATATACTTTATACCATTTATGTTAGCACCTCTTGCTTCAGGCTTAATCGCTTATGTAGCAACTTTAGTAGGAATAGTACCTCCGGTAACAATATTAGCATCATGGACAACACCTCCAATTCTTGGAGCTATACTTTCAACTAACTCAATCATGGGTGGAGTTGTAGCAGTAGTTTGTATCATAGTATCAGTGTTAATATACTTACCATTCGTTGGTATAGCAACAAAAACAGAGTTAGATTTAGAAAAAGCTAATAATGAAACAGTAGCTTAATTGATATAGCAAAACCTCGCAGAGAAAATCTGTGGGGTTTTCTTTTTAGAAAAAATCTATATTAGTTTTTTTTATAATTTTCATTTATAATAATCTATGGATTAAATAAAATATATCAAATTTACACATTATATGATGAAAATATAATAAACTAAGGAGAAAAGATGAAGAGTAATAAATTTACTAGAGCAGAACTAACTTTTGTATCATTACTTAGTCTTGCACTTGGGGTAAGACAATTAGCAACAGCACTTATATCGGCATACATCTCGAATTATGCACAGACGTTACAGTTTGGAACAGTTGAACTTGCAGCTATATCACTAGGTATATTTGGGCTTTTACAAGCAATATTCCAAATTCCATTTGGGGTTTTAAGTGATAAGCTAAATAAGAAGTTCATTATACTACTTGGATTATTTATGCTTGGGGCAGGACTTGTACTAACAGTAGTTAGTGATAATATTTATGTATTTATCTTTGCAAGAGGACTTCAAGGAGCGGGAGCAATAGCTGCATCAGCATTTGCATGGCTTTCTATGGGAGTTAAAGAGTCAAAGGTATCTAATGCTATAAATATTGCAGGGATAGGAATTGGACTAGCATCTGCTATTGGATTATCAGGTGGAACTATACTTGGTACATTCATGTCATTTGAGCAGTTAACATATTTAGACGCAGCTTGCGTTATAATTTCATTTGTACTTATATTAATTTTCTTAAAGACACCAAAAGTGGACGAGTCTAAGGAAGTTAAAAAAGGAAAGATGGACTCAGAATTTTGGGCTTATCTTGGAAAATTATTAAAGGTACAAGTATTTACACTTTTAAACATACAGTCATTCATAGCTAACTATGTGATAATGTCTATATTCTTTGTAGTACCAGAGTATCTTGAAAAGATACCAAATGGAATATCACATATGTGGGAGATATTTGTTCCTGCAACAATAATAGCGGTAATACTTATGAGATTCTCTATGAACTTTATAAGTAGAGGAAAGACAGGGGAGATATTTGTTATTTCACTTGCGTTAATGTGTGGAGGGATGGCATTCTTCTTATTAAATACCCACATAGTTTACTTAATAATAGGAACAACATTATTTATGATAGGGTATAACATTATAGTTACTTTAATTCCTACAATAACAAACAAAGTTATTGATAAGGATGAATATAGAGGGACTGTAAATGGAATAATAAATACATTCTTATACTTTGGGTCATTTGTTGGTTCAGTAGTTACAGGGGCTGTTTGGAGTCAGTTTGGAGCGGGAGTTGCCCTTTATTCAATAATAGGAGTAGCACTTATATCACTACTTATGGGGGTATATTTACTATTCACAAGTAAGGAATTAAAAGCAATAAAATAGATTGAAGGAAAGGCTTACAAGCAATTGTAGGTCTTTTTCTTTATTTAAAATACCGTTTAACTTATAAAAGTGACCACTTACTTAAAAACTGTCTCTAAATTAAATTTGATAGGATATAATCTTAGTATAGCTAGCGAGAAAATGAAATTTAAAAATAAAAGTGGTGAAAGGGAGGGATGAATTTGAAAATTGACTTAGATATTAATGATAATTATGAAGAAGTGACGGTGGTAATAAAAGCACCAAGTATTGATGATGTTGTCATGGATATTATGGAAAAGCTTAAAAGTGAAAGCAAAAAAGAAAAAAGCATAGTAGGAAAGAAAAATCAGAAGGTTTATATTTTAAATCCAAAGGATATCATTATGTTTTATAGTGAGGAGCAAAAAGTTTTAGCTGATACGAGTGAGGGAAGTTTTGAAATTAAAATGAAACTGTATGAAATTGAGGAACTTTTAGCAAAGACATCTTTTGTTAGAATATCTAAATTCACGATAGTGAATGTAAAGAGAATAAATAATATAGAGCTTTTCTTTAATGGTAGTTTAATTATAAATTTATCAAATGGAAAGCAAGAGACTATATCAAGAAGATATGTTAAACAAGTAAAAGAATTTATAGGCATGGAGGGAAAGTAAAATGAAATATATTAAAGGTTATATTAAGTTATTTATTAAAGGAGTTCCAATTGGAGTTTTAATGGGACAAATATTTTTAACTATTGCAATGGTTATTTCAAAAAGTAGTATAAATTACGATGCTTTATTAGAGCAGAATATTTTAGCCGCATTAGTTGGAGGATACTGTTTTGGAACCTCAATAATTTATAGAGTAGAAAGTTGGAGTCTTTTAAAACAAACTGTAGTGCAGAGTGTAGCTTTATTACCATATTTACCATTTGCTTGGTATGTTGGTTGGATGCCAAGAAATACAACTGGTATAATAGCAAGTATTGTATTTTATATAATTTTTAGCGTTGTTACTTGGCTAATATTTAAAAATAAATATAAAAAATATGAGCAAGAACTAAATGCAGACTTAAAAAAATGGAATAAATAATAGAAGGCAACTTATAATTTCTAATAATTATAAGTTGCCTTTACTTTTATATTAACATTTAGAACAATCTTCAAAACCTTGTGCTTTTGCATCTGATAATGAAATTTGTCTAGCTTTAGCAGGATTCATTCTACCACAGTTATTTTTACTATGATATTTTTCACCAGTAGCAGATAACCATACCATTCCACCTTGCTCTGGAGCTGGTGTTGGGTCAGGTTTTACAGTTTCAGTAGGCTTATCTGATGAACTATTGTTTGAATTATTATTTGAATTAGTGTTTGATGATGATTCATTAGAAGGTTTATTTTCTACAACTTTATCATTACTTGGAGTTGTTACAGGCTTTTTAACTTCTTCCTTTTTCTCACCATCTCTGTAAGAGTAGCTACCATCTTTACAAGCAGTTTCTACACCTTTTCCAGTAGATTTAAATACTACATTTCCACATTCATCAGTTCTGTGTATTTTTACACTATCTGATTTAAGTCTATCCATAACAACTTTATGTGGGTGATTATATTTATTGTCATCTCCAACAGTTATTACTGCAAATTCAGGATTAACTTTATCAAGAAAACTTTGAGTTGTGCTTGATTTTGAACCATGATGTCCAACTTTTAAAACATCTACATCAGAGACTTGTGATAAAATTTCAGATTCTGTTTCCTTTTCAGCATCTCCTGTGAATAAAAATTTATCTTCACCATTAACATAGAGTGTAACTAAAGATTCTTCATTAGTATCAGAACCTCCATTAGTATTAAGCATTTGCATGTAAGCACCATTTCCAAGGTCAAACTTAGCATTTGCAAGTGGTACACTTGGAGAGAGTTTTTTTGCACTTATTGAGTTTATAAAGTCTTGGTAAGTTTTTGTATCTTCATCACCATTAGATACAAGAACTTGACCTATTTCTAAATTATTTATAACAGAATCAAGTCCGCCGATATGGTCAGCATGATTATGACTTGCTACAAGATAATCTATTTTTTTTATTCCTTGATTTTTTATATATTGAACAATTGAATTTTCATCATTGTTATCTCCACCATCTATAAGAATATTTTTTTCACCTTTGATTAAGATAGCATCACTATTTCCAGTATTGATAAAGTGAATTTCACTATCTTTAAAAGCTTGAACTTGTGAATCTTTAACCTCTTCAACTTGTTTATTGGTATCTGTGTTTTCTGAAGTTGTAGGCTCTGGTGTTGAGGTACTTTCAATTGCTGGTTTATTATTTTTTTGTGTAGTTTGAGTGGTTTCTATAGCAGCAGAACTTCCGCACGCAGTAAATAGTAGTGTAGCGGCTGTTATAGCACTAAGTGCTAACATATTAATACTTTTTCTTTTCATTTAAATTATCCCCCCTTATTTTCCATACAATAAAGATTGTATAACCTTAAAATAAAGTCCCTATTAATAGGATGTAAAATAAGTGTAATAATAAATTATTTTTAAAAAAGAAACCACCTATAAAATTGTTTAAAACAGTTTTATAGGTGGTAAGTATTTTATAATTTATTGGTTGATAAAAATTTTTCTAAAACATCATCTGCTAGAAGATGTTCTTTTTTAGGTGTATGTTCTTTCTTTAAGTCTCTTTTATGAGCTATTTTAGCATCATGTAATTTCCTAGCTTCTTGTCTATCTAAAGCATGTTCTGCTCTTTCCTTAATACTCATACTCATTAGAGCTTCTTCTTTAAGGATTTCTAATTCTTCTAAATTCTCTATACCATGTCTTACTAAATCTTCTTCTTTATGTATAATATCTATTATTTTATCTTTAAACATTCACGTCACCATCCTTACCTGATTTTTTATAGTTTATAGTTATAATAGTATGTTGAAGTATAAAAAAATTAAAGTATAAATAATTACAGCTTATTTACAAGTCTATAAAGTTTAAAATAGTGTGTAAAGACTTATTAGGGCAGAGTTAATACACACTTAAATGTGTAAAAATAAAAAACAATATAAATGGCTTGTTAACTAGCTTTACAAAGAAGTAACAAAATTAATAAATTTGGCATGAAAATTGCTATAATAATAAGTATACTTTTAATATTGTTTTATTGTGTATTGTTAAGAAATAAGCTTTTTTAGTATCAAGTTTATTATGAAAAGAAATGAAAATGTTTACTGAGACTAAAAAGTAGCTTTACATACTACCGAAATGATATTAAAATATTTAGGATGTCTAATTAATTAAATTAGTGATTACAAAAGAAAAAATAAGGAGGACAAACATATGAAGAAATTTATCGAATGGATGGAAGAACATTTCATTCCTATCGCAGCTAAAGTTGGTGCTGAAAAACACCTTGGAGCGATTAGGGATGGATTTGTAGCAATTATACCTATCATTATGGCTGGTGCTTTCGCAATATTAATTAATAACTTTGCATGGGAAAGTTACCAACATCTTATGACGACAATATTTGGACATGACTGGAAATCTTGGGGAGGTGCAATTTGGAACGGTTCATATGCAATTATGAGTTTACTGATTTCATTTACAGTTGCATACAACCTAGCTAAGGCAAGAGGAAAAGATGGACTAGCTTCAGGATTAGTTTCTGTTGCAGCGTTTATTATATTCTTTGGTGATTTATCAAAAACATCATCATTCCTTGGTACAAACGGATTATTACTTGCAATCATAGTTGCTTTAATAGTTGGAGATTTAATGTGCTGGTTACTTGGTAACAAAAGACTTGTAATGAAAATGCCGGCTGGAGTTCCACCTGCAATTGCAAGATCATTTGCATCATTATTCCCTGCTATTATCATAATGGTAATCGCAGCTTCAGTAGAAAGATTATTTGCACTTGTAAGTGCAGAGAGTTTACCAGTATTTATCTATCAAATAATTCAAGCACCACTACAAGGTGTTGTTGGATCATTCTGGGGAGTACTTGTACTTATAGCAGTTATTCAAATATTATGGTTCTTTGGACTTCATGGTTCAAACATGATGTTACCTATCGTAAACGGTGTGTTATTACCACTTACTATAGATAATATGCATAGAGTTGCAGAAGGATTAAAACCATTATATATCGTTAATGACCAGTTCCTTAACTCCTTTGTATTCTTAGGTGGGGCAGGAGCTACAATAACACTTATTATTGCTATATTTATAGTTAATAAGACTAGAAAGAAAAAGAGTGAGGTTCAGCTTGTAATTTCAAAAATTGCACTTGCACCTGGTATCTTTAACATAAATGAGCCACTTATATTTGGTATGCCAATATGTTTAGATCCAATATACTTTATTCCATTCTTATTGGTACCTTTATTAAATGCAGTAATTGCATTCTTTGCAATGACATGGCACTTAGTACCATTAGTACAACTTGAAGTAAGTTGGACTCTTCCACCTATTTTAAGTGGAGCATTAGCTACTAACTCATGGCAGGGTGCAGTATTATCAATATTACTTCTTGTAATAGACGTTATAATCTACATGCCATTTGTAATGATAGCGGCAGATAGAGATGTTAAAAATATGGAAGAAGCTGTAGCAGCAGAACAAGCAGCAGCTGAAGCTAAAAACTAATATAGATTAGAAGGATTCACAAATTGTGGGTCCTTTTATTTTTTTATATTGTTAATTCATTTTTAGATTAACTAAAAAATACCCTTAGATTTTAAAAATCTAAGGGTATTTTTATGCTATCTATAGCAATAAAAGTTACTTATTCTTTTAATTGGTATGCTAAAAAATTTCCATTTATAGTTTTTCCATTTCCACCCTGAAAGAGTATTATGACTTACATAGGTTGGATAGCACCAAAATGACCTTCCATTACGTAGCCATAAATAAGTGTATCTGTAAGTACAATATTTGAGCTTTTTATTATAATGATCGCTATAGTGAGAAGAGTGGTCTGAATTATAGTAAGGTATTTTAACAATACCTTGTGAGTGATAACTTGGGTGTTTTGATGGTGGATATCCCATATTAAAAGGTGTTGGAACACCACTTTGCTGATAATGGTTATTATGAGAACTATGATTACTTGGGAATTTGTATGGCCCATGGTTTTTATCTATAGATTTATATTTTTTCTTTTTCTTTCTATCATCATCTTCAAAAGAATCTTCTACACTATCAGGAAGTCTAAAATCTTTGTCAGATGTCTCTAAAAAATCTTCTGTATGTTGAGATAGTAATTCTATTTGTTCTCTATCTAATATTTCAAATTCACCAATCCCATTAGGATTATCTTTTTCTTGATAAATTACTTTCATGGTTATTCCTCCTTATCTTCTGCAAGTAAAGGCTTCAACTTTAGATATATCTACTCCAAAGTAAACCCAATCTTTAATATATTTATTCCATCTCCAACCTACGAATGAAACATGGTCAAGATAAAATATATAAGACCAATATTCTTTTTCATCATTTTGCCAAATATAAGTTAGTTTATTTAAACATACTGATAAAGCCTGGGGACTAACAGCATAAGTTGGATAGTCAGCTGCACCAATTTTTTGCTGTTGAATGACAAATTCAGAGTTCTTTGGTGGAACTTCTTTTGGTGGCAATTGCATAGGTTTTATTTTACTAGATACATTAGAATCATCACTACGTAGGCTGTTTCTTTTTAAGTTTTCATCAATAGTGATATCTTTTTTCACAACTTCTTTTGAAATACATTCAATAACATCATCTGGATTTTCGATACTTGAATCAACTTCTTCTTCATTAATTTTTTCAGGAAGTTCTTCAGTAATACCTCTTCCAAACAGAGTATTAAAATCTTCTGGGTAAAAAATTTCCATATTAAATTTCTCCTGTCTAAAGTTATATCAATAATATATTATGAAAGGATTTTAATTAGGTGATAAAAATAAAAAAACTGTCTCAAATTTAATTGAAACAGTTTTGAATATTTATTTTTTTATAAATTGCTTGTATATAAAATCTGC
>NZ_CAMQZG010000013.1 GCF_947039605.1 uncultured Clostridium sp.
ATCTAAAAAAGGCTTAGCGTGGTCCGAAAAAATTTATAACAAATTAGTTGAAACTGCGCAGGAAGCTATTATTATCGGACTTCCTTTACAAGGGTTATCAATTAAAATTACTAGTTCACTAAATATAATAGCTGCTTTAGAAACAGAATTAAATATTTTACTAAAGGAAATTAAATCTTTTATTAACTCTAATAATTTTCCAGAATCAATAAAAAACAATATAGATTTAATTGATTCTATACCAGGCATAGGCTATCTCACAGCTATTAGTATAATTGCTGAAATTGGAGATATAAAAAAGTTTGCAAAGCCTAAACACTTGGTAGCATTCTTTGGTGTTGATAGTTCCGTTAATGAATCTGGTAAATTTAAAGGTAATCAAAATAAAATATCAAAACGAGGAACTCGTATAGGTCGTCGAGCTTTATATGCAGTAGCATTAGCTTCTATTCGTAAAACCCGTAAAGGAATTCCTATAAACTATGTTTTATTAGATTACTATCAAAATAACCTTAAAGGAAAAAAAGCCAAAGTTTCATTAATTGCTCTTATGCATAAACTACTAAATTATATTTTTGCAGTTCTTCGTAATCAAGAATCTTTTGAATTAAGAGATCCTAGAATTCATGAAAAAATGTATTTAAACAATGTAGCTTAGTTTATCCATTTTTTGTAATCATTCGTATTCACGCTATGCTTTGTTTGCTATACCCTTTTTTAAGAAAATTTATTTTTCAATAATTTACTTGACTATTATTAGCTGGTCTATTTTTATCACTATAACTAACTTTTAACTTCCTTTTATTTGATAAGTTATATTTTCCATTTTAATTTTTTTCTTCTATTGTTTTATCAACATTTTTACTTGTTCCAAAACTCATAGTTGAAGTAAGGTATGTATTACTCTTTCCATCTAAATTAATTTGCAAATAAACTCTTCCTATCGTATCCCATGGTCTACCATTGGCATTTAACTCTAAAGTACATTTTTTTTCGTCCACAACTAAATCAGGATATATTTGTTTTATTTTTGCTATATTTTTATCATTAGGCTTCAAATTATAAACTGCATCATATAAGGGCATATTTGGATTATGAACAATTCTTGTAGATTTTAAATTATCCAAATATTCTCTATCTAACTCAATAAAGTCATACATAATAGTAAATTTAACTAAACCATTCTTAATATTTTCTGGAATATCTTCATTAACTAAATTTTAACCCCCTCCTATTCCCTTTATATGTAAATTGTATCTTTTCTGAAAAATATATTCAATATATAATGTTGTAAAAACAAAAAAACGCAGATTTCTCTGCGTTTTTTACTAAATAATACTATTTAATTATTTAACCCACTCAATTATTTCACTTGCAGGTTTTCTTGATTTCTCTCTATTTGGACTTTCAGCTCTATATCCAAATACTATAATATAACTTAGTTCAAATTCTTCTTTATTAAGTAATCCTCTTTTAACAAGAATTTCCTCAACTTTTTCTTTATCAAAACCTTCTACTGCACATGAATCTACACCAATCATAGCTGCTGATGTCATCATATTACCAAGTGCTATATAATTTTGTCTTGCTGACCACTCTGTAAGTGCTTTATCTGAACTTTCTATATCCATATTTGATTTTTGGAATTGCTCTAATATCGGTTTAAGTCCTGCAAAGAACTCTTCTGAAACACCTTTGTTTTCTACCCAAATATCATGAAGGTATTTAGCATCAAATCTAACATCTTTTCCTGCTCTTGTAAGTCCAAATACTATATGACTTGTAGTTGGAGCCTGTCTTTGCATTCCCCATGATACTGCTGCTGCTTCATTTATAAGTTCTTTACTATCTGAAACTAAAAACTTCCATGGCTCAAGACCAAATGAACTTGGTGATAATCTACCTGTTTCAACTATCATTTCCATATCTTCTCTTGGTATTATCTCTCCATTAAATTCCTTTGTAGCAAATCTAAAATTAAATATATCTATTACATCTTTTTTATTTATTTTCATATAAAATTCTCCTCTTTTGTTTAATCTATCTTAGTATTCCTAATTTCTATTATTTAATTACATGAACAAGTTCTTCAAATGATTGTCTTGTTTTTGGTCTTGGTTCTGCTTTTCTATATCCAAAAGCAACTGTTGTTCCAATTATAAACTCATCTTTATTAAGCATTCCTTCTTTTACAAGAATCTCTTCTAAAGTAGCCTCATCATATCCACCAATTGCACATGAATCAATCTTCATTTCTGCTGCAATTTGCATCATATTTTGAAGAGCCATATGACTTTGTGTATTAGAATACATATTTAATAACTCACTTCTATTATCTATATCAAATCTAGCTACTTCTAACTTCTTTAAAGTATCTTTCATCATAACTTCTATATCAGCAGGAACTTTTTTAATATCTTTTAATAGGTGGTCAATATACTTTGAATCATATCTTAAAGAATTAGCATTTCTAGTTAAAATAACAACAAACTTACTACAAGTAGGTATTTGTCTTCTTCCGCCCCATGAAACTTCTCCAAGCTTATCCTTGTAGTCTTGATTATCTATAACAATAAATCTCCAAGGCTCAAGTCCAAGTGAACTTGGTGCAAGTCTTCCTGCTTCAAGTATTACCTTAAATTCCTCATCACTTATTTTTTTTGTATTATCAAATTCTTTACAAGCATGTCTAAACTCTAAAGATTCCATTATTTCATTTATTTTATTATTCATTTTAAAATTCTCCTCTATAATTAGCTTATCTAATAACTATACATTTATAGCTTTTACAAAAAAAATATAAATAGTCCTACTTATTAAATAACTTTATTTTTACTCAATATAAATTGCACACAAATAAATTGTACGCAATTCACTTGCATAATCTTATTTTACACAAAGACTTTGTGGTTTTTGTGTCATTTTGATTAAAATTTTTGAAATATACAAAATTTAATTCTATAATATATCTATATTACACATTTTGGAGGATTATAATAATGCAAGAATTTGAAACTAGAGTCATGGACATTGATGTAGATAAAATTAGAGAACTTTGCACAAAAGTAGGTGCAATCAATGTAAAAAAAGAAAACCAAGTAAATGACATATATGATTTTGCTGATAGAAGACTTTTAGACAAAAAAGGTTATGCAAGAATCAGAACTGTTGAAGATATGATAAATAACAAAACTGTTTACTTTATGACTACAAAAAAAATGTTATCACAAGGTAAATTTAAAGTTATGGAAGAAAATGAAACTATAATTGAAAATGGCGAAATGGGAACTAAAATCTTTGAATCACTAGGACTTGAACTTCAAGAGTCTATCAAAAAGTATAGGGAAAGCTATAAATATAAAAACTCTCTTATAGAAATAGATATAAATGATAAGAATTTTTGTCCTTTCCCATATATAGAAATTGAAACTACTTGTGAAGAAGAATTAAATGAAGTTTTAGAATTCCTTGGCTACACACCAGAGGACACGACTTCAAAAACTATCTATCAAATTCTTAAGGAAAGAGGATTTACACCAAACGCTAAAGGAAAAGGCTTATAAAAAATTAAGGACTATGTAGATTTTATTAATCTACATAGTCCTTATATTTTTATATATTATGCTACTTTCTTTGCCTTAGCATCTTTTAAAGTAAATGCTATAAACATAGCAACTATTGAAACAACACCAGAGAATATAAACATATTTGAATATCCTATATTTAATGTGTGTTGGAATGCATAAACTATTGAGTCTTTCGCATTATCAAGTTGAGCCATATAAGCTACTGATGCTTCCTTTAACTTCCCAAGCATTGCTGGATTTCCAGCACCACCTTTCATTAAACTAGCAAATTGTCCTTCAATCATCTGTTTGATTGAACTAAATATATTATAGGCATTCGCATTTTGAAGTGCACTACTTGCCACTGCCCCATGAGCTGAACTTGCTGCACCCATACCTTGCATTTTTGGTATTACTGCTTGAACTGCTGATGGAACTTTTTTAGCTGCATCTGCTATGTAATTTATAAGTACATTAGGTGCTACTGCTATACCTATAGATCTAAATAAAGCGATTGTTGATTGTCCCATTGTCGCTTCTGAATCTGGAACATAACTAAGCATTAAATAGTTCATTGGTGTACCAAAACTGAACCCTGTACCAAATCCTATAAGACCTATTCCAATAAATAAATTAATAAAACTTGGATTATAGCAAGTTACAAGCCCTTCATATAAAGCACCTATTGCTATAAGTAAGAACCCTGCTATTATAACTATTTTTGCACCTATTTTATCTGTAAGTTTACCACTTATTGGTGAGGCTATCCCCATAAACACTGCAAATATAGTTGTATAATATCCACCACTACCAGCAGGTATTTTTAATACATTCTCACTAAATTGAGGTAAGAACACAACTGCCATAAGTCCAAAACTTACAAGTAAACTTAAAATTAATAATATACTTATATTTCTATCCTTGAAATAATGCAGATTTAAAACTGGACTTTCTGCTCTCTTTTCAAAGAATACAAATACAGGTATAGATATTATAAATATTATTATGTAAGGCCAAACATCTGTTGACTGAATTGACTTCCATAGATTATCAAATTTTAAATTAGTTAAGAAGTACATAAGTGAAAGTATTAAAACTGTTAAAGTAACTGACCCTGCATAGTCAATTTTAACTCCTTTAGCAGTAACTTTTTCTTCTAATTTTGAAGCCATAAATATAATTACTATACTTATAGGTACATTTATAAAGAATAATAATCCCCAGTTATCATTACCAAAGATTTGTAGTATTGCTGAACCAAGAGATGGTCCTATAACTGTGAATATTCCAAATATAGCACCAATAATTCCAAGTGCCATACCTCTTTTTTCTTTTGGGAAAGATGTTCCAACATAAGATGTTGCAATTGGCATAATTCCCCCACCACCTATAGCTTCAATTACTCTTGATGTAAGAAGCATAGAGTAGCTATTAAAGTAATCAGCTAGTCCACAGAATAGGGAACCTATTCCAAATAAAAATATTGATATTAAATAAATCTTTTTTCTTCCAAAACTATCTGCAAGTTTTCCCATTATAGGAATTGCAACTGCATACGCAAGTGTATAAATTGTAATCATCCAAATACTTGAACTTTGACTTGCATTTAAACCGTTTGCAATTATATCCCTAGCTGGAGAAACTATCCCAGAATCTAAAGCTCCCATTGCTATTCCTAAAAGAAATACTAGCATCGTTAGCTTAGTAGATGTTTTCTTCATTAGTAAACACTCCCTCGATTTTATTATATTGAGTTTTTTCTTTTGTTTGTACTTATTAGTTTTTATAAAAAACCAATAAGTTTTCATATTTATTTATTATATTATCTATTTTTTAATCAGTCAATACTTATATTTTGCTTCATTATCTTTTTTTAATTCTAATAAATAAAAAAACTATGCCCAAATGGGCATAGCCTGTATATACTGTTTAGTTTTAAATGGATTAAGCTAGATATTTAAGTTCTAATTTATTATTTATATTCTTCATGCTATGATGAAGCTCATGTTTTGAAACTTTAATTGAATATCTAGAATTCTTATCTGTTATAATCTCTAGATTGCCTGACTTAGTATAATAATTGAATTTTTCGATTTCATTATAAGATAATATCACATGTTCATCTGCTATATTACCCCTATCTAATTCACCAATAACCATACTATCGTCAGCAAAAGCCACGAGGAAACTCCTTGTTGAATAATTAAAAATATTAAACAAATCTTTTAATATAGATTTTTTCTTATGATTTTCAACATAAGCACCAGTTAAATAACTGATTATTTTTTTGCTCCCTAGATTAAATATCGAAGGAATCTCCTTGGGCGACCCATATCCGAGTTCAGACATTTTAAAATACACATCCTTTTTAAACTTAATTTTATAATTTATTATGGCTTATTATAATAAATTCTCTGTATAATTGCAAACTCACTAATTGCAAAGTATCCCTCTATAGATAAGGTATACTATCCCTATTATTTATATAACCATTCTCTCTTAGATAAGATATATTTATTTGTTTTATTTTCATATTTATGCTAATTTATCGTATAATAGTATTATGAAAACATAGTACTAAGATTAAATAAATTGTGAGGTGATTAAATGATTGACTTAGCTATGCTTGGTATTGGTGGTGGAATGCCCCTTCCTGGTAGATATCTTTCAGCTGGACTCTTGAATTTTAAAGGCAGAAAAATACTTATAGACTGCGGAGAGGGAACTCAAGTATCTATGAGAGAACTTGGTTGGGGATTTAAATCAATAGATATAATATGCATAACACATGGACATGGTGACCATACAGTTGGAATTCCTGGACTACTTGCTACTATCGGAAACTCTGGTAGAGAAACTCCACTAACTATAATAGGACCAAAAGGCATAAAAGAAATCATAACGGGGCTTAGAGTTATAGCACCCTACCTTCCTTATGATATAAATGTTATAGAAGCATCAGACTCTAAATTTAAGTTTGCCATTGAAGATGGAGAACTTAAATTAATTGATAAAAATAAAACTTGTTTTGAACCACTAGAAATTTCAACTATTTCAGTTGAACACTCTGCCCCCTGTATAAGCTACTCTTTTAATATAAAAAGAACAGCTCAGTTTGATATAGACAAGGCAATTCAAAATAATGTTCCAAAACCACTTTGGGGTAAACTCCAAAAAGGTGGTGCTCTAGAATTTGAAGGAATTACCTATACTCCTGCCCTTGTTTTAGGACAAGATAGAGATGGACTTAAATTCTCCTATGTAACAGATACTAGAACAATTCCTAAGATTGTAGATTTTATCAAAGATAGCAATCTTTTTGTATGTGAAGGTACTTATGGTGATGATGAGGATATAGACAAGGCTATACAAAATAAACATATGACTTTTAGAGAGGCTGCTACTCTTGCTAAAGATGCAAATGTAGAAGAACTTCTTTTAACTCATTTTAGCCCTGCTATGCCAAATCCTAGTTTATTTATTTCAAATGCTCGTGAAGTATTTGAAAATACAACTATTGGTGAAGCTCATATGATTAAAAAACTTATATTTAAGTAAAAAAATGGACTAACTCTTTTGAGCTAGTCCATTTTTCATTGTTTTGTATAATATGCTACCCCAACACTTTGAGGTCCAACATGAAGACCTATTATAGCTCCAATATCCATTATGTGACATGTTAATCCTAATTCTTCTTTTACTCTTGTTTGAATTTCAACGGCCTCATCATGGTTTAATATATGATAAATAACTGCTTCACCTAGTCCTTTTTTATCCATTTTATCTTTTATAATTTTTAGCATCTCACTTACGGCTTTTTTATGAGTTCTAACTTTTTCTAAAACTTCAACTGACCCATCTACGACATGTAATAGTGGAGTTATTTTTAATAACCCACCTATAAGTGCAGCTGCTGCACCTAATCTCCCACCTTTTCTAAGGTGACTAAGTGAACCTGGAATAAATATAATATCTACTCTTTTTCTCATAATCTCTATATATTCTTTAATTTCTTCTATACATTTTCCTTCATTTGCAAGTTTTGCTGCCTCTACTACCATAAATCCCATACTCATAGTTGTATTTAAACTATCAATAAGCTCAATTTTAGCCGTTGGGTATTTATCTAAGACCATTTCTTTTATTAAATGTGATGTCGAATACGTTCCACTAAGTTTTGAGGATAAAAATATCCCTAGAACCTCATCACCCTTTTCTACAACTTTAAGAAAAGCATTTGCAAATTCATCCATTGCCGGCTGTGCTGATTTTGGAAATGTACCTGCTACCGCAAGCTTATCATAAAACTCTTTTGCATCTACATCAGCTTCCCTCTCACTTATATTATCCATTATTACATTTAATGATATAACACTAATATCATACTTATCTATATATTCCTGTGGTATATAACTTGTACTATCTGTTATTATTTTTATTGACATAAAAACCTCCTAAAATTAAACAACTAAGTTTTTTGAAGCAATATTTTCCATTGTAAATTTAAATTCAAATATCGTTAAAGAATATTATATTATAAAATATTAAGATAATCAAAATATTATTCATTTTTTACCAATTATAAGTTAGTTCTTCTTGTTGTAGCCTCTATAAACTTACTTTTCAAAGTATCTCTATCCTCTTCTACAACTGATTTTTTAAGTTTTTCAAGTTCTAAAATAAAACTATCTATCTTGTTTGCTAAATTTTCTTTATTACTAATAAAAAGCTCACACCATAAATCTTCATTTATATTTGCAATTCTTGTTATCTCTTTATAAGAATCCCCTGTAAATGAACCTGTATCAACAGATAAATCATCACTATTCATAAGAGATACTGCAATTGCATGTGGTAATTGACTTGTAAATGCTATTATCTCATCATGTAAGTCTGCATTAGTTTCAACTATAGTAGAAAAACCCATTTTTTTAGCTAAAAACTTAACTTCCTCTATATTTTCATCTTTATTTTTCTCTGTTCTAGTTATAATAAAGTTAGCATCTATAAATACTTTTCTTGAAGCATACTCAATTCCTTTTTTCTCTCTACCAGCCATAGGATGTGTTAATACAAAATCTACTCCCTCTGGTATTTCAATATCTTTCAAATGATTTTTAACCCCTGATGTATCTACTATTATTAAGTCTTTTTTAAAAATCCCTTTATGGTTTTCTATAAAATCTTTTATCGCATCTGGGTATATACTAAGAATTATCATATCTGCTTCTTTTAAAATCTCAATTTCTTCTGGTGTGTCTATCGTCGCACCTTTTTCTATTATTCCAAGTTCAAATGCTTTTACTATTGTATCTCTTTTAATATCTATACCTTGAATATTTACTCCGTATATCTTTCCTCTAAGGCTAAGCCCTATCGACCCCCCAATTACTCCAAGTCCCACTAATGTTATATTCATATTATTTTACCCCTTTTAAATTAATAAAAAAAAAGAAGGAGAGCCAATTTTAATCTAGCTCTCTTTCTTTACGTCAGTCTTATCTTTAAGATGATTTTCTAATGCTTTAATTCCTAGTATATATCCAAAATCTCCAAACCCACATATCTGCCCTATACAAGCTGGTGCTATAACTGACTTATGTCTAAATTCTTCTCTCTTGTGTATATTACTAAGATGTACCTCTACCGTTGGTATATCAACACCTTTTAAAGCATCATAAATTGCAATACTGTAATGTGTATATGCCCCTGGATTTATAATAATTCCATCATATTTATCAAAGTACGCACTGTGAATCTCATTTATAAGTTCACCCTCTATATTACTTTGAAAATCTATTATTTCATGCCCAAGTTTTTTCCCCTCTTCTTTAACCATAGCTACAACATCATTAAAGTCTTTACTACCATAAATCTGTTTTTCTCTTATTCCAAGAAGGTTTAAATTTGGTCCATTTATAAGTTTAATTCTCATACTATTCCACCTATACCTTTAAACTAAACTTTTTTTAGTTTTCTCTACTATTTCTGATACTATATCAGAAATGCTTCCATCATTTATAACAATAACATCTGCATATTGATTATATAAATCAATTCTCTCTCTATAAAGATTTATAAGTTTTGATTTTCCATCTTGCAGTAGAGGTCTTGTACTTGTATCAACATCCTCTAGTATAAGTTCTAATGGTCTATTTATAAAAACTACAATAAAATCTTTAAAATAATCTATATTCTCTCTTTTTTTAACTACTCCCCCACCTGTTGATATTAAAGAATTTTCAAGTCTTGAAAGAACTTCGCAAGTCTTAGTTTCATAAGCTCTAAAAACTTCCTCTCCAGATTCAAATATTTCATTTATAGATTTTTTTGTACTTCTTTCTATAAAATAATCCATATCAACAAATTTAAGATTTAGCTCATTTGCAACATCCTGTCCTAGAGTTGTTTTTCCTGACCCTGGCATTCCTATTAAAACAATTCCTTTTTTCAAATTAATCACTCGCTTTACTTAAATCTTAAACTTAACTTTTCAAATATTTCTTTTTCAACTTTTTCATCAATCACAATATCATTCCAAATCTCTTCTGCTCTCATTGCTTGTGCAACTAACATATAAAGACCCTTAACAGTTTTTAAACCTGCATCTTTAGCTTCTTTTAAAAATCTAGTTTGCTCTGGATTATAAACTATATCACAAGCAACTTCAAACTTTTCAAAAATCTTTTTATCTATCGCAGTTGTATCAACGCTCGGATACATTCCACAAGGAGTTGTATTAACCACTGCATAAGCACTATCAATTTCTGATAAATCCTCATAATTTAAAAACTCCATTTTACTCAAGCCTTTAAACTTTTCTTTTGCAATATTTTTATCTCTTGAAACCATCACAAGTTTTGTAGCACCCTCATCTAAAAGACAATGCACAATAGCTTTTGATGCACCACCAGAACCTAAAATATAAAAGACTTTATCTTTGAATATAACTCCATCTCTTTGAAGCATTCTTTTAAATCCATAATAATCAGTATTATATCCATAGCTATTACCATCTTTAATTAAAATAGTATTTATAGCACCGATTTTTTTAGCTTCATCTGATATAAAATCTAACTGCTCCATTACTGTTTCTTTATAAGGAATAGTAACATTACACCCTTTTACTCCAAGAGTTTTAATTGAACTTACAACATTGGAAATATCAGATTTAACTACTGAAAACAGATTGAATTTTGCATCCATATTAATTTTATTATAAAGATTCTCATGTATCTCTGGTGATAAACTATGACCTAACTTTTCACCTATTAATCCAAATACTTTCATTTTAAATTACTCCTGTCTTTTATAAGCACCAAGTATTCTAAAATCTTGTGCTGTTTCTTCAACCATATCAAGTGCAGCTTTAACCTCTGGTATATTTATATTCCCATCAATATCAACATAGAAGAAATAATTAAATGAACCATTCCCCATAGGTCTTGATTCTATTTTCCTCATATTTATATTACTATTAGAAAATGCTTCTAGTTGTTTATATAAATATCCTGCTTTATTAGGAACTGTAAATGATATTGTAAGCTTATTACATAATTCTGTTGACTCAAACTCTCTACCAATAACTATAAATCTTGTATAATTTTCCTTAGCATTATTTATAGCCTTTTGTAGAATTTCTAAATCATAAATTTCTGCTGCTCTTTTACCTGCTATTGCTACCTTTGTGCTATCATTACTTTCTGAAACATACTTCGCACTTATAGCTGTATTATGATATGGAATAGTTTTAATATCTTTTAATGTTTTAATATAATCACTACTTTGCTCAAATCCTTGACTGTGTGAATATACTTCTTTTATATCTTCTATCTTTGTTCCCTTAACACCAAGTAAATTGTGTTCAATTCTTAAAAGTGTTTCACCAACTATGTGGAATCCATATTTTTTCAAAAGGTCATAAACTGCTGTAATTGACCCAGTTGATGAATTTTCTATAGGAAGTACACCATAATCTATTTTTGAAAATTTAAGTGCTGTAAAAACATCTTCAAATTCTTCAAAATTAGTTTTTGCATATCCCTTACCAAAATATTTAATAAGTGCTTCTTCCCCAAAAGAACCTAAATCCCCTTGGAACCCAAGTTTTATCTCTTTGCCTTTTGAAAGTGCTGCTTCTCTTTTCCCTATTTTTTCACACTGATACTCTTTGCTTATATCCATAAGGCTATGTAGCATATCTCTCGTGTAAGATTTTAAAGCTTCATCTTTTACCCTTGCAACATTCTTTGCTATAACCTCATCTTCTCTTTGCTTATTGAATATAGGAAGATTATTTGCTTCTTTATATCTTGCAACATCTACCACAATATTCATTCTCTCTTCAAAAAGTTCTATAAGTTTTTGATCTATTTCATCAATTCTATTTCTACAATAGTCTAGATCTTTCATTTATCTAACCACCTTTTAAATTACTTCTCTAGCCTAACCTAATTTCCATTTTACTTTTTATCTTTCATTAAGAAGTTCTAAAACTGCAATCGCAGATATTGCCTCTATAACAACAACAGCCCTTTGAACTATACAAGGGTCATGTCTTCCCTCAATTTTTATAATTTCATTTTGCATTGTTTCTATATTTACAGTTCTCTGCTCTCTACTAATTGAGGCAGTAGGCTTTATAGCAACTCTGTGTATAACAGGCATTCCATTAGTAATTCCACCAACAATTCCACCGTTATTATTTGAGTAAGCTCTTATAACACCCTCTTCAATATAATACTCATCATTAGCCTTAGACCCTCTAGCTTTTGCTATATCAAAACCAAGTCCAAATTCAATCGCTTTAACTGCTGGAATAGAAAATGCAAGTGATGCTATTTTACTTTCTAAAGAATCAAAAAATGGTGAACCAACTCCTGCTTTGACTCCTATAATTCCTGTTTCTATAACTCCACCAACTGAATCCACATCTTTTTTAGCAGACATAATTTCTTCTTTGATTGCCTCTATCTTAGAATCATCTAATACAGGTAATTCTTTCTCTAAAAGACTACTTAAAGTTTCACTACTTAAATTCACAAAATCAAATGAATCATCATTAATATTTGAAACTGCTTTAATATGAGCACCAACTTTAATGCCTTCAGATTCTAAAATTTGCTTTGCTATTGCACCTGCAAAAACTATTGGAGCCGTTATTCTACCTGAAAAATGACCTCCACCTCTATAATCATTAAACCCAGCATATCTTACAAAGCCTGAATAATCAGCATGACCAGGTCTCATTAAATCCTTAGTCTTAGAATAATCTCTTGACCTTGTATCGCTATTTTCAATCATCATAGATATTGGTGCACCTGTAGTTTTTCCCTCAAAAATCCCTGAAAGAATTACAGGCTTATCAGCTTCTTTTCTTGGAGTAGATAACTTATCTTTCCCCGGCGCTCTTCTTTGCATTTCAATCTCTACTTTTTCCATATCAATTGAAATACCAGCTTTAATACCATTTATAACTATCCCAATAGCTTTTCCATGTGATTCTCCAAATATAGAAAGTTCTATATTATTCCCCCATGTTCCACTCATAAAACTCTCCTCCTAACATCTTAAAATCTTCCCAAAAGTTTGGATATGACTTTGAAACACAAGCAGGATTTTCAAGAATTAAATCTTCCTCACATCTTGTAGATGCTATTGCCATACTCATTGCTATTCTATGGTCATCATAACTAGAAACTTCTCCACCCTTTAAAGTTTCAACACCCTCTATTACAAGTCCATCTTCAAATTCTGTAATATTTGCACCAAGTTTATTAAGTTCTGTAGTTATCGCATGAAGTCTATCACATTCTTTAATTCTAAGTCTTCCAGCATTTATAATTTTTGTAGTCCCTTTAGTTAGTGCTGCAACTACTGTTATAACTGGAATCACATCTGGGCAACCTTTTCCATCAATAATAGATTCTTCTTCCTCACATTGCTTTATAGATAATGCTTTATTCTCTATAACAAGTCTATTTCCAAGGTCTTCTAATATTTTAATAACCTCTTTATCTCCTTGAAGTGAATATAAATCAAGATTTTTTATAGCAACCTTATTTCCAATTGCACCTGCTGATAAATAGAATGCTGCTTGTGAATAATCACCCTCAACCTCATAATCAAAAGCATTATATTCTTGCTTTCCTTTTATAATAAATTCTTTATATTCTTTATTTATAACCTCAATACCAAAACTTTTTAACATTGCTAATGTTAAATCTAAATATCCTTTAGATTCAAGCTCTGTTGTAATCACTATTTTTGAATCATTTTCAAGTAATGGTAATGTAAACATTAACCCACTTATAAACTGTGAACTTACATTTCCAGCTACCTTAAAAATTTCACCCTTTAACTTTCCATTAATATCAAGATTTAAAATATTTTTTTCACATGAATAGTCAATCTTTTGTCTGTCAAATATTTCATAAAAAATATCAAGAGGTCTTTTCCCAAGATTTCCTCTTCCAACAAACTTAACTTTATTTTCCTTTGCTATTGATATTGGTACAATAAATCTAAGTGTTGAACCTGATTCATTACAATCAACAACTATATCATCTTCTTTATTTTCAAAAGTCTTACTACCATCTATTAGAAAACTTTTATTACCTAAATCTTCTATACTCGCCCCAAGCGATTTCATAGCATTTATTGTTGCTATTATATCATCTGATAAATCAAGATTACTTATTATACTTTTTCCCTTTGCAAGAGCTGCACATATAACTGCTCTGTGTGCCATACTTTTTGATGGCGGAACTGATACTGTACCTTCTATCTTTTTTGATTTTATTCTAATCTTAGACATTTCCATATGCCCCCTCTATTTAAAAAACTCATAAGTAGTTTTATATATAAAACTCTCTCCAATTTCCTTTAACAAAATAACATTTAAACTATCATTTAAATTCTTCTTATCAAGCTTTATAGCTTCTAATAAATCATCATTACCACTCTTCATTACATCACACATAAATGGCAAATCATATTTTTCTAACATAGTTTTTATTCTTATAGCAGAGCCTTCCTTTGTTAGATTTAAAATTTCACTAATAAGTGAAATTTGATACATTCCAATCCCCACTGCCTCGCCATGACTATAAGTTTCAAAATTATAAAACTTCTCTATAGCATGTGCAAGAGTATGACCAAAATTAAGAAGCATTCTCTCTCCGGTGTCTCTCTCATCATTTTCAACTACCTGTCTTTTTATATCACAACAAGTATAAACAATATCATCTATATTTAACTTTAATTCTTTTCTATCTTTATATTTTTCTAATCTATCAAAAAGCTCTGAATCCTTTATACATCCATACTTTATAACTTCTCCAAGTCCATCATTAAAGAACTTTTCTTCTAATGTATTTAGTATATCTGTATCAATTAAAACTCTTTTTGGATGATAAAAGCTACCAACTAAATTTTTCCCTGCATCAAGGTCTACTGCAACCTTACCACCTACGCTTGAATCAACCTGTGCAAGTAAAGATGTTGGAATTTGTATAAAATCTACACCTCTTAAAAATGTTGAAGCAACAAAACCACCTAAGTCACCTACAACTCCACCACCAAAAGCTATTACTAAATCACTTCTAGTAAGTTTAAACTCTAAAAGCTCATTATATATAGGTAGCAGCGAAGAAAAGTTTTTACTTTTCTCCCCTGCCTCTATAACTATAAATCTTGCCTTAAAACCATTTGCCTCTAAATGCTCTTTAAGTTCTTTTCCATAAATTCTATCAAGGTTAGTATCTGTTATAATAACAACTCTATTTCCTGTGTGGACTTCCCTTATATATTTAGATAGGTTTTCTCTAAGCTTACTTTCTATTAAAATATCATAACTTCTCTCATCAAGATTTACTCTTAATTGTTTCACTAGATTTCTCTACCTACTGCTTTAGCTATTGCTTTCATTTCTTCAACAAGCTGTGCATACTCTGATGGTTTTAATGATTGTTGTCCGTCACATAAAGCATTAGCTGGGTCATTATGAACTTCTATAATAAGACCATCAGCACCAACTGCTATGGCAGCTTTTGATAATGGGTCTACCATCCAGTTCTTTCCTGCTGCATGAGATGGATCAATAATAACTGGTAAGTGGCTAAGCTTTTTGATAGCTGGAACCATACTTAAATCAAGAGTATTTCTTGTATAAGTTTCAAAAGTTCTTATTCCCCTCTCACAAAGTATAACTCTATCATTTCCACCAGCCATAATGTACTCAGCTGACATTAAAAGTTCTTCTATAGTAGCTGATAAACCTCTTTTAAGTAATATTGGCTTATCCGTTTTACCAAGCTCTTTTAATAAATCAAAGTTTTGCATATTTCTAGCTCCAACTTGAATTACATCAACATCATCAACAAATCTGTCTATCATGCTTGTTGACATTATTTCTGTAACTATTGGAAGACCTGTTTCTTTTCTAGCAAGCTTTAAAAGTTCTAATCCCTCTGCTTCTAAGCCTTGGAAACTATATGGTGAAGTTCTTGGTTTAAATGCACCACCTCTTAAAAATCCTGCTCCAATTTCTTTTACATCTTTTGCGATAGATATTATTTGTTCTGGAGTTTCTACTGAACACGGTCCAGCAATTAATGTAATTTGTTTTCCTCCAACTTTTCTACCACATATATCAAATATAGAGTTTTCTGGGTGGAATACTCTATTTGCTTTCTTGTAAGGTTCTTGAACTTTACATACTCTTTCTACATTTTCATTTGCTTCTATCTTTTTAGGATCTATTCTACTTGTGTCACCAACTAATCCTAAAATGTTTTTTCCTTCTCCGTTTACCACTTGTACGTCTACTCCTAAGCTCTGTATTTTAGAGATTAATTTTTTAACCTCTAATTCCTTTGTTTTTGGCTTTAAAATAACTATCATAAATAACCCTCCTACTTTTACCCTTTTGCTAATTTTAATTTTAGCATTTATTTGTATACTTATTGTTAAGATTTGAAATTAATATTAAACACCCCAATTTTTCTAAAAAAAAATAAGATTCACTAATGAATCCTATTTTAAAACAATAATTCTTATTTGCCAATATTGACTACGGCGAGGCTTATGTTTCTATCATACTCATTAGATATTTTGTATATTATTTTTTTCGTTACTAAAGATAACCATGCTAAAATAAAAGCTTAGGTTATAATAAAAGTTATAAAAAAATGACACAAATTTTCTAGTGATTGTAATCAACATAATCCCCTCCCATTATTTGTAAATTAATTCCAAATTTGATTTAATTATACTATTATAAAATTTAAAGTCAAGAACTTTTTTAATATTTATAACACTATAATTCGTACTCTATTAATTTTATACTTTTATAGTACTCACTATTCCTTATCTTGTGATTATTTTATAAAATTATTTATTTTTTTTATTCGTACTTATATAATTTAAGACATTTACAAATATACTCTCTACCAAAAAGTTTTTTAATAGCTGTATAAATGAATGTAAACATCATTATAGGTTTGTATATAATTAAAATGTATAAATGAATTAATATAATTTTATGTTTTTTTATATTCTTAAAACTAAGATTATTATTAAGTGCACACCTTATGTTAATTATGCTATAAAATATGAATATAATTGCCCCTAAAATTATTTGTAAATATGTATCTATACTCACATACCCATCCATAAAAATAGAAATTATTAAATATCCAATTCCTGATAAAATTAAAATTATAGAAATATACCCTAAAATAATAGTGTTGAAAAATGCTAAGAAAAACAATTTACTAGTGAAACATCCACTCACTAAAAATTTTATATGTTTTTTCAAACTACTTATAAAACTAGATTGATAACTCATTCTTTCAAGACAACATGAGAAAACATCACTACACCCATCTTTAAAACAAATTGCCCTATCATCATATGTTATTTTTTTATTTTTTTCTTTTGCATACTTATTTAATTGCAATGAAATATCCATACTAGTATTTTTTTTATTTTTAAAACACTTTAATTCAGATATAACTTCTTTTTTATAAACTCCAAAATCACTTGAAACAATTGTCAACGAATTAGCTTTGCTCATTGAATTTCTTATTATATTAAATGTAGCTATATACTCCATAAACTGTGCATATTCAATAAATTTACAATCCGATTTAAATGTAAGCTTACCATCTGCGTCCATATCAATCCCTTGTTTAATCATTATACTTCCACTTGTTGCTATCACATCTTCATTTTGCAAATTCATATTTAATAAAAATAAAGCATCTTGTTTAAGAATAGAATTTGCACCAATCGTAACTAGATATTCCTTAGAGCTAAGTTCTGTTCCTAAATCTAAGCTATAACTACGATTTTCATGCTCTTTATCAACTACATAAATATTTTTAAAAGTTTTTGATTTATAAACTTCTTTCACAGTCTTATTAAGACTTTTTAAAGTACTACTCTCTTTTTCTAATTCTAATAAATATTTAAATTTATCCATTGTATGATCTGTCGAACCATCATTTATAAAAATAATTTCCAAATTAGGATATTTTATTTTTTTTAAATAAGCGATAGCTACTTTTAGATCTTTAACATTATTATAACAAGGTATCAAAATTGATAATCCTTTATATTCCACACTACTTTTCCTAATTTTTTTTGATTCTAAATGTTGTGTATGTCCAACTCTTACATAAATCAAAATTAAAATTATACTCAATATAATTATTATTACTTCAATCAAAAGCTATCACCCCAATTTTCATATAAAATATCTCAAAAGATAATGTATATCATTGGAATTCAATTACGTTCATAATTTTATCATCTTCTGTAAGTAAAATCTATAATATTAAATACTTATTTTTATTTTTCAAACCTTTTATTATTAATACTTCACTATCTTATTCTGATTATATTACTTGACTTATAACTATCACATAATATATAATTTCATATATTAACAATATAATATAGAAAAGCGTTGATTAGGAGTAGTAATATTACTTTGCATCTATAGAGAGCTATGACTTGCTGAAACATAGCGTTGCAAAAATATGAACTTACCTATGAGCTTATGTGCAAAACACATAGGGTCTACCCCCTTATGGTATTCGAGTGAGAAAGTAATTTATTGCTTTCTAATAAGAGTGGTACCGCGATCCCCTTCGTCTCTTAATATAGAGACAAGGGGCTTTTTTTATTTATTTTTAAAATAATTAACATATATCTAGGAGGTTTTTTTATGGGAAACTATAATACTACTATTGATAAAAAATGGCAAACTAAATGGGATGAAACAGGTCTTTATAAATTTGACCCAAATAGTGATAAAGAAAAACTTTATGTTTTAGAAATGTTCTCTTATCCATCAGGAAGTCAGCTTCATGCTGGCCATTGGTTTAACTATGGACCAGTAGATTCATGGGCTAGACTTAAAAGAATGCAAGGATACAACGTATTCCAACCTATGGGATTTGATGCTTTTGGGCTTCCTGCTGAAAACTTTGCTATCAAAACAGGAGTTCATCCTAAGGATTCAACATTTAATAACATAAAAACAATGGAAAAGCAGCTTAGAGCTATGGGAGCTATGTTCAACTGGGACAATACTCTTGTAACTTGTTCAGAAGATTATTATAAATGGACTCAATGGTTATTCTTAGAACTTCTTAAGAATGATTTAGCTTATAGAAAAAAAGCTCCTGTAAACTGGTGTCCTTCATGTCAAACAGTTCTTGCTAATGAGCAAGTTGTTGATGGTGCATGTGAGAGATGTGATTCAGAAGTTACTAAAAAGAATCTTACACAATGGTTCTTTAAAATAACAGATTATGCTGATGAGCTTTTAGATAAACTTGATGGACTTGATTGGCCTGAAAAAACTGTTTCAATGCAAAAGCACTGGATAGGAAGATCAACAGGTTCACAAGTTTCATTCAAAGTTAAAGATTCAGAGTTAAACTTTGATGTATTCACAACTAGAGTTGATACTCTTTGTGGAGTTGACTATGTTGTTTTAGCACCTGAAAATCCTTTAGTTGATGAATTAACATCTGCTGAGCAAAAAGAAGCTGTAGAAGCTTATAAAGAAGAAGCTAAAAAGCAAACTGATATAGAAAGACAATCAATTTCTAGAGAAAAAACTGGTGTATTCACTGGTTCATATGCAATTCACCCTGTAAGTGGTAAAGAAGTGCCTATTTGGGTAGGTGACTATGTTCTTGCCACTTATGGAACTGGAGCTGTTATGGCTGTTCCTGCACATGATGAAAGAGATTTCGCATTTGCTAAAAAATTCAATCTTCCAATAAATAGAGTTATTGCTGCAAAAGATGGTAGTGAAACTGAACTTCCATTCTGCGAGCATGGTGTTCTTGTTAACTCAGGAGAATTTGATGGTTTAACAACAGCAGAGGCTAAAATTAAAATAATCGAATCTCTTGCTAAGAAAAACCTTGGAGAAGAAAAAGTTAACTTTAGATTAAGAGACTGGTTAGTTTCAAGACAAAGATACTGGGGTGCACCAATTCCAATAATCTATTGTGATGATTGTGGAACTGTGCCTGTACCAGAAAAAGATTTACCAATTAAATTACCATATGATGTTCAATTTGCACCAGATGGTAAATCACCACTTGCTAAATCAGAAGAATTTGTAAATACTACATGTCCTTGTTGTGGAAAGCCTGCTAAAAGAGAAACTGACACACTTGATACATTTGTATGTTCATCATGGTACTATTTAAGATACCCTGATAACAAAAACTCTGAAATGGCATTTAATAAAGATTTAATCAACAAAATGCTTCCAGTAGATAAATATGTTGGTGGTCCAGAGCATGCTTGTATGCACCTTCTTTATGCTAGATTTATAACTAAAGCATTAAGAGATATGGGATACTTAAACTTTGATGAGCCATTTAAATCACTTACACACCAAGGATTAATACTTGGACCTGATGGACTTAAAATGAGTAAATCAAAAGGAAACACAATCTCTCCAGATACTTATATCAATGAGTATGGTGCTGATGTATTTAGAATGTACTTAATGTTCGGATTCTCTTATGTAGAGGGTGGTGCTTGGAGTGATGATGGAATTAAATCAGTTCATAGATTTGTAGAAAAAATAGAAAGAAACCTTGATATAGCTAGAGAAGCTATTCAAAAAGGTGAAAACAATAAAACTTCAATGGATAAAGCTGAAAAAGAGCTTAATTTCTGGAGACACAACACAATTAAAGCTGTTGGAACTGATGCTGATAAACTTCAATTCAATACAGCTATTGCTAGAATGATGGAATTTGTAAATGCAATTTCTAAGTATACACAAGAAAAAGAAATGAATCTTACATTCTTAAAAGAAACTTGTGAAGACTACATCAAATTATTAGCACCATTCGCACCTCACTTTGCTGAAGAACAATGGAGCCTTCTTGGAAATGTTGATTCAGTATTCAACATAGAATGGCCAAAATTTGATACAGCTTGTCTTGTTAAAGATGAAGTTGAAATAGCTATCCAAGTTAATGGAAAGATAAAAAATAAAATAATGATAGCCTCAGGACTTGATGAAGAATCAATCAAAACTGCTGCTTTAGAAGATGAAAAAATTAAAGAAGCAACTGAAGGTAAAAATATCGTTAAAGTTATTGTTATCAAAGGTAGACTTGTTAATATAGTTGTAAAATAATATATAATACAAAGAGCGAAATTAGAATTCAAACTCTAATTTCGCTCTTTTTTTACTTTATATAAAATTCTCTACTGATTCCTTCTCATCCCTAATTCGTCTATAATAATTACCATAAGTAATATTAGTATATGGTATTAAGAATATCCCACCTAGTCCAAATGTAAATCCAACTAATATTCCCCATCCTAGAAAACTAAGATTTAAAAGTATATACTCTCCCACTCTCCCCTTCATTAATTCTCTACTTTCTTTAATACATTCAATTATCCCCTTATTAGGGTCTTCTGTAAAAATAAAAAATGACTGAGAAAATATACTGTTAACTGCCAATACTAAAATTGAGATTCCTAAAACACCTATTAATATCATTGGTATAATTAACCCAACTGACCCTGTAACCGCTACAAACATAATTATAATTATCATAGGAATATAGATTAAAATAATGGTAATTATACCTTGTATTGCATACAAACCTGTTGCTTTTAAAATATATTCAAACCCTGAAAATATATCTGTAAATTCATTTCTTCCATCAATAAAATTCAAAGTAAATCTACTCAAACCAAATGTTATTACTCCTCCTAAGAATAACGTAGCTCCCATCACTAACATACTAACCATTGGTATTGGTATAAACTCTCCAACAAGATTCACTACCAGACCCATACTTGAAATTACAAGGAACGCTAATATAGCACTTCCCCATCTTCCTTTTAATTGACTTTTACTTAAATTTTTAATTTCTGCTCTCATAAATTCATACCCCTTTATGTATTTATTTGTTAATTTAAGTATATATCATTAAAGAGTATTGTAAACCACTTTATAAGATATGTAATATTTTAGTAATATTATATTGCATATTTTATAATCTTTATAAAAAAATCTAGATAAGATTTTCTTACCTAGATTTACCTTTAATTATTCAAAATTCTCTCTAACTCTTTTAATACCTTTAAAGCTTCATTTCTTCTTAGCTTTTTAATATTTTTTACTTGTCCAAGTTTATCTACATTATCAAAGCACTTCTTTGTCATTTCCATCCACTCATCCGGCATATATACCGACATAAGCTCTTCCATAGGACAACTTAAAAGAAATTTTTCAACCCCAAAGAAAGAATATTCCTCTATATCATGTAATTCAATTAACTTTTCATAGTCATATGCTATATCTTCACTAATTTTATAAGAATATATATCTGCAAAAAAGAAATCAAATTGTTTTCTCTCTGCCTTAAATCCATTACCTTCAATTATTTTCACTTTTGAATTTGATGGAAAGTTTTTATTATATAAGTCTATGACATCCCTATTTATCTCATAAACTATAACTTCACTTACTTCTTCTTTTTTAGCTATTTCTTGAACATAAAAACCTAACCCTAGACCTAGAACTCCACATTGTCCATGAGCCTTACGAATAGATTCTTTGGTCCCTTGTATTTCTCTAACAGATAAATCCATAATCAGTTCATCATTACATCTTAGTTCAATAGGACTTTCAGTTAACATCTTTCTTCTTTTATAAATATAGCCATCTGTAATTTTTGGAACCTTAGTATAAACTATCTCTATATTATTAAACTTTTCTTCTTTTAGAAATTTTTTATACTCTTTTATCTTGCTCTCGCAACTCTCTGCACTATATGATGTCATATTATTGCTCCTATTCTATACTTATATTTATTCATAGAACTATTATACCATCGACAAAATAACTATCAACGATTTTTTTCATTATACTATATATATCGGTCATTTTATTACAAATTTTATTAAGATTCTATAAATTTTAACTTTACTATCGAAAGTTATGTCACCTTAATATGGTAATAAGCTATTATCAAATATAATTTCTTTTTCTTTTACACTACTTTCCACATTTATTTTAACCTTTGAGAAATTAAATTTTTTTAAATACTGCTCCTCATAACCTCTTCTTGTAGTTTCGTATACTTCAAAATTATTTTGATTTATTACCTCACCAAGTTCTTCTAAGGTATCCCTAGCCGCTAATTTTTTAGCTAGCACTTCCCAAAAAACTAACTCATTATATTCATTAATTAAATCGTTATCTATATCCATATCATATCCTAAATTGCCTACTTCATTTATAGCCTCATCCCCACACTTTGATATAAGATTAAATAAAGCTTCTTCCTCTGCCTCTGAAATACCTTTATTCACCTTATTTTTTATATGTGCACCAAGAAGACTTATTCTTTTTATTATTTCAAAGTCTTTTTTTCTTAAATTTCTTAAATTATTTATTTTAGCACTCAAAACTTTTGCCCCCTTGCCTATATCTCATTAATAATTTTACCATTATTTGGTATTTTTTTGAAGTATAAATTTATATTTTCATTTATTTACTAAAAAGTATATTTAAAATACTATTTTTTTAAAAGTTCTATTGATTTTATTTTTCAATATTATATAATAGAATTACCTTAGTTATTTATTAACTAAATAAAAGAAAGAGGTGTCATAAAAATGGAAAAAGTTTTAATGAGTGAAGAAGCTTACAAAGATTTTAAAAGTTTCTTAGATGAAAACGACGTAGATGATTATACAATAAGACTAGATTTAGCTGGATATGGATGTAGTGGTCCAGCCTTCAATATAAGTGTTGATTCAAAACTTGATGGAGATATCGAAGAAAAAGTTAACGATATTACTTTTATCATAGATGAAGAATTAA
Source organism: uncultured Clostridium sp. (assembly GCF_947039605.1). Taxonomy (GTDB): domain Bacteria; phylum Bacillota; class Clostridia; order Clostridiales; family Clostridiaceae; genus Sarcina. The sequence goes on from NZ_CAMQZG010000013.1 coordinate 23,959, forward strand.
TAAAAGACTTTGGTGGATTTAAAATACTTTCATCAGCAGAAAATGAAGGAAATGGTTTAGCACTTAAACCTTTCATTGAAGCAGAAGGTGGATGTGGAAGTTGTGGTGGTGGATGTCACTAATTTAGTGCATTCAACATTACTATAAAAAATTACCGTATCAATTAATTTTGATACGGTAATTTTTTTATTTATATCTATCTATATCTCTTTGTATATCTAGTAATAAATTAGTAAGCTCTGATACTTCACTATCCTCTATAAGCTTATTTAACATCATTTGATACCTTGATGCCTCTGCCACTCGTCCGAGTGATATAAGCGTTAATATACTATTCATTACATTGGTTATTATCTCTGATTTTACTTCAAAAAGTTTTTGTGCATCTTTTATCTCATCTTTTATCTCTAGCATTTCTTCATCAAGCATAAAAGCTGCATCTGCTGCTTTTTTAAGCTTATTCTTGATGTCTATTGGAACATTCTTTTTATACTTATAATTTAAAGAGTGCTCTATTGTTGCCCAAAAATTCATTGCTAGTGTTCTTATTTGGAATTCTGCTAATATTATTCTTGGTCCCTCAGCCATATTAACAGGATATTTTATAACAACATGATAGCTTCTATAGCCACTATCCTTAACATTTCTAACGTAGTCTTTTTCATAAAGAATAGTCATGTCTTTTCTTTCTCTAAGTATTTCTATAACTCTATCAATATCATCAACAAATTGACACATTATTCTTATCCCAGCAATGTCCTCCATTTCATATGGTAATCTATCTACTGGTATATTATACTTATTTGCCTTCTCTAAAATGCTTGAAACTTCTTTAACCCTTCCTGTAACAAACTCGATAGGTGAATATTCATTTCTTCTTCTATACTCTTTTCTAATACTTCTTAACTTAACCTTTAATTCCTCAACTGCTTGTTCGTAAGGTGTTAAAAATTGCTTCCAATTCTTTACAGCCATAACCTCACCCTCTTTTATATATTTCCAATTTATAATTATAACAAAAATACTACTAAAACTAAATATATTCTAACCGATAATTATAATATTATGAGTTAATTCTAGAAAGGGTGTTGTAATTTGACTAATTTATGTAATTCGATAAAAAATAATACTAATAACTCTGTAGAAGAGGAAAAAAAACTACTTTTTGACAAAACAGTTACTTGCCCAGTTTGCAACAATACATTTAAAAGTAAAGCTGTTAAGGTAAATGCTCCAAGAATAGATAAAAAAGATTCTGATTTTTTCACAATATACAAAACTATTAATCCCTACTTTTATGATGTATGGATTTGTAATGACTGTGGCTATTCTGCACTAAAAATTGATTTTGATAATATTAAAGGTAAACAAATTGATTTTATTTTAAAAAATATAACTCCTAAATGGAATAAAAAGAACTATCCTGATACTTATGATGTGTACATAGCACTTGATAGATATAAACTTGCTCTTATAACATCATCAATTATAATGAAGAAATCTAGCACTAAAGGTATGATTTGTTTGAAAATTGCTTGGATGTATAGAATTATCGATGAAAAAACTTTAGAAGATTCATTTTTAGAAAAAGCTTTATATGCTTTTAAAGATGCTTATTTAAATGAAACTCTACCTGTTTATGGAATGCAAAAACCAAACATACTTTATGTAATTGGTGAACTTCACAGAAGGCTTGGAAACTTTGACACCTCTATTAAAAATTTCTCACTTGTTTTAATTGATGAAACTGCTAGTCATAGATTAAAAGAACTTACTCGTGATATGCGTGATTTAATAAAAGAAGTTAGAGAAAAAGAAACTAACTTATTGGGTTAAACACTAAAATAAAAAGATGAATTTATGAGTATAAAAGAAGTTACTCCACTAACTAATATCAGAGTTTTCTTTTATCTCATTTTTTAAAATACTTCTTAAAATTCTAAACTTTCTACAAATTCTCCATCTAGTAGGTACTCTATTCTATTGCAAACCTTAGCAACATTAGGGTCATGAGTTATTATTATTATAGTTTTTCCTTTTTCTTCATTAAGTCTTTTCAATATACTTATAATATTTGATCCATTTCTTTGATCTAATGCACCTGTCGGTTCATCAGCCAATATTAAATCTGTATTCTGTGCCAAAGCTCTAGCAATAGCAACTCGTTGTTGTTCACCTCCCGATAATTTATTTATAATTTTATCCTTCAAATTGGTTAATCCAACATACTCTAAAGCTTCTAAAACATTCTTTTTCAACTCAGATTTAGGCATCTTTCGTACCTTTAAAGGCAATCCAACATTTTCAGCTACAGTGAAATCCTTAACAAGCGCAAAGTTTTGAAATATAAAAGCAATTTTCTCATTTCGCAGTTTAAAAACTGAATTTATATTTTTTCTATTTATCTCAGTTCCATCAAAAAAATATTTTCCCTCAGTTAAAGAATCCATACATCCGATAACTGATACAAGAGAACTTTTTCCACATCCACTCGGTCCCATTATTGCAATTAATTCACCTTTTTCAACTTTAAAATTTATATTTTCAAACGCAGTTGTTGGCATTTTATCTACATCAAAGACTTTTTTAGCATTTTCTAAAATAATTAACTCACTCATCCCTTAACCCTCCTATTAAATTAGCAGTTGAAAACTTTCTCAAATAAAGTAACGATATAAATATTGTCATCATCGTAATAGCTATCAATACAATGCTAGATATAACTATTGTTAATATCCTATTTTCATTCAAGAAATACATAAATGAATACTTTGTAAAATGATAACTGATAGGAATTCCTATAATTGAAGCTATTAAAAGAACCTCACTAAATTCTTTTAATAATTGATTAAATATTATTCTACTAGTTCCTCCAACTGAATATATTATTCCTATCTTATTTTTATTTCTATCTATAACAAATAAAATAATACTATTTATAGCTAAAATACTTATAAAACTCATAAAAATAAATTTCATTTTATTTAAATAATTTTGATTTGTTGCATTTTCTGAGTTAAAAAATTGCACTTTGTCTTCTTCAAAAGTTTTTGCTAGCTCTATAGATGTGATAGAATTAATCTCTTTTTTCAAAGTATTTATATTAAAACTATTCTTATTTGAAGTCAATATCCCATAATTCATAGATACTAAATCTTTATTTGGAACAACAATAGCTGAATCTAAAGGTCTAAAATACATTGTAGGTGATGGCCCATCAACATAGAAAACATCTTTTTCAAAAAAACCTATAACTCTAAAAGTTTGATCAATCTTCTTTATTATATCTCCCTTTTTAAATCCTTCCTTATAATTATTCCCTAAAATAACTGGTGTTGTTTTATCATCAGCAAATGATTTATCAATATCTAATCTCTCGCTAAGAAATTGTAAATAACCATAATTCATATTTACAATTTCTATAGAATCTTTAAAATCCTCTACAAAACCTCTCTTATATTTTTCTAATTCTTCATCAAAATCTTCTTTTGGGAAAAATATACTTTCGGCAACTAAAAAGCTGATATTATTTTTCTCAATATTTCTTTGTATTATTGATTTAAACTTCTGCATTACATTATCTTTATTTTGAACTTGCAAATCATGTGTAATATTTAAAAGAAGAAATATTCCACTATCTACTGGTAGATTCTCATTATATTTATCAGTAAAGTTTTTTTCAAAATTTATAGAACTCATAGTTTGTGAAAAAATTGCTCCCCATGAAACAAGTATAGTTAAAAATATACTATAAATTAACTTTGATTTTTTAAAACCAAAAAATATTTTTTCAAACATAACTTCACCCCTTGCTATCTACGTATAAAAGATTTTCTCGTAAGGCAATAACACTTGTAACCAAACTAACTACTGAAAGTACCAAAGAACAAATTATTACTATGAATCCTCCTGTATATGGAGTGTTTATATATGCTATTATAGGTATAAAATAAGATATGCAATAAGTTGCTAGTAGACTTATCCCCCCTAAAAACACTAACCTTTTAAACACATATATTATAAGATTAACATTAGAAAAACCAACCATCTTAAAAACTTTAAACATCATTTTATTTTTGTCTACCCATAAAATTGTAAATATACTTAGAATAGCTATTGCCATAACACTACCTAAAAATAGAGCTACTAAATTTTCTTTATTTTTTAATATATTAGCGCTTATTATAGTTTTTATTCTTGATTCCTCATAAGGATAAAAATTATAATCATTAGTCTCCACGTTTCTCGATATCTTCATCAAATAATTCTTATTTTCTATATTATTTATATTTTTATATGGTACAATTACATGATTAATTAATTCATAATTTTCTAAAATCCCAATCACTTCAAACCATTCATCTAAACTAGCTATGTAAAACATTTCTTTTCCACTCTTCTTCTCAACATATCTCTTTAAATTTTCAGATATTATTATTTTTTTACTTCCCTGCCTTATATCTTCCTCACTAAAAACAGTTCCATCAATTTTCAGCGAATCATTTTTTTCTAACTTAGCACTATTTGTTGCTACAAACTTTAAAGCTAAATAATTACTATTATTCATTTGAAATTCTGGCACACTAGCAAATGCATACACATCAGAATTATTTAACCCTCTTAATAATTCTTCAAACGTAATTATATCTTCTGTATATAACTCTTTATAATAACTTTGAAACTTTCCCCATTGATATTCAAGGTAAGTATCCTCAACTATTTTGCTTACACTAATAATAATAAGCATATTAATAAATGTAAAGCCTACTATTAAAAAAATATTTAATTTATTTTTAAATATTTTCACTGTATTCCCTCCTACTAATAATAGATAAAAGTCTATTTAAGCTAAATGATTCTTACTCAAGTATGACTATAAAAAAACAAGTGTACAACAAATGTCTTTTTCTGCTGTATTAGTTATTCTATTTATCTAAAAATGAGAAAGAACCATCTAAATACCCCTTACCTTTTCAAAATTATTGATAAACTGCTTGAGTATATCCGTTATAAGAACTATTATTTGTTGAATGCATAGCTTCCCATACTTTTACATCTGTATTTGAATAACTCTGCACAGTAGTTTCCTTATCACGTGTTGGTCCATATTTTCTAGATGTATAATCTGGAACTCCTGTTTTATTATATGCTAGTATAGATACTTTAACAGAGGATTTTCGCTTCTCAGATATTTCGGTAGTTGTTGCATTCCCTGTGTTCCTTACAGTTGAATAAACAGTTCCTTTTATTGCTGAATACTCAAGACTCCAAGACTTCGTCTGCTGTACTGCAAAAACAGTCATGCTACTTCCTAGCAAGATTAGAGTTGTTAGTGCAAAAATTTTGCCTTTTTTAATCATTAATTTCATCTCCTATCATTTAATATATTACAAACGTTTGTAATATTACATTACCATTTTTTAGCAAAAAACATTTATTAGGATATCAATTAACAATTAGTTTACATTTATGTAAACTAATGAATTAAATTCTATTCTAGTCTTTTCTTTGAATAAATTTCTCCTAGAAAAAGACTTACTGTAAGTACTACTTAATTTTTAGAATAAATGATAAAATGAAATATTTATAATAAATCCTATTAATAGTTGAAGAAAAGCTAGTTTAAGCGGAAATGCCCGTTCAAACTAGCTCTAATACTTCTAATCAATTCATTTCTGACTAATCATTATTTAATTTTACTTACTTTATAATCTATATTACACTCCAAAGAGCTGGCACATTTGCTGGCTCCCATCCTGTTAAAGCATTATGAGGTTGTATGCACTTATACTCTTTACCAGAGAAAGTAACTATATCTCCTTGCTTGTAAGAAGTTCCTGCTTTCCAAGCTTCTCCACCAATATCTGGGCTATCTGCTTGCACAGTTATTACTCTTTTTTCTGTTGTTGTTTGGTTATTGCTATCTGTAACACTATAAGTTAATGTGTAACTTCCAGCTTTATTTGTATCTACATTTCCTGAAACTTTAATTTTTGAAGTTAAACTTCCATCTTCTTTATCATTTGCAGTTATCCCTGCTAATGCATCAAATTTATCTCCAACTTTTATAGTTTTATCTGAAACTCCACTTAATGTTGGCTTTTGATTTACTTCTGGATCTATTGGTGGATTTACTATCCCACCATCAATTGACATTCCATTAACTTTTACATTTGTAGGATCAGCTTCACCAATTCCGCCAATACATGAACCATCAATTTCTATAACATCTCCATTTTTCCATGTAGCTGCCCAACTTGGACTTTTAAAGCTATATGAATTTCCATTAGAACTGAAATCACAGCTCCATGCAGAATCTATTTTTTTATCAAAATCGAATTCAACATTCCAACCGCCTGTAATATCTTTTCCTGTATTATTTTGAACTTTTATTTTATAGTTAGCTCCACTTCCCCAGTCACTTGTAATTGCAAAATCAAAAGCAAAATCGCCTTCTACTTCTCCACCACCATCTGACTTAACTGTAACTATTCTTTTAGCTGTAACTATATCTCCAGCACTATCCGTTACGCTATAGCTTACTTCATATTTTCCTGCTTTGCTTGTATCTACATCTCCTGAAACTTTAATTTTTGATGTTAAATCTCCATCTTCTTTATCATTTGCAGTAATTCCAGCTAGTGCATCAAATTTATCTCCAATATTTAAAGTTAAATCTGAAACTCCACTTAATATTGGCTTCGCATTTATTTCTGGATCTGGATCTGGCCCTGGGCCTGGTCCTGGAGTTGTTGTTCCAAATTTAGTGAAAACATTCGCAAATTCAAATTGCTGATTAACACCTTGGTTATTATCAAGTTTTGCATCTCTGTTGATTGACCAACATGATGTCATACCTATCTCTTTTTCAATAGCATGATCTACAACAAGCTTTGTCCACTCTGGTGTAAATATTGGATGGGATCCACCCTCAAAACCTATTGATACAGTTGTTCCTATCTTTTTATAAGCTTCTGCTTCTGTAAGATCTATATTTTGATATTTTTTATAATATTGTTGAACTTGCTTCATTGTACTATCAACAGCTCTAAGTGATGCTGTCCCATAATTCTCGCCTGGTGCAAGAGTTCCACTACCATAACACATAGTCATAATATTCATGCACTCAACATTTACACCCTCATCAAGATAAACTTCTAAAACATTTAATTGAACTGGTGTTAATCCATCTGGAAGAACTGGTAATGTTAATACTACATCTACCCCTGTTTTATCTTGAAGCTTTTTAATAGCTTTAGCATTTGCTCTATTATTTTCTTTATTTTGTGCTCCACCTTCTATATCTAAATCAAGTCTAGTTAAACCATAACCCTCAACTATTTCTAAATATGTGTTGTAAAGAACATCTACATCTTGAGTAACCTGCCAGAATGGTGTTCCATTAAGTCCACCAAATGAAATTGTTACATCTCCACCGATATCTCTAAGACCTTTTATAGAATTTTTAATTCCTTGATATTGACTATTATCTTTATGATTTTCACTTAGAACTGAGTAGCCACCCCAACCCCAATCAACTTTTCCATCTTTTATTCCTTGTCCTGTTCCTTGAATAAATCCAAGATTAAAGAATTTCACTCCTGTTTGTGCTGAAACTGTAGCAAGGTCTATTGCACCACCGTTTGAGTACTCAGGATTATTTATCCATGCAACCATATCTGCATAAGGTGAATTAACTTGCTCTGGCCAAACAATTCCTTGTCCAACACCAAAATTTGATTCTTTACTAATATTTTGCTCTATTGTGGCAATAGTAGGTTGTAATTGTGGTGTAGCATAAACTGGTATTACACTTGAAACACTCGCAGCTAAAATTACTAATGCAACTAATTTTTTAATTTTCAATATAATTTCCCCCTATAACTGAATAATTAAATATTGTTCACTATCTTTATTATACTGTATTAACTATTTTTGTAAATAATTACATTTTATTTATCAATAAAAAAAATAATGCATTTAAACTTTCGTCTAAATGCATTATTTCTTTACTCTAAAATTTTTATTGGTTCAAAATTAATAAAATCACAGCTAGTTAATAAATATTCAACTCCATCTCTCTCTCCATTTATAACCCAATTAGGATTAGCATTGTGAAGATGTCCATATATTACTGTTTCCACCTCATACTCTTTAAATATTTCTGTAAAATCAGAATCCTTTAAAGTTTCACTAGTCGGTGGGTAATGTATCATCACTATAATTTTTTTATATCCAGCTTTTTTAGCCATATCTAAAGATAATCTTATTCTTATTTTTTCTCTCTCAAATATCTTTTTATCATGTTCTGTAAACTTTCTTTCTGTCCCTTCTACAATCCATCCTCTTGTTCCACATATAGCATAGTCTTTATATGAAAAGAAATTGTTTTGTATAAAGTCCATATCATCATACAAATCATTAAGCTTTGTTATACTACCCCACCAATAATCATGGTTACCTCTTATTAAAATTTTTCTTCCCGGTAAGTTATGTATCCACTCAAGGTCTGCTTTGCTATCTTCTTGCCCCATAGACCATGATATATCTCCACCAATTAATACGGTGTCCTCTTCTTTAACTGTGCTAATCCAGTTTTCTTTAATTTTCTCATGGTGATTTTCCCATTTTGGTCCAAATATCCCCATTGGTTTATCTACATTCAAAGCAAGATGTAAATCTGAAATAACATATAATGCCATCTATTATCACCCTTTCATCTATTTAGTTTTAGTATCAAGCTCTGTTATATATGCAATTACACTCGCAACGGCATCATATACTTCGTAGGGGATTTCATCACCTACATCAACATTACATAAAAGGTCTGTAAGTTCTTTATTATAAATCACCGGCACATTATTTTCACTTGCTTCTTCAATTATTTTATCTGCAATAAGTCCCATTCCATGCGCACAAATAACAGGCGCTTCAAAATTTTCTTTATACTTTAAAGCTGCTGCCTTTTTTCTTTGATTCATAATCTCCCCCTAAACCTTCTTATCAAGTGCAATAGTATTTCTATCACTAAAGAACTCTCTAAAATCTGAAATGTTACTTTCTACTATTTCTTTTTTCTCACTAACAAAAATATAAGGCATAAAACCTAATTGTTCAAGTGTTTTAGATAGTTTTTCCTTATTTTTTTCTAGTAAATTCACATTTTGTTTCATAATTTTAATATCTATTTTTATATTTTTATCACTTACACTAAGAAAAGCATCAACTGAACCTATCCTTACAGTTTCCACACTCACAGCAAGTTTTATATTTTTACCATCAAGCTTTTTACCATCTTTTCTTTCATCTTTTATAACAAGTTTACATGGATATTCCTCTTCTCTTACGCTTAAAGGTACATCTAAATAATAATAGTCATTACTTAAATCATTAAACATCTTAAAATCTGATATTTTATCCTTTAAGACTGCCATTACAACCTGTGATGTTGTTTCATTTGCACCTAATTTATCTACTAAATTTCTAATACTATCTTTCATATACTCTTGTTTTTCATTCAATCCTAACTTAACTTCTTTAAAATCTCTTAATACACTATCTAGTTCTTTACTTCCCATCAAGTTATTATTTGCTTTATTAGAGTTCTCTACAGTATTTTCTTTTATCATCACACCAAAATCTTGCTCTACTTTTACTATTTCTTTTTTTGCAAACTCAAAAATATTTTTTAAACTCTCCATACTCGATTTATCTAAGTTCTCAAAATTATTTATAACTTTATCTAAAACTTTTGTAAGTTTTTCTGATACTGGTATCTCCTTTGAAATCTCATTTAAATTACTTGCTAAATTTTTTATTTCTTCCTTAGCATCAGAATTTTTTAAGACTCTTGAATCTAAACCTACAAGTGAATTTAAATCATTTTTAGCACTTTGAATTTTTTCTCCTATATTTTTAATTGCGTTATTTTGGTTGCTTATAATTTCATCATCTATAAATATATCTTTTAATTTTTCACCTTCATTTAATACTTTTTCGCTACTAATTACCAATTTAAAACCCTGCTCTACTTTTGCTATTTCTTTTTTAGCAAATTCAAAAATATTTTTTAAACTCTCCATACTTGATTTATCTAAGATTTCAAAATTATTTATAACTTTACCTAGTACCTCTGTAAGTTTTTCTGATACTGGAATTTCCTTTGATACTTCATTTAAATTATTTGCTAAGTTTTTTATCATCTCCTTAACTTGTAAACCTTTTAAAATATCTACATCTAAATTTGTAAGTGTAGTTATATTAGCTTTTATACGCTGAATTCTATCACCTATATTCTCACTAATATTAGTTGCTTTACTATTATTTTTTTCATCTAATACTATATTTCTAGTATTAATATCTTTAGACTTATTTTTACTCTTTAAATTCAAATTTTCTTTGATAGTAGCATTTTCATCAATTAATGTTTTTAACTCTCCATTGGCATTTTCTATAGATTTAAAAACTCCACTTGAATTCTTAGTTACATTATCAAAAGATTTTATATTTTCTGTATTTATATCTATATCACTTTCTAAAAAAGTCATTATATCATTATCATTCATATTTCTAAAAGTTTTAAAAAACTCGTTTAATTTTTGTTCTATAACAGGTTTTTGTTCCACATTTACTTCCTGTCCTTTTGAAGCTATGTAAGTTTCTATGAAATTTGCTATATGTTTTGGATTATTTATTGATTTATCTCTAAAATCTGTAAGTGTATTTAAAAGTTCTACATTTTCCTTTGTAACTGGAATATTAAATTTAAGCATTTTCTCTAACATCTGTTTTTTCTCTGGCTCTAGCCCAAACTTATTCAATATAAGTTCTAAAGAATCATTTAAACTTTTACTTCCTTGACCCACTAAATTTTCTTTAACTAACTTTAACCTCAACTGTCCTTTATCAAACCCACTTACTTCGAACTTAACAAACCCTGCAATTGCCTCTTTTATAGATGCATCAAGTTTTGCTGTGATCTCAGTCCCATCTTTAAGTTTAAGTGTAACGCTTGTATTATCCTTAGAAACACTTTTTATCTCTGCCTCAAACTTATGTCCTCTCTTAAAATCAAAAGCATCTGAGACCTTTCTAGCCTCATATATCTTAGGCAATGGACCTATATTCATAAAATTACTCATATAATCAATCTCCTCTACTAAATCTCTTATATTTAAATATCGTATATTCTTCTCTTTGAGTTAACCCTTCAATCTTAACACCAAGTAAAAAAGCTACTTGTCTTACTCTACTTTAGACAAATAGCTCTATCTTATTTAGTTCATTCTATATATAAATTTTTAGCAATGCAGCGTTACTTTCTAAATCAAACAATAATTTTTCTCTTACACTTGAATCTATATCAGCACTGTAAAGGGCTGAACGTTTACTTTCTAAATCATCATAATCACTGATAGCAGCAAGTCCTCCAAACTGTCTACATTCCGCTGCCATCTCTTCTTTTATAAAATTAATTCTCTTAGTTATTGAATCTATTAAATCTCCTAAAGCATCATCCCCTATATCTATTTGAAGTTTTAGGTCATCTCGATAGTCATCATATCTTTGTCTCGTTTTACAATTTTCCCAAAACTCTAAATCTCTGTCTAAAGTATCAATCACCCCAACACTAGCTCGTTCTAAATCATCTGTAAAACTACTCACCGATTTCCTTAAATTATCTAATTTTTCTATTCTTTTACTATAATTCAAACTTTTCTCCCTCTTTAATTTTTATTTTTCTTTTTATGAATATTTCAAATTATTCCCACTTTATTTTCTTTAAATATTTCCATTTTAATTTTAATAATATAAACTATCAACATAATATTTTAAATATCTTAATTCATCAAATATCTTATTTAAAGTTCCACCAGTGACTTCTTTAATATCTGAACCAACTACATTATATACACCTGTAACTATTGAACCTGTAGCTATAGTTACTAGAACAATACCTCCCCCTGTAATAGCTAGTGCCCCTGTAACTCCAGTTGTGACAGCCCCTGTAATATATAAACCTCCAGCAAGTAGACCTACATCCATAGCTACATTAAAAGTTGCACTTTGTATATCTCCACTAATTTCATAATTTCTTAGAAAATCATCACCAGCATTTAGAACACCCAAATATGTCATAAGAGAATTAAACTTCGCAAGTTTTCCACCTCTAAAAGCTAATGTATCCTTTCCATCCTGTACAGTTTTATTCATCATACTTTTTAAAACATCGGAAATTTTACCACCTTTAATACTCCCCCCTAAAAATGCCTGTATCTTTCCACCAGTTCCTTTTATTTCTATTTTCCCATTTTTCCCCTTTATTATTTCTAGATCTCCTAATTTGAATTTTCTCAAACCATCTGTACCTATTCCTAACAAAGTCCCAGCTAAAATTTTATCTTTCTCTGCTTGTGTTAATCCCATTTGATCTAAAATTTTAGCAAAATCTTCTTCTGTTAATTCCAAACTTATCTCTTCATTTTCAAGGTCTTTAGCAAGTTTCTCAAAACGTTCATCAATTTTAACAAAATCTTCTTCTGTTAATGTTGTTTCAACACTACCATCTTTTACAACTATATCAAGTTGTTTGCATTTATATAAATCTTTAAGCTCAATATTAGCACTATTAAGATTAAATTCAGGATACTTCTCTCTTATTTCCAGTACCATATCTGAATTCAGAAAAGTATCTGCATACATTTTTTCATAGTGAAAAATTTCATTAATAAACCCTGTAATTTGACTAAGCTCTGTGTTAACTACCTCACCTAATTTTTTATTCACATTTTTTAATCTTAAAATTTCATAATTTAAAAATAACATATCGTCAGAATTAATCTCATCTTCATCCTCAATTTTCCCTAAAATCTCCTCAATACTGCTATTATAAATTATTATTCGGTCACGTAAAATACCTATTTCTTCATTTATTTCTAGAAAATCTATATTTAATTTTTCTTGATTCACTACTTCCCCCCCCTTTTTCAGTTCATATTTTTCCTAACATTAACATTCTAATATTAATTGAAAACTTTTTTAGGTATTTCAACTTCTACTATATCTTTTTTAATCTCGTCACTTCCTTCATCTGTATATTCTAAAATTATTTTAACTTTTGTAATATTGGACTCATATCTTGTTGTTACAAGATTGCTCACATAATTTTCAGATGTTATATCATAATTCAAAAGTTCCATATTTTGAGTTTCTAAAAGTTCTTCCCCATTATACATTTCTACCTTTAGTTCCATTACCATACTCTTTCCATCACTAGGTTTACGTAATTGAAACTCTATTAAATTTTTTTCTTTATACTTCTCAATCCACTTCACAGAAATAAAAAGACTTGGTCTTTCAATATCTCTTTTTATATTTAAATCCATTTCATAAGTTCTTATTGCATTAAAACTTACTTCTTCACTATTAATTTCTTCAACTATTATTGTATCAATTACTGGTAATTTAAACTTTTCCTCATTTAACTTAATTACTTTTTTACCTGCATAAAATCCATTTATCTCTAGAATATCCCCCTCATTAATCTCTGTTTTGCTTTCATTTTTCACAATCGCTACTGCGGTATCTAATACTCCTGTTCCAACTTGCAATACATACTGATTTTCTTTTCCTTCTATTTTTTGAACTATAGTTCCTTTAAATTTAACTGTAGCTCCAAGGTGTCCTTCATATGAATCCGTCAAATTCATACTTGCTAAATTTGTTTCTACTCTTTCATCATATCCTTTTAAATATAATCCTGTATAAACATTTCCCCCCATAAAATTTGCCATAATATAAACTAATACTAGACCTAAACCAATTCCTAAAATTTGCTTTATTTTCTGAAAAACTTTTTTTCCCATAGTCAATCTCCCATTTTATCTTTACACCATATTTTTTTTTATTCTCTAAATTAATAATTTATCCTTTAACTTTCCCGTCCTAATGTATCAAAATCCTTGCTTACATCCTCATCTACTTCTATCATATGATCATGGTAACTAATAAAAGTTTCCATATACTGTTGCAAAATATTCATAGAATCTGTTGCAACTATATTTACTTCTATAACTTTATTCCTAAAACTTTCTCCTGATTTCCCTTCAAAACTACTTTTATTATCAAAAATATATTCTGTTACTATATCTCTATAACTTGCATATTCATTTAAAATTGAATTTATTTCGCTTAATTTTTCTTGTGCAAAATCTTTATTAAGCTTTATATGATTTTCTCCTTCTACCATACTTTGACCTTGTGTCCCTATTAAACTCTGATTTCCCATTCCACCCTCCGTTGCTTTTAAAAAATATTATTGCTTTCCTTGTTCTATACTCGCTGCTATTTCCTTATCTATATCTTGAAATTCACGCTTTACATGTGCAAGTTCGTTACCAAACTCCTTGTACATATTTTCAGTTTTTTCACTCAATAATTTTCTAAAATCATCAATTATAGTTATTAACTGAGCTACGCCATTTCCTTTAAACTCTACTTTTGCTTCTTCTCCCATTGTATAAAGAAAAAGATTAATTGCTTCTAAATATTCTAAATTATAAGATAAATCTTTTTCTATTTTTTCAAGTACATCTGTATCTAATCCTATATTCATAACTCACCTCTTGTACTATTTTTTTAATTTCATTCCTTGCTTTCTCTAATAAATTTTAGATTTCACTTTTTTCTTTCTTAGAATTTTTATTCATAAGAACTTCTCTATACCCCTTTGCAATCCCTGGATTTTTTTCCCATCCTGCAATTCTTTGAGTTAATATAGCGTTATCATCATCTTCATATCCCATATGACAAACTTCTTGAATATCTTCATTATTTATAAATACACTTTCTGCACCTATCATACCCTCTGGATATAAACACGCTACATAGTCAAAATAAAACTTTTCCCCTTCTATTTCCCTTATCATTTTTCTACCAATAATCATTACCTTTTTAAGCGTTAAATTTAAATAAACTACTGTCCCAACAGGTAATATTTCACTTCTTTTATTTTCCATTTTCATTTCTCCTAATACTTTTTTTACCATTCATAATATATATTCTATATATCCCCCAAAAAACCTTTTTAATCTAATTCTTTTTTCACTTTAATTTAACTTAAACTTCTATAAAACTTATCTCTTAGAAATCTATATATAAATTTTCTTAATTCATTCCCCCTTTCCTCCCTTAGTTCATATTTTTCTAGCATTACCCCCCTAATATTTATTAAAAACTTTTTCAGGAATTTCAACTTCTACTATATCTGTTTTAATCTCGTCAGTTCTTTCATCTGTATACTCTAAAATTATTTTAACTTTTGTAATATTTGAATCACATCTTACTGTTATAAGGTTACTCATATCATTTTCACCTGTTATCTCATAATTCAAAAGTTCCATATTTTGAGTTTCTAAAAGTTTTTCTCGCTCATATTTTTCTACCTTTAACTCTTTCACTCTACTCATACCCTCACCAGATCTAAGTAAATCAAACTCTATTAAACTATTTTCTTTGTATTTCTCAATCCAATTTAACGAAATAAAAAGGTCTGGGCTTTTCCCCTCCCTTTGTACATTTAACTCTCTCTCATAAGTCCTTACCTCACTAATTGATGCAACTAATTCTTCACTATTAATTTCTTCAACTATTATTGTATCAATTACTGGTAATTTAAACTTTTCCTCATTTAACTTAATTACTTTTTTACCTGCATAAAATCCATTTATCTCTAGAATATCCCCCTCATTAATCTCTGTTTTGCTTTCATTTTTCACAATCGCTACTGCGGTATCTAATACTCCTGTTCCAACTTGCAATACATACTGATTTTCTTTTCCTTCTATTTTTTGAACTATAGTTCCTTTAAATTTAACTGTAGCTCCAAGGTGTCCTTCATATGAATCCGTCAAATTCATACTTGCTAAATTTGTTTCTACTCTTTCATCATATCCTTTTAAATATAATCCTGTATAAACATTTCCCCCCATAAAATTTGCCATAATATAAACTAATACTAGACCTAAACCAATTCCTAAAATTTGTTTTATTTTCTGAAAAACTTTTTTCCCCATAGCTAATCTCCTATTATTTAATCTATCTAACTTCTCTATACCTTCTATCTCTTTATCTTTTTTTCTTGTAAATCCCCCCTCCTTCAACTCCATATTTTTACATTAGATATATTCTAGATATGTTTTAAAAAACCTTTTTTATTCAATTCTTTTTTTATTTTAATTTTATTTAAACTACTATCAAATTTATTAAATTAATATTTACTTATGCTAATATTAAAAAGTAAATGAAAAAAAGAGCTACACTATGGGTAAAACTCCATAGTATAGCTCTTTTTTTAAACTTTTTTCATTAAATTATAAATAGATTAATTGCAATTACAATTATACTTAAGATAAAAACTATCCCAATCGCATACATACTTTTTCTTTTTGGTATAGCAAATGCCGCAACAGTTCCTGCAAAAAGTATTATTAATGTATAAACTATTTTTTGCATCACACTAGTAGCACCATTACTACTAAACTGCACTGCTACATGGTTTGGCAAAAAGAACCATGCAACTATACTTACTATAACAAAAGCTAAATATATAATTTTTGTTATTTTAAAATTTTTTTCTTCATTTATTAATAAATTCATATTACACCTCACTTCTAATATTTTGATTCTTCCATTTAGAATACTCCTAAAATATCTCAATTTAATGTTATTTTAATCCTTTTAAATTAAATTTAAAAGAGCTATACTATGGAATCATCATCCACAGTATAGCTCTTTTTTAAAATCTTATTTAATTACTAGTTTATAGAATTTCTTCTTTCCTCTTTTAATAAGTATCATGTCATCTTTAAAATCTGACATCTCGATAACTTTCTTATCATCTTCAAGTTTCACATCATTTACTGATACTCCACCCTGTTGTATAAGTCTTCTACCTTCACCTTTTGATTTGAATACTTCATTTTCTGCAAGAACTCCTAAAAGTTCTGTTCCAACTGCACTCGCATCAATTTCGATTGTAGGTATGTTATCCATACTTCCACCATTTCCAAATACGCTTTCAGCAGCTTCCATAGCTTTTTTAGCCTCTTCTTCTCCGTGGATAAGTTTTGTTACTTCAAAAGCAAGAACTTTCTTAGCTTCATTTATAGCAGAACCCTCTAATGCACAAAGTCTTTTAACTTCATCCATTGGTACAAATGTTATAAGTCTAAGACACATATCTACATCAGCATCTCCAACATTTCTCCAGTATTGGTAGAAATCATATGGTGCTGTTTTCTCTGGGTCAAGCCATAAAGCTCCCCCTACAGTTTTACCCATTTTTTGACCTTCTGAATTAGTTAAAAGGGTACATGTCATTGCACTTGCACTTTTTTGTGATTTCTTTCTTATAAGCTCAACACCAGCTATCATATTTGACCACTGATCATCTCCACCAAGCTCAAGTTTACAATCATACTTTCTATTTAACTCATAGAAATCAAATGCTTGCATTAACATATAGTTAAACTCTAAGAATGAAAGTCCTTTTTCTAATCTTTGCTTAAAACATTCTGCTGAAAGCATTCTGTTTACTGAGAAATGAACTCCAATATCTCTTATAAATTCAACGTAGTTTTGGTTTAATAACCAATCTGCATTATTAACAAGTATTGCCTTGTCATCTGTGAAATCTATGAATTTCTCCATTTGTTTCTTTATGCTATCAACGTTGTGTTGAATTGTTTCCTTTGTCATCATTGTTCTCATATCAGTTTTCCCACTTGGGTCACCAATCATTGCAGTTCCACCACCAATAAGTGCTATTGGTCTATGTCCTGCTTTTTGCATGTGTGACATGAACATCATTGCTATAAAATGTCCTACATGTAAACTATCAGCTGTTGGGTCAAAGCCTATATAAAATGTTACTTTTTCCTTCTCTAATAATTCTCTTGTCTCATCTTCATGTGTAAATTGTTTTATGTATCCACGCTCTTGAAGTGTATCTAACACATTTGCCATCTTTCTTACCTGCTACTTAAAATATAGATAAAAGTATCTATATCAAGAAAATTACTGCTTCCTAGCACCTCATTTTGCCAAAGCTACTCTGATTTGGTGTAATGCTCCACAGTCATAAACTCCCGACTAGCCATCGGTACATATATAAATATCCATTTTACATTAGATATTTTATACTAAGTAGTCTATCCTTTCAATTATTTATTTTGATTTGTTTTTAGTATTGTTAATCATCTACCAACAAGCACCAACAAGGTTCTACCCTATAATTATCTCAGCCCTTACGCTCTGATTTTGGCTTTTATTTTCGCCTGTTCCGTACCTTTTTTCGATTAAAAAAGATTAAAAAGTATTTATGGCTATTAGTATGCCCAATTGTCTATAGTTTTAGTAACTATTCTATTCATTATGTCTAAAATTACAACCTAAAAGTTGTTTATTCCCTAAAAAGGCATATTTATAGTATATAGCTTATAAAGGCAATTCACAAGAATATTTGTTTGAATTTCTCTCTTAGATTATAATAGCCTAAAATCTCTAAAATGATTCAATACCTGGGAAAATAACTTTTACCATTTCCTCACTTTTACTTTCAATAATTTCCATTTTTCCAAGACTTCCAAGTTCTTTATTCATTCTTTTAAAACCTTGACCATCCTTTATAAATCTATTCTCTGTATCTAAGGTTATTAACTTTTCATAAATCCACATATTTCTTTTAGAATAATCTAACATATACTTATCGCTATTCTCTATAAACTTACCTGGATTTTTAACAGTAACCTCTTCTTTTTCTATGATTACCTCTATACAATTACTTAAAGTATAATCTCGATATAAGACTGCATTTTTGACAGCCTCAATAATCGCATTACAAGGATATTTATCTGGTAATATCATTTTTATATACTCACTCGCTTTATCTATCATTGTAAGTAAACTTCCTTGTATATATATTTCCTTTTTATCTTCACCCCCAATTTTGATAAAATTATAAGGTATAGCAATGCTATTGATCTGTGAAAATACTAAAAGTCCTCCAAGTGTACAAATTTTCTCACCCGTTTCTCTATTAACCCTTACTATATTGCTACTACTCAAAAGAAAATCTCTATTCTTTTCATTAAACTCTATTCCCTTTGAATTAAAATATTTACTCAAACTTTTATTATCTAAAAGACTCTCATTTGAATTCATAATTGCACAAGTTTCTATATTTAAATCCAATTTATCCTGAAAAACATTTAATAACTCACTCTTTCTCATATAATCAGTAATAGAACCTCTTCTAATATAAAAAGCCCCTGTTTCTTTTACTTGATACGGCTTTTGCTCACCGTCAAATATAGTTATGACTAAAATCTTTTTCATATTTATAATAAACTCTTCCACAGAAATTGGAATTGGTGGATCACATCTTGAGCTTATAATTTGCTGCATTCTTTCCTCATTTAATTTAGCATAATTCTCTATACCAACTATTTTTTTGCTCTTATCCTGAATCCCAACAATAATATGTCCTCTGCCACCTTTAGAATTTGCAATTGCACAAATATCCTTAGTAAACTCCTTCTTATCTGACTCTGTATTTAAATGCATTTGTTCTTTAAAATCTAATTTACTACCTTCATTTTTTCTAATAATTCTTAATAACTTTTTTATATCCATAAATACACCTATCTATTATTTAAACTTTCCATATCGCTATTGATATAATTTTTTTCTTTATAAATTATATTAAACATTCAACTGCTTTTATAACAAAATTTATAAAAAAGCACTTCATTTATAATTTATAATATAAATTTTAAATGAAGTGACCTGTTTTTTTAATATTCTACTTTATTTTTCCCAGTCCTTTTTGCAACATATAGCTTATCATCTGCTCTTTTAATAATCTTATCAACTGCAAGTCCATCCTCGTTTGAACTAGTAGTAAATCCTACACCAAAACTTACAGTTACACTACACTCTCCATCATCTGATGATTTAACTATATTACTTTCTATTTCTGCCCTCATAGTTTCAACTTGGGCAATAGTTTCCTCTCTACTTCTCTCTCCACTTAAAAATATAATTATCTCTTCTCCACCATATCGTGCTATTATATCTGACTCCCTTAAATTCTCTTTCATAATCCTAACTATAGATTTTAGAACTAAATCTCCAATTTGATGTCCATAAGTATCATTTACATTTTTAAAGTTATCTATATCACACATTACTATTGCAAAACCTTTACACTCCTCATTATTTTTTTTCTCTATTTCTATTAATTCATAAAAATACTTTCTATTACAAATATCAAGCAATGAATCTCTTTGTGCTGCTTCTTGAATTTTTTTATATAAACTGCTATTTTCAATAGCTATTGCAACCTGATGTGCTATGTACTCAATAAAATTAACATCTTCTTTCTCAAAAAATGTATAATACATATGTTCTACAATTATATAACCTGTAAGTTTTTCCTTTATGCAAATTGGAACACCTATTAAAGAATTAATTTTATTTTCACCATCTATTGTTGAAAAAATACCATTATTATCATTTTTAATAAATGACTTTCCCATTTTAATCTCTTCAAGTCTATAGTGAATCTTTGTGTTAATTAAATCACCTATATTCGTTGTCTTAGGAACTAATATATCATTTTCAATCAAATGTATTGTTGAATAACTAACACCAAGCATTCCTACTATCATATCATTTATCATTCCAAGTAAATTTGAATCTGAGATATTAGAATTTATATACTTACTAACCTCTACAATATTTTCAAATATTGATAATTTTCTCTCTAATCCTTTATTTACTCTATTCATCTTTTGAAGTCTCTCTTCTGCAAAAAGTTGATAACTGTGAAATTCTCTGTTTAACTGTTTATAAAGTTCTTCATAATTTTCCATACTTCCCCCAAATCAGATAGTTTTCCATATATTTCATATTCTATATCTCTTATCGTATACTTTCAAGTGTTTATTAATAGTTTTACTGGCAATTTTATAGATTTTTAAATTTAACTAAAATAAAAAAAGATACTCCCCTTTTTAAAAAGGAAAGTATCTTTATAATCTATAAATTTAATTTTAATATTGGTGGTCTAATTTCTTAAAGAAATCAACTTTTGGTTCAAGGAATTTAAATGTATGCTTTTCTCCATCTTTAAAGTAAACATTAAGTGGCTCATAAATATTATCCCAGTTCCATAAATCTTCATCAATATTAAGATATTCTCTAAACATCTCGCAACCATCTGGTGCTATTGGGTGAATTAATATAGCTATGATTTTACAAGCATAGAAAGTATCAGCTACTAATTGTTTTTTAAATTCTTCATTTTTACTGTTACTAGCCCAGTATTTGCTAACATTTCTGATATACTCATCTAGAACATATGCTATTCTGTGGAATTCTTGATTATACATATGTCTTTCATACTCTACTACAGCTTTTTCTGATAATTCTTTAATTTTATCACTCATCTCAAACATAGGAAGAGATTCCTCTAAACTTTGTAAAGTATATAAACTTGAACGTATAAGTCTATTAAATACATTTGTTAAAAGATTTCCCTCTTTTAATACTGCATCTACACCAACTTTTTCTTCTTCAGCCATATAAACTTGTGGCTTAAATCCAACACTCTTAGAAGATAATCCAAGACTCATAAAGTGCATACGTAATTGGTCCTTTGAATAGTAAGCTAAAAGCTCATCAGCCATAGGTGGTTTAACCTCTGAACTACTACTAGCTTTTTTATCCATAAATAATATATGCTTGTTAGAAATAATATGTGGGAAATGTATCTTATCCATCTCTACTTCTTCATTTTTAGGTGTTTTAAGTCCCATAAGCATAGCCATTTCAGCTATTGAATAGAAGTATATATTATCCTCACCTATAAATTGATAAACCATAGAATCTTCATTATCCCACCATTTACGCCATTCATCATCACTAGCATTTATTGACTCTAGGTATGTTTTTGTAAATGAAACTGGAGCCCATAATGATTCAGGCCAAACCCAAAATGTTAAATCTTTAACTCCATCCTTTTCTGGAACTTTTACTCCCCATGAGATATTTCCTGATAATCTAAATGGAACTAAAGTCTTACCACTTCTATAATTGATATTTAATCCATCTAATATAGATTTTGCTGTGTCTCTATCTTCTAGATGTTCAAAAATAAAGCTTACTGAAGGTTTCTTCTCTTCATCAACTAATTCATGAGTTGGAAGTTTAGCAACAAGTGCATCCATGTCTTCTATATATTTTCTTTGAACATAAAGTAATGGTTTCTTTAAGAACTCATCTATAGCTTTAAGCTCATATTTTCTTCTATTAGTATTTCTAACTAAGAATTCATTTAATTCTTTCATCTTGTCAGTTGAATCATCTAAAGTAAAATACCAATTTTCTATACTTTTCAGTTCTGGTACAGAACCTGATAATTTACTGATAGGACTTATTAGTTCTGAAGGCATATATTGATGTCCAAGTGAACATTCATCAGCATATCCTTTGTCTGAAGTACAACCATCTATAGGACATTTCCCAACTACTTGTCTTCCATTTAAGAAAGTATCTTGCTCTTTATCATAGAATTGTAATGTAGACATTTTTTTTACATATCCATTGTTATATAAAGCATTAAATACTTCTTCTGAAACCTTATTGTGAATTTCTCCACTTCTTCCAAAAGCAGAAGTACCATAAAGATTTAAACTAATATTATACTTTGCTAAAGTTTCTTTTTGGCTAAGGTGATTTTTCATTACATAGTTTTCCATTGTATCTGTATAGCCACTCTCTTTTAAGTTTCTATAACTCTCAAGAATAGGTGAACCATAACAATCAGTTCCTGATACAAATATAACATTTTCCTTACCAATTCTATCTCTTAAAAATCTAGCGTAGATATCAGCATGAACAAACATACCTCCAACATGACCAAAGTGAAGATTTTTATTCCCATAAGGCATTCCAGCTGTAATTACTGCTCTTTTAGGAAATACTGGTTTTTCATCTCTTTTTAATTTATTACTTATCATAATTAACCACTCCTTTTTAATTTAAATACTATTTTAAAAACAAAAAAACCCCTATAGAACTAAATTCTACAGAGGCGAAATTACTTCGCGATACCACTCTTATTCCCCAAAACATTGCTATTTCAGGCTCTTCAAGTACACTTACTTTCATCTTTTATCTTTAAAATATACTCTAGTTCTGTAACGTGAACCTACGTCATAGCATCACTTATAAATAATAAGATCCGTATGCAGCTCCAAGTCTTGTTTCATTATAACTTCGTAATTTCCTCACACTAACCGAAAACTCTCTGAATACTATTTATAATTACTCTTCTCTTCATAGCCTTTATTTTCTTAATTATATACCCTGAAATATTACATGTCAATTAGCTTTTCCCCCTTTTATTTACTACAAATCAAAAAAATAAGACATCCAATATGGATATCCTATTTTTTTACTAATTTATACTTTGAAATTAAAGGTCTGATATGCGAATTAATGATAAATGCCCATATAAATATTACTACTATTCTTATAAAGAAGTTTTTTATAAAAAAGGCTAAAAACATTATTGGGATAATAGCTATTATAATTGCTAATATCTTTGATTTCCCACTCTCTTCAATATCAACCTTACAACTTGGGCACTTAAAACTCTCCATATTCTTTGCATCTTTTATGTAATTATTATTTATTTTTTTCTCGCATTTTGGACATCTAATTGCCATCCTCTAAAACCCCTCTCATAATAAAAATATATGCCACAGTAATTTTACTGTGGCATATTAACAAAGCTTACTTTGCTTCTAATAATGGCATTATCTTCTCAAGTCTTCTTAAACCAAAATCTGCTGGTTTAACTGAAAGATAATCAACATTTATTGTATCAAGTTCAGCTTTTATTTTATTCTCTGTAATTAAAACTTCTGGTGATATTACAACAACATCAATATTTTCTGTTTTAACAACATCTAAATAATCAACCTCTTTATTAAAATACCATTCTACTGATAAACTGTTTTTTGCTGTATACTCTCTTGCTGCTCTCTCAAAAGCTTGTGATTGTGGTAAACCCTTACTTACTACTAAATATTTTTTCATTTCTAAACTCCCCCTATTTTTTAAATTACTTTATCTTATGGTAAGCAAATGAAATATATACTTCTTTTTCACTTACTCCCTCTTTATATTTTTTTGTATAGACAAATTTTATACTTATATTTTCGTATAATTTTTGAATTTATTAACTGTTCTCACTAATATATTTAGCAAATAACATGCCAACATCAATCTACCCCTTTAAAATAGCCAATTTTTTTATTTTATTTTTTCAAAAAACTGCTTTTAGGTATCTGTATGCCTCATCTGTATACTTGGAAATTTTAACCTTTTTGGTTTATTAACTGTTTTAGCTATACATATTTTTACTTTTTAAAAAATATTAATAAATATAGCACATTTTTGATAATATCGTAATGAAAATCTATTTAAGTGTTTAATTTTAAAATTTAATAAATATACACACTTACTTTAAACTTTAAACACATTTTTTTGTGAAAATTTATTATAGGTATTTTTTTACTTTTTAACTAGAACTTTACTACATAAAAATGCTAAATTTATTTTGTTATAAGAGGGTGATTAGGTGAAACGTTATACTAATAAAGAATTAATTTTAAATTATATAGAGGATAACTCTAATAAACAAATACAAGATAAAATTTCAATGGTCGGTTGTGAAACAAATGAGATAGCTGAAAAACTTAACATAAAAAGGGCTAATGTCAGTAAAATATTAAATGAACTATATACTGAAGGAAAAGTATTAAAAATAAAAGGAAAACCTGTATTATATAAAATTAATCCTAATAATACATCACATAAAACATCTTTTATTGTAAACATAGATAATATAATTGGTGGAAATCAAAGTTTAAAGAATTCTATACAGCAAGCAAAAGCGGCTATGCTTTATCCACCACATGGTCTTAATACTCTATTACTTGGTGAAACAGGAGTAGGTAAAACTATGTTTGCAGAGCTTATGCATAGATTTGCTATCGAAAGTAGCATTTACTCTCCAGAGGCTCCATTCATTTCTTTTAACTGTGCTGATTATGCTAATAATCCACAGCTACTACTTGCTAGGCTATTTGGTTGTAAAAAAGGTGCTTATACAGGCGCTGATAAAGACCAAATAGGGTTTGTTGAAAGAGCTAATAAAGGAATTCTCTTCCTTGATGAAGTTCATAGACTTCCACCTGAAGGACAAGAAATGTTATTTTACCTTATGGATAAAGGTGAATTTACTCCTCTTGGAGAAAGTGAAAATGTAAAAAAAAGTGAAGTTTTAGTTATATGTGCAACAACAGAAAATACAGATACTACTCTTCTTCAAACTTTTAGACGAAGAATGCCAATGAATATAACTCTTCCATCATTACGTGATAGAACATATAGTGAAAGGTTTGAGCTTATTTGTGAATTTCTTAGAATAGAAGCAGCTAGAATAGGAAAAGAAATTATAGTTTCACCTAATAGTTTAAGATGTCTTCTATTATATAACTGTGCTGCAAACATAGGACAACTTAAAAGTGATATTCAACTTGGGTGTGCAAATGCTTTTCTAAAATGTATATCTAAAGGTGAAAAAGCAATAAAACTTTTAAATACAGATTTTGCACCACATGTTAAACAAGGACTTATACTTTACAAAAATCATATGGATGCTATAGATAAAGTTGTTCAATCAGATAAACAACTTTCTTTCAAATCTAATGGCTCTGAAGAAGTATTGGAAATTGTAAAAGGTGAACTACCTGATAACTTCTATGAATCTATGGCTGATAAAATAGAGACTTATCAAAAGCGTGGTGTTGATGAAGAGGACATAAATATAGTCCTGACTAATGAAATTAATAGTTACTTTAAAAAACTTGTATCAGATTTTGATAAAGATATTAATAAGGAAGAAATTGCAAAACTTGTTGCCCCAGAAATTATAGAACTTGTTGAAAATTTCATAACTTCTGCTGTTAGTACTCTTGGAAGAGTTTTTCCTAGTAAGACTTTTTATGGACTTTGTCTTCATCTAGATTCTACTATCAAAAGAATTCATTTAGGGAAAGATATTATAAATCCTACTCTTCAATCTATAATGCAAGAGCACAGAGATGAATATGCTTTATCTCTAACATTTGCTAGTAAAATAGAAAAGAAATTTTTAATTAAACTCCCACTTGATGAAGTTGGATTTATAGCACTATTTTTAACGCTTGGAAAGAATCCTGACCTTGATGAAATTAACCACCCTATAGTAGTCGTTGCTATGCATGGTCAATCTACTGCAACATCTATGGTTGATGTTGCTAGAAAACTTATAAATGCTCATAATATATATCCTTATAATATGAGTCTTGAAAAAAGTGCTACTATTGCATATCAAGAATTAAAAGATTTAATAATAGAAAATCATAGAGGTGCAGGAGTTCTTCTTTTAGTTGATATGGGATCACTTAAAATGTTTTCTTCATTAATAGAGGAAGAAACTGGTATTAAAATTAAAGTTATAGAAATGGCATCTACTCTTACAGTTTTAGAATGTGCTAGAAAAGCTATAATTGATAAAGACATGGAAAATATTTGGTACTCTGTTCAGGAAAGCCATCTTAATTATATAGATTCAAATATAAATAACTTAAAAGATAACTTCAAAGTAAAAAGTGAGAATATAATAATTACAACTTGTTCAACTGGTGAGGGTAGTGCTGTTATTTTAAAAGAGATATTAACAAAGAAAATTGATACTGAAAAATATAAACTTCAAATAATACCTCTTAATATAGATACAGTTCAACAATTCTACTCAACAGTTAACTCACTTGGAGATGATAAAAATATAATTGCAATAGTTGGAACTTTTAATCCTGAAATATTTGGTGTTCCTTTTATCCCTATATCAGATGTATTTAAAGATTCAAATTTAACAAATTTAAAAGCTCTTGTAAAAAAATCTTGTAGTAATACACTTTCTACTATAATAGATTCTCATAAAGAGAAGATTAAAGATATTATAAACGAAACTGTTTATGAGAATTTTATGACAGACCTTCTTGAATTTATATCAAAAGATTTAAATATAACATTATCTGAAAATACATCTATAGGCCTTATCCTTCATACAACTTGTGCACTTGAAAGACTCAAGCTAAATGAAAATCCAGATATTAGTTGTTTATTAAAGGATAGTATTCTACACGAGCATAAAGAAGATTTTTATAAACTAAAAAGTTTATTTGTTTCATATGAAAGTAAGCTTGGACTATTATTCTCTGATGATGAAATTTGTTTCATTATTAGAACTGTAAAAGAACTATAAAAACTTCCTAATAATATAGATAAATTTATCATGAGCATTTATCTTATAAAATAAATTTTCTTTATATATACTCATGATAAAGTCTTAAATTCAAATTACAAAAGTCATAAATAATTAGGATATTTTTCTTAATTGTTTGTGACTTTTATTTTTTCTAAACAACATAATATAAAAACCTTTTTATTGTTTTAATAGACATCTTCTCTTCTTTCTCGTCAATATATCCTCTCTATATCAATACTTTAGTTATCTGTATATGTTTCCATTTTATCTGTATACGAAAATCTATGTTTTTCTGAAAACATTATCTTTTTCTATATACATTAGTATAAGTCATAATTCCTAAGCATAGAAATTTAGCCATTCTAAAAAGTTGGCATGCGTCTTGCTATATATATAAGTGTAAAACAAAATAAATTAAATTTCACAAACAAATGACAACTGAGGTGATAAACTTTGAAAATATTGTTTATATGTTGTGCTGGTATGTCTTCTAGTTTAGTAGTAAAAAAACTTGAAGATTATATAGAAATATTAAATTCATCAAGCGAAAAAAAAATAACTCTTTCAATAGAAGCAATTCCACTTGATAAGTTTAAAGATTTTAATGGTGACTATAATCTTATATTACTCGCTCCTCAAATTGCATATAAGTTAAAAGAATTTAAGTCTCTTACTTCTAGTAAAAACAAATCAATTCCAGTAGAAGTTGTTAAAGGTTTAGATTATGGACTACTTAAAGTAGATAACATACTCTCCTCCGCATTGCATCTTTTAGAAAATAATTGATTGGCTTGATACTTATAGTAAAGATTTTAAATAAATAAATTTTTAATTACAAAGGGAAAGGGGTTTTTATTATGAAAAAAATATTATTAGTTTGTTCTGCTGGTATGTCAACATCATTACTAGTAACAAAAATGCAAAAAGCAGCTACAGATAGAGGTTTAGAGCTTGATATATCTGCAACAGGTTCAGGTACTTATAGAGATATCGCAAAGAATGCTGACGTAATACTTTTAGGACCTCAAGTTAGATATATGTTAAGAGAAGTAACAGGCGCTCTTCCAGGTAAACCAATCGAAATTATCGAAATGAGAGCTTATGGAAAAATCGATGGATCTGCTGTTTTAGACCAAGCTTTAGGATTAATGAAATAATCATAATTTAATTATGATTGATTACTGCAATAATTAATTCAAAAAGTTTTTTAGTTACGTTAAAAATAATTTATTATAGATTTATTTTTAAAATTTAATATTCAGGGGGGAATTATCAATGAACAAACTTAGTGGTTGGTTAGAGAAAACTCTAATGCCTATCGCAGCTGTCATCGGTGGACAAAGACACCTTGGCGCTTTAAGAGACGGTTTCATCGCTACTCTTGGGGTTAACATGGTTGGTGCCATGGCTGTATTATTCAATAACATTATCTTTACAAGTGGTTCTTTAGCTGGTAAAAAGTTAAACGAGTCAGCTGGGTACGCAGAAAGTGTACAACCTATATTCGACAAATACGTAATACCTGTAATGGGAAGAGTTTGGTGGGCAACATTAGCTATTATAGCAATATTCTTAGTTGTTTCAATTTCATATAGCCTTGCTAAATCTTACGAAGTAGACGGTATTGCCGCTGCTATTACTGGTATCGCTTCTTACTTTGCAATACTTGCTGAAGCTGGTCCTAGAGTAGGTGGATTAACAATTTCAGAAGCTGGTACAGTAGCATTTTTAGATGCTAATGGTGCAGTTGTAGAAGTTGCTGCTGAAGCCCTAAATGGCGCTACGCAGGCAACTATCGGAACATGGGGACAAATTCCAGTAGGAAACTTTGGTTCAACAGCTATGTTCGCTAGTATTATCGTAGCTATGGTTGGTACTCAATTATTCGTAGCTATCACAAAAGCAGGATGGACATTCAAAATGCCTGAGCAAGTACCTCCAGCGGTATCAAAAGCTTTCTCAGCAATCATCCCTTCAACTATAACAATATTATTATTCAGTATCATTGGTGTAGTATTCACTAATTTCGTAGAAATACCATTCCTTGATATCGTTAATAAGTTCATTCAAGAGCCTCTTGTAAAACTTGGACAATCTCCAATCACTTACATTGGTTTAGTAATGTTCTCACAATTATTATGGTTCTTCGGATTACACGGATCAAACATTATCGATCCTGCTATGAACTCAATGTATAGACCTCCATTATTAGAAAATATGGAAGCATTCCAAAATGGCTTAGGTCAAGAGGCTATGCAAACATTAACAAGAAACTTCGTTGACGTTTATGCTCAACCAGGTGGATCAGGTGCTACTCTTGCATTACTTGTTGCTATATTCTTCTTCGCGAAGAGACAAGAGCAAAGAGAATTATTCAAGCTTGCTATCGCTCCAGGTTTATTCCAAATCAATGAGCCAGTAATCTTTGGTATGCCACTTGTATTAAACCCAATTATGTTTATACCATTTATATTCACACCAGCTATCTGTTTAACAATAGCGTATGTATTCACAGAAATCATACCATTTGCTAACAAGATATGTGTTGAAACACCATGGACAACACCTCCAATCCTTAGTGCATTCCTTGCAACAGGTGGAGATATCAAAGCGGCATTACTTGCTGCTGCATTATTCGCTTTATCAGTGTTAATCTACACACCATTTATTATAGCTTCAAACAGAGAAGAAGTTTAATAAATAAAAAATTAATGGTATGGGGCTTTGCCTCATACCATTTTTTTATTTAACTACTACTCTTTTTCTTACTTAACAATTACTTTTTATTATTATGTTCTATTATTCATTGTTTATATATATTTTTATAGTATAATTTTTATATAAAATACGTTAGAGGTGATTTAATTTGAAGGGATTCAAAGAAACTGCTGAGATCAATTATTCAGCTAAAGATATTTTTAAAATCTTTAAAAAAATGATCAAACAAGACTTTCCAAGATTTAATGAAAAGGAAGCTATTGGTACTTCAACAAAAAAGACAATAGGACACTATACAACTAAAAGTGCAGAGGCTTATGTAGAAATTTCAGACTATAAAGAAAATGCAGTATATGAAATAACTACAATTACATCTAAAACACAAACTACATTTGTATCAAGATATGAACTTGAAGTTATTGATGAAAACACTACACTTTTAAGTCTAAATGAATATCAAATTGGTGAAGGATTCTTTGTAGCAGTTAATACCTTTGTTCAAACAATGTTTTTCAAGAATAGATTTAAAACTAGATTTAGTTATTTAAAGCAAGGTCTTGAAGCTGCTTTAGTAGAAGAAAAAGAAAGAACTACACCTAAAACAAAAGGTGAAAATGCTCTTGATAGTTCTACTCCTTTAGATGAAGTTGCTATTAATCAAAATGATGATAATGATATAAGCATTGAAATTAAAGAAAAAGAAAATATAGTTGAGTAATTACTCTCTTTAATTAGAATAATACCCCTCTTTGGGGTATTATTCTTTTATTTTAACTATTTTGATATCTGTTAGCTTACTTTCAATATTATAATGATATGTCTAGCTAGATATTTTTTATAAAAGTTTAAAAAATATTTAGTTTTTTTATTGACTTATCAATGATTATATATTATTATTAATACATAATCCTAATTGATAATATTTTTCAATTAGAGCATAATAGAATTTAATGATATCACACACATCATTAATTCAAGATATACACAATAATTATATCCCTAATATAATTAAATTTTTTTGACTTCTTAAACTAAAAAATAACGTAGAAAAAAAGCAAGGTACACTACCCTTGCTTTTTTCATTCCTTCAAATAAATTCTTAGATAAAATATCTTGTGTATTTGCAAACTCTTTTACCTCTTCAATTACCTTTTCCAACTATCATAGTTTCTCCTATCACTCTTGATATAGCTAATATAAATGAAGATACTATTCCTTATAAAGCCTCCCGTATAGCAATTCTTCTAACTACTTCAAATTTCGTAGCCCCCACAGTTAATTCTAATAGATGCATGTTAAATCAAAAATCTTAATTATTGAGACTTTGTTAAGTTATAAATCTTTTTTTCAACTTAAATTAATATGAATATTGATATTTACAAGCTTATAAGTGTGTGATAAACTATTGTTGTCCTATCTGGACTATTCTAGACTTATGTTTACATAAAATTTAGAATATCAATAATTGCCTATGGCAATTTTTGCGTACTTTATGTGCAAAAAAGTTTAATTTAATCTATACAGAAAAGACCAGTAAGGATAACTGTCCCTTACTGGTCTTTTTCATTCTATATACAAAGTTTTATTTGGGAGCAAAATCTTATAATTTTACTTTTGAATTTTTTCAAGTTCTTTAGTATAGTCTTCTGCTATTAATGGAATATATCCAACCTCTTGGACTTTAATATTACCAAATGTAGGCTCTATTGTACCTTTAACCGCATCTATGAATATGTTTATCTATCAGGGCTTCTTTTTTTATTTTTCCTTGTTCTTCTTTATTTCTTTTTGTATTTTTTTTAATGCTTTTTTAGATCCTCTTTCTATATCATGTCCTAATTTTCTATCTTTGTAAGATGTAAATATTGAATCTAAATCATAATCATCAGGATAAAGTTCACTAGCTTTAATATTCATAGTAACTCTTGTTTTATTTATCTCTTTAAATTCATGATTATAATATACTGTAAGATTATTAAGTTCATCAATTGGTTTATAAACTACTGCTACCTCATCAAAATCTAATAAATTAACCTTATCACCTTTAAAGTAATCTACCTCTATAACATTATTTATAACTTCAACTTCATTATTAATATTTCTTCTAACCTTACTTTCAACTACTTTTTCATAGCTATAATCTTTATCCTCTATATACCTTTTTGCTTTATCTAAAATCCGCTCTTCAATTCCCATTTTTTTAGATATCCAAAGTGCATTACTTTGCCCTGATTTTCCTATTAAAAGTTTATATAAAGGTTTTAAGCTCTCACTCTCAAATTGCATAGCTGCATTTTCAAAATCACTATGATTTTCAGAAAATCTTTTAATCTCACCATAGTGAGTTGTTGCAACTGTTATAGCACCTTTTTTATAAAACTCTTCTAATATAGCTATAGCAATACCTGCACCTTCATTAGGCTCTGTACCTGACCCAATCTCATCTGAAAGTATAAGCGTTTTATTATTTGTATTTCTAATTATATCTGATAGATTTTTCATATGTGATGAAAATGTACTAAGAGAATTTTCTATACTTTGATTATCTCCTATATCAACAAAAACATTTTTAAACATACCTATATTAGTATTCTTATCTGCTGCAATATGAAAACCACTTTGAACTGCTAATGTAAGTATACCAACAGTTTTTAAAACTATAGTTTTACCACCAGCATTTGGCCCTGTTATAATCATACTTCTATACTTTGAACCTATCTCAAAATCTAATGGTACTGCATTATTCTCTAAAAGCGGATGTTTTCCTTTGATTATATTAACATATCCTCTATCATTAATTTCAGGTTTTACTCCTGATATATTTTTACTATACTTAGCCTTTGCAAATATCATATCAAACTGTGCTACTACCTCAATATTCAACTTAATTTCTCTAATATATTCAAAAACCTTATTATTTATTTCTGCTAATATTCTAAACTCTTCTATAGACTCTTCAACTCTTAAAACATTTAACTCACTCACATACTTTGAAATACTACTTGGTTCTATAAATACAGTTGAACCTTTTGATGATACCTCTATAATTTCACCCTGAACATGATTTTTGTAAGAAGCCTTTATAGGAACTGTAAACCTCCCATCTCTTTTACTTACAAAAAATTCTTGAATATACTCTTTATTTCCTGAACTACTTAAAAACTTTTTAAGTCTTTCCTGTATTTTTTCTTCACACGCTTCTATAAGTCTTCTTGCTTTTTTAAGCTCCTTACTTGCATCATCCGCGATTTTATTCCCTTTTATAGAAACTTCTATCTCTTCTTCTACACTTATTAAATCAGTAATTGATAAACAATAACTAGATAGCATAGGTGCATAACTTTCCTTATCCTTCATTGAATTTTTAAGTTTTCTACATCCTCTTAGAAAATTACTTATCTCTATAAGTTCTCTTGCCTCAACAATAATCCCTTTCTCTACACTCTCTATATGATCTTTTATATTTAATATTCCATAAAGAGGAATATGATTCATCATATCTAGAATAGCAACTCCTTCTGATGTTTCACTTAACTTTCTTTCAACAACCCTTAAATCTGCTGAAGGTTTTATATTATCAATTAGCTCTCTCCCAAGTCCACTAACGCAATTCTTTTTAACTAACTCTTTTAAATTTTCATACTGCAATTTTTCAAATGTATTATTATTCATTTATCCCATATCCTTTCTTTTTTAAAATAAACATATGGAGATACATAGGCTATCACTAATTTAATTTTATATAAAAAAAAGCTGTGGATATCCACAGCTTACAATTCAAATACTACTTTATAAAGAAATTTTTATATAACTTCCTTATAATTTATTATATCAATAGTACCTTATCAAGCTTTTCGTATCTCCATAGAAACCTAAATAATCGCATCGCAAACAAAGGTCTATCACCTCATTACTTTTAACAATTATTCAATAATTTAATTTTCTATTTTAATACTACCCCGCTCATAAAGCACCTCTTTAATTCTTATTTTTTATATCTTAATCCTAGCATATTAAATTTTTCATTTCAATATATGTCGCTAAATTTAACATAAACTTTATTTTTAGTATACATGTTTCTTTAATCTTTTTATTGGCAGTAGCATTATAACTATAATACTTAAAACCCCAACAACTCCAGCAGAGCTAACGTTATAAGTAATTGAGTACCACCAAAGGTTCATCCCTGGAGGTGCATACATTCCATAGAAATATACTCCTGATATTATATTAGCTAGTACACTTAAAAATACAGCTATTATAGAACCAATCAAAATTTGAGATCTTTTCTCTCTACCGACTATACCTGCAAGTCCAAGTGTTACGCTTGCTAAAACATAGTCCATAAGAGCCTCTGCAATTCCAACTATATGTCCACCTGTTATAAGAAGTAAAACTCCATAAATAAGGCCACAAGTCATCCCCTCCGTAATTCCATAAAAAATCGAAACAAGCATTATTGGAAGGAATGGCAGAAGATTTATCCCTCCACCTTGTGGATATGCAATAAACTTTATAAATGATAATACAAATGCCATTGCTGCAAATATAGCAATAACTATCATCTGCTTTAAACTTGGTTTTTTCTTCTTAAATCCCACTCCTATGAATACGATAAAAGCAATACTTATAATATAAGTTAGTATGTTTACAATCTCTACATGTTGTAAAACTTGATTATACTGTGACATAAAAATATCCCCTCTCTTTTATTTATTGTCTGCTAATATAATGCCCTAAAATCAAAAAAACAATATTTCTTTGCAGAAATATTGTCATAAATCAAAATTAAGCATTATGAAGCGTTCCTCAAAATGACTTAAAAAGAAATAGCTTTCCTACGTTGGTACTAACCAAACAGGTTCAAGGGTTAATTCTAAATAGAATCTCTCAGCTATAAGCACCCCTAGCAAGATATTAAATTTTAAATATTTATTATAGCTATTTTATAATAAGTATATACAATTGTCAAATTCTTCTTATTTATTCGCATATGAATTTATATCCAACACCTCTAATTGTTTGTATAAACATTGGATTCTTATCATCCATTTCTATTTTTTGTCTTAAATGTCTAATATGAACATCAACTGTTCTAGTTTCCCCAATGTACTCATATCCCCATATTCTATCAAGCAAAACCTCTCTTGTAATAATTGACCCTTTGTTTTTTATCAATATTTTTAATATTTCAAATTCTTTTAAAGTTAAATCAACAATATTTTCATTTTTTCTAACTTCTCTAGTTTGTAAATTCACTGCTACATCACCAAACTTAACTAAATTGCTTTCAGTTTTAACACTTGAGCTTCTTCTTAGTTGTGCCTTCACTCTAGCGACAAGTTCTCTTACTGAAAATGGCTTTGTCATATAATCATCAGCACCAATCTCAAGCCCAACAATCTTGTCTATCTCCTCACCCTTTGCTGTAAGCATAATAATTGGTGTATTTCCTATCACGCTATCTTTTCTAATTTCTTTACAAACTTCAAATCCATCCATAACCGGCAACATCAAATCAAGTACTATAAGGTCTACTTGTCTTTCTTTTGCAAGTTCAACAGCTTCTCCACCATCAGCTGCCTGAATAGTCTTAAATCCATTTTTCTCTAAATTAAACTTAATAAGTTCTCTTATATGCATTTCATCATCAACTATTAAAATCCTTTTATCTAACATAATTTACTCCCCCAACTTATATATTTCACCTATTTCTTCTGGCTACTAATCTTCCTCAATACCGTTATTATAACAACCATATTATTATCACACAATAAGGCATATCATAAACTTAATCTATTCTTAATATAAAATGTCAAAACTAATAAAAAAAAGACTAACCACATAAATTAATCTTTCTCATTATTTAAAAGAATACTTTTCATAAATCTCATAAATTTTATCTTATTTAACTTTAAACTACTCAAGAATTTTTTTTCATCTTCTACTGTAGTAAAAATCATTTTAGGTAAACTAATTCTCTGAAACAAAATACTTTTATTTATAAAATATAAATTTTCTCCCTCTGTAATAATACTATCTACTTTCTTTAAATTAAATGTTATTGTAGATTTATTTATGCTAATTATAGAAATATTATTTAAAGTATCTATTCTTACAGTATCAATATCTATTTTTCTATTTTCATCACTATGCATCTTTAAATATTCAATCATTGATAATTTATTTTTTACTACATTATCCAAGATAATAATTTTATATCCTAATATAGTATTAATAATTATATTTTCTTCTTCAATTACACTTAATATATCTCCCCTATCAAGTTCTAATATAATATCTAGTTCCTTTATTATAATCTTATCATGATAAAAAGCTATTTCTATATTATTTTCCTTACCTATATATATCCCCTTATCTTTTATAGTTTTTATATATTCCTCTCCACTTAATTTATAAACTACCCCCATATTGTCCCCCTAAAATACACTTTAATAAATTATAGTCATAAATTTTAAACTACAATTTAATAAACTAAAAATCATTTTTAAACTTTTTTAAAAAGACATAAAAAAACTACTTCCTAGTCTAAAATGCTAAGAAGTAGTTAAATATTTTTTCACCTTTAGTTCACTTTAGAAATATTTATTTATTTATTGTAAATATTTCTAAAGCCACTAATTTTTTTGAACTGTTATGTTAAGATTTACATCTTTATTATGAGCAAACTCATTTGTTTCATTAATAATAATTTGTTTTTTATCTTGTTCTTGTCTTTTATGTATCACGTAAATCCCTAAACTGACCATTGCTACAACTCCCACTAAAATCAAACCTATAATTCTTGTTTTCATCTTTTCCCTCTTCATCTTTATCCTCTTCACACTTTTAAACTTTTAAATTAAACTCTAATTAAATTCTACCTTTATCTTTTGCCTTATATGTAACTTTTTGATTACCTTTTTATAAAATCTCAAAAAAGGTACAGTAAAATTAAATTTACCGCACCTTCTTATATAATTTCTTAATTACCACTTAAATCTAATATAAAATTCTTTCTATATTATAATCTAAAAATTCACTTTCAAATTATCTTGGTATTAAACCAATTTTCTTTTGAACTTTTCTAAGTGTTTTTGTTGCTATATAATTAGCTTTTTCTGCACCAGCTTTATATATAGTTTCAAGTTCTTTTTTATTTGAAAGAAGATCTCTTACTCTTATTTGTACTGGCTCAAGTTCTCCTACTATTATCTCAGCAACATCTTTTTTAAAGTCTGCATAGCCTTTTCCTACATACCTTGCAACAATTTCTTCTGGGCTAGCCCCTTGTATTGTTGAAACTATATTAATAAGATTTTTAACCCCTGGCTGTTCATCTGTATAGTTTACAACCCCTACACTATCTGTCACAGCTCTTGAAATTTTCTTTCTAATAACTGTTGGTTCATCCATTAGTAGTATTGAAGCATTTGGATTTTCTTCTGACTTAGACATTTTTCTTGTTGGATCTTGAAGGTCCATTATTTTTGCTCCAGCTTTTGGTGTATACCCATCTGGGATTTGGAATGTCGGACTATATGCCCCATTAAATCTTGTTGCTATATCTCTAGCAAGTTCAAGATGTTGTCTTTGGTCTATACCTACTGGAACTAAATCTGTTTGGTATGCAAGTATATCTGCTGCCATAAGAACTGGATAATTAAATAGTCCTGCACTTATTGATTCACCTGAATCTACTGCTTTTTGTGATTTATCTTTATACTGTGTCATTCTACTAAGCTCACCCATATATGAGTTGCATGTTAGAAGCCATGATAATTCAGCATGTGCTGGCACATGTGATTGTATGAATAGTGTGTTGTTCTCTACATCTATTCCTGATGCTATGTAAATAGCTAATATCTCTAAAGTTCTTTTTCTAAGCTCTGCTGGTGTTTGCTTAACAGTTATTGCATGAAGGTCTACAACACAGTAGTAACATTCATAATCATCTTGAAGTTTTACCCATGATTTGATAGCTCCTAGATAATTTCCAATTGTTAAGTCTCCTGAAGGTTTAATTCCACTAAATATAACCTTTTTCTTTTCTTCCATTGAGATAATTCTCCTTTCATTATTAAAACTTTACTTTGCATAATATTCTTGCAAAGTATGCCTATGACTATTTTACTCTACTTTTCATAGGTTTATTACCCTTTATAGTATACCTTATATATTAACACAATTTAATAGTTTTTTAATACGTTATCATAACAAATTCCAAACACAGATTATAATATTATTTTATTATTTTTAATTTTGAATGTTCCTTTTATATTTTCCATTTTACATACAAAAAAATTTTCTTATAAAAATATTCAACTTTTACTTTTTCCCCTTATTTATTAACCGTTTATAAATTTTTCTTATAAATCAAAATAAATCTATAAACAAATCCTTATAAAAAAAATCAAAATATCAAAATTCATTTGGCACATTTACTTGTATCCGTTTACAAAAAAGGGTAATATAGACCTATAGAAATCAACGAAATAAAAAGGAGCGTCATACATATGAGTTTACACATAGAAGCAAAAGAAGGTCAAATAGCAGAAACAGTATTACTTCCAGGAGATCCACTTAGAGCTAAGTTTATAGCTGATACTTTCCTTGAAGATGTAGTTTGTT
The DNA here is from genome assembly GCF_947039605.1 of uncultured Clostridium sp. GTDB lineage: Bacteria > Bacillota > Clostridia > Clostridiales > Clostridiaceae > Sarcina. The sequence continues at coordinate 62,753 of NZ_CAMQZG010000013.1, forward strand.
ACAACAATATCAGAGGAATGCTTGGATTCACAGGAACATACAAAGGCAAAAAAATATCAGTTCAAGGAACTGGAATGGGTATGCCATCAATAACTATCTATGCAACTGAGCTTGTTAAAGATTATGGTGTTAAAAACCTTATAAGAATAGGTACAGCAGGTGCTATCAATAAAGACGTTAAATTAAGAGATTTAATAATCGGAATTTCAGCTCATACTGATTCAGGTATGAACAATCATATATTCAAAGGTGCTAACTTTGCACCAACAGCTAGTTTTAAATTAGCTAGTCTTGCATATAATAGTGCAGTTAAACATGGTATAGAACCAAGAATGGAGAGTTTATTCACTTCAGATTCATTCTACAACCATTATTTAGAAAACTATGATATGTGGGCAAAAGTTGGAACTACAGCAGTAGAAATGGAAGCAGCTGGTTTATACACAGTAGCAGCTTTATACGGAGCTAACGCTCTAGCTATGGTTACAATAAGTGACCATATCATAACAGGTGAGGCAGTGCCTCCAGCTGAAAGACAAACAACTTTCCTTCAAATGATGGAAGTTGCTTTAGATGCAGCAATAGAACTTTAAGAAATTAATTAAACACTTATTTTTTCCATTAAGTGTAAAGAACGCAAAGTATTTAAATACTTTGCGTTCTTTTATTATTTATTAAATTATTTTACTTTAACTATTATTGGCTCTATTTCTTTTAAAATAGGCTCATCTTTATCTACTACAATATTTTTATTAGTATTATGAGTTACTACTGGAATTAATTTTACTGTATCACCTGTAATTTTCCCTTCATAACTTCTTGTTACAGGTACATCAGCCCAATTCTCTACCTGCCCCATAGATATTTTTCCACCACCAACATCTGTAAGTCTTGTTCCATCTTCATTCTCAATTCTAAACTTAGTTATTTTATAATCTTTATCCTTGTGACTTCCATAGTTGTATATTAGCTCTACTTTTCCATCTGGATAAGCAATTAATTCTTGAACTATTGAATCTCTCATTCCCTCAGCCTTATAGGAATGATTTATCGGTATATATTTAACTGCACTTTTTTTCCTTGTTGCTTTTAATGGTATATTTAAAACTTTTTTCTTTGCACCTACTGCATAATTGTGCAAACTCAGCTTAGAAAGTTCAATTTCTAAATTTAATTCTTTTTTACCAAGTACTTCTTCTTCAATTCTTATTTCAGTTTCACTTTCATAACAACTTTCACTAATTTCTTTTGACTCCCCTGATTGATCACTATAAAAGGCTTCTTTAATATTATAAGATGTATCAGCTTGTATCCTTTTATTTATAAAGTCCGCATCTGACATTCCCCACTCATAATACTCCTTTACTTTTAAAACACCTTCAACATTTAATCCCTGTCCATCTCCATTTTCTTTTACATATTCTAACTCCTCTAAAATATTTTTATTTTCATAAATTTTCTTATAAAGATTAGTTTGATATTCATCATCAAAGCTTCCACTACCCGAAAGAGTAATATTATCTAAACTAACATTTGCATCTTCATGTTTCGTATCTAACTTCCAATCTTCTAATTTTATATTGCTACTATCAACTCTTTCTTTGATTTTTATAATTCCTGGAATACTTGTATCAATATCAAAAGTTATTTCAACTCCCATATGCTCCATTTTATAAGTAGCCTCAAAACTTTCTGTTCCATCTTCTAAAACTATATTATAATTTCTAGTTTTAAATACTTCTCTGATTTTTTGGATTGTTGCTTCAACATACTCTGGATTCGAAACTACAAAACCTGTTGAAACTGCAAAAGCTAGCCCTGCTGCAATAGCTACTTTCTTTCCTCTTTTACTTTTCTTGTTTTTTTCTTTATAAGCTTTATCTACTGTGTTTTTTATTCTCTCATCAAAATTATCTGGAAGTTTTATTTTATCTATATCATTATTATTAAATCCCATACTAAACCCCTCCTAAAATTACTCTAAGTTTTTTAAGTGTTCTATTTAAACCACTTTTCACAGTACCCTCTGGCACATTATTTACCCTTGAAATTTCTTTAACGCTCATATCATCAATATACCTTTTAAGTATCAAATCTCTTTCTCTATCATTTAAAGTATTTATAGCTTTATACACTTCACTGTCCTCTTCTAATACCTTATCTTCATATGTTAATTTATTTTCAAATTCACTTATTTCTACTATGTTATCCCTTTTTAATTTCTTTAAATTATTTTTGCATGTATTCACCACTATCGTTGCCATCCAAGAATTGAATGTTTTATCACACTTACACTTATCTAGTGCCTTAATAGCCTTAACTATTGAATCTGAAAGTGCATCCATAGCATCATTCTCATTCTTCATATACATAAACGATATTCTATATAACTTCCCCTTAATTGGCTCTATTAACTGATTAAAACTATCAGCATCACCCTTTTGAGCCTTCTTAAAAATTAAACTTTCTGTCATTATTTTTATCCCCCTTTAAAGCGCTTCATACATAAGACAATTAACTCTATAAAAACGTTCCATAATTTCAAAACTTTTTTTACAATAAAAAAAAGATTATATCTTTATACTGATATAACCCTTGTATTATTTATATGTTACCTATAAAATATGAAACCCTTATTGCTAAGTTAATAACTTAATGAAAAAGGGATTTCTCATATTATAAGAAATCCCTTTTAACTAATTTATTTAATTTCACTTTTTCTTAATTCTCTAACCTCTATAATTGAAAGACCTGTTTTCATTGATATTGTTTCATCATCTAAAACATCTAAAAGATTTTTAGCAACTTCAAGTTTTGCTTCTACTTTACCTTTTTCTTTCCCCTGTTCTATACCTTGCTCTCTTGCTGAATATAATGCATTAGCTTCATCATGCATTGCTTTTTGTCTCATTTCATACATTGCTCTTTGTTTTTTATTTTCAAGTTCTCTCTCACTAAAAACAACCTTAGCTATTTTAATTTCTGTTGCTTTTATACTTACAGGCTTTGCCTTTATAAAACACAGTTCATCTTCATTATTTAAATTTATATTATCTAAATCATCCCAATCATCTACTTTAAATTCATATACTTCTTTTCCTAGTAATGAATCTATAGATTTTCTAGAAATAGCAAGACCTAATGATTGAACAAGCTCTTTGTTACATCTTCTAAGTTTTGTTAGGTATGCTGACAATACCCATCTAGACATTGGTAATGCTTCTTTTGATATTTTACTTGCTACCTCAAAATCAAAAAACATGTAAGGATGTATAGTTAGCTCTTCTTCCTGATCACAAAAAAATCTAACAGACCCTCTAAATTTTTTAGATGATTTCTCCATATAACTATCAACTGATTTAATATTAGGTTCTGTATTGTTTATAAGATTAATTGCATCTAATATAGATTTACTTATTTCTTTACACTCTATAAATCTAAGTTCATCTTTAACTTGAACAATCCCATCTACTGCTGATACTGTCGACAATATTACATCATTAATATCTTTAACTTTTAATGTATCTGGCTTATAAACATATGGAAAGTCTCCTCTTATTTCATCATAACCACCTAAACTTTTTAAAGATGTAATTGTTGAGTCTTCCGGCATAGCTGCCTCTCCAAACTCAATATAAGGAACATTAATTTTTTCTAATTCTTTATAATAATCCATTTTACCTGCTACTTAAAATACAGACAAAAGTGTCCATATCAAGAATTTTACTGCTTCTTAGTCCCTTGTTTCATATACACTACTCCAATTTGATATAGAACTCCACAGTCTTTAGATCCCGACTAGCCATCGGTACTTAAGTAGCTTACCCCTTTCTTTCTTTTTTATTCTTTTAGCTAATTCTAAACACACTTTTTTTGATTCGAAAGTATGTTTAGATGCTTTTATACCTATTTATCTATAAATTTGCTAACTATTTATATGCTCCTAATAAAGTCCAAGTATTGGTTTAGATAAAAAATCTAACGCATCTTCATATGCTACTTCAATAAATTTGACACCTTGCTCTCCTTTAGAAGATAAATAATATTTAGTGCTTTGAACATCACTATATTTAATCATAAATGGACTATGCGTTGTATACATTATGTTATAACTTCTATTACTTAAAATTGCTGCTATTTTTCCTTGTAACCTCGGATTGATTCCATTTTCTGGCTCATCAATAAAAATATGTGATGTATCTCCTTGTAGTGTCCCTGATTTTTCTATGTTTTTTAAAACATTTTGCAGTCTAATACCATTACCTACAAGTTGAACATTCCTATATTCTCCTGCATCTTTAAGTAACACATTATTTTTCTCATCAATTATTAAATCATTATTAGATTCTTTAATACTACCTTTTCCAGTCCAATTATCTATTCCATTAGTTTGTCCTATAAAAATTGCCTGTAACATTACCTTATCATATGCCATACATGTAGAGTCTGATAAGGTAGCAATACCATTTAAGCCTGTTGGAGTCCCTGATGCTATACTTTTATAATTATCTAATATACTAGTAGATGATAAATATAAAACTGTTGCTCTAAAGAATTCAAATTGATTAGCTGTTATATTAACTTTGGGTTCATCTAAATTAACTGAAATAACAAGTTTATCATCACAATATAATTCAACCAAAGTTTCATTTGTAAATAACCTAGCTATTGGCTCTCCAAATGTTTCTATAAAATCTCTTCCTATAATTTGCAAACTTTTATTATCATCAATATTATCTGCACCATTTGTATATAGGTATATATTTTGCAATGATTTTAACATAGTATATCCAAGTTTCATTAACATAGATTTAGATGTACTGTTATAACCAATAATTATAGATTTTGTCGTTAAATCAACATTCGCTTCTTCTATATCTAAAAAGTTTTTCACTTTTAATATCAACATATTTATCTACTCCCTCACACATCAAATAGGCTAACCTACTTAACTCTTTATTTATACTCTTATTATAATTATAGCAAAGTTTTTGTTATTCTAATCATTTAGTTATATAAAATTTCTTCTTAAATCTATTTTTTCACTTATTGATAATTTAATTTTCTTATCTCACCATATACTCTATCAATATCTTCTTTAGTGTGCGAACTCATTAAGCATACTCTAAGAATTGCCTCACCTTTTCTTACTGTTGGATATCTTATTGCTGGTATACAGATACCCTCTTCTAAAAGTTTATTGCTTATCTCTACTGCTTTTTTTTCATCACCTATTAGAATTTTTATTATTGCACTCTCGCATATCAAATCTTCAAATAAATTTTTAAACTTCTGATTAAAGTATTCTATATTCTCTCTAAGACTTTTATTTAAATCTTCACTTTCCATTATCTCTAGTGATTTTATACTTGCCATACATAGTGAGGCTGCTATAGATGTTGAATAAATAAACCCTCTTGCTCTATTCTTTAGAAACTCTACTATATGTTTATCTCCACTTATAAAGCCACCTTCTGTCCCTATTGCTTTACTCAGTGTTCCCATATAAATATCAATTTCTTTATTTATATTAAAGTGACTTAATATCCCTCTACCTTTTTCACCTACAACTCCAATTCCATGTGCATCATCTACCATAGTTTTTGCATTATACTTTTTAGCAAGTTTAACTATTTTATCAAGCGGACTTATATCTCCACTCATGCTAAATACGCCTTCTGTTATTATAAGTTTATTTTCTGCTGTGTTTTCTTTTAATTTTTTTTCTAAATCTTCTATATTATTATGTTTAAATACTACTATTTTAGCTTTTGATAATCTACACCCATCTATTATACTTGCATGGTTAAGTTCATCACTAAATATAATATAACTCTCATCACATATAGCTTGCAATGTTGTTATATTAGCAGTATATCCACTATTAAAAACTATTGTATCTTCTCTATCAAAAAACTTTGAAAGCTTCTCCTCAAGTTCTCTATGTACATTATAACTTCCAGTTGTAAGTCTTGAACCACCTGTCCCAACTCCATATAATTCTATCCCTTTTATAGCTTCTTCTTTTAATTCTTTTCTATTAGCTAGTGCAAGATAATTATTAGATGCCATAAGTAGCATTTCTTTTCCTTCTATTATAATATTTTTTTCTTGTGGTGATTCTAGGTATTTAAGTTTTCTTAGAAGATTATTTTCTTTTATACTTTCTAACTTTTGTTTTAAATCATCCATTTAATCCACACTCCATTAATTTTTCTATATCAACACTCTCATTAATCTTTATATTATCTCTAACTATAACTCTTTGCTTTTCTAAATAATTTATAGACTCCTCTAACTTGCCTTTTGATGAATCATATAAAAATACTCTACCACCATTTGAACTTCCTTTTTCTTTTAAATGGTCAAATCTAACATAACCAAATTCTTTAGTAGCCACATAACCCGCTGTATAATCAGGGTCATCTGAGTAACATATCTCACCTATAATTTGTGGGCATCCCATAACCTTAGTTGCAAGAACTAAAGCTTCTATAAAGTGCGTATTATACTTTTGTGACTTAATTAGTCCCTTTGCATCTCTGTTTTCTAAATCCATATAAGTAACTCTTATCCCCCTAGATTTGTCCTTTTCTAATCTTTTCATAGAAGCTATATCTAGTAAAACTGCACCTCTCATATCTTTAATACTATATAAAATATCTACTGCCTTATTCACTTTATCTGAATCAATCCCTATATCTCTAAGAATTTTTTTTACACCTATAAATCCTTCTTCCTTATTACAAACATTTATAGTTGTAGCCTCAAGTGGCTCTAAATATTCTATATTTTCACTTTCAACCTTTTCTATTTTTATATTTATAAAATCTGCACTCCCTTTAGAATGTTCAAGTGACCTTTTTATAAGAGCATTTACAACATCCTCAAGCTTATCTTTAGTAACAATATTCTCTGCACCCGATATATGAGCCTCTTCTTTTGAACCTCTCATTTTCACACTATATAATTCCATACACTCACTTCCCAACTTTACTAATTAAAAAAGACTCTTTTTCACCTCTTTATATTAATTTTTTCTTACTTCATATTCTTTCAATAGCCTATTAATACTTCCCTTATATCTCCTTGTTAAACTTTGTATTAGCTATTTATTTATAGCTAAAATTTTATTTATTATTAGGAGGTTTTATGCCAAATAAACATGATAACTTTGGTGATATTTTCTTTGGATTTATACTTAGCTTCGCATTATTTATCCTTTGGGTTATTTCTATATCTTTAACTTCTGATATTCCAGTAGTTATTAGTAAATCAAACATTATTGGAATGTCTATATTATTTGTAGCATTAACTATTATCTACGTTTTCTACACATTTAGCTCAAAGCAAAATTTAGTTAACTTAGTCTTTTTAGCTATACCTTTATTCCTTAGCATTGGTAGTCTTTCTAATCTACAATTTTTTATAGAACTCGCACCAATGAAAATAACTAATTTTATATGCGCAGCATTACCTAGTTTAATATTCTTTATTAAATATCTTATAAATATAAAAAGGGCTTTACTAAAAAAATCTAACGCCTAAATATTTGATAATATATCATATACATAGGGGCTTAACTTTTAAAGTAGCCCTTTTTTATTACTCGCCTAAAATTTCTATAAGACTCTTCTTTGTTTGCTTTATCATAAAGTCCATATCTTCCTCATTTATAACATAAGGAGGGTTAAAGTATAGAATATTTCCAAGTGGTCTAAGTAAAAGCCCATTATCTAAAGCTTTTTTATAGATTTGGTAGCCTATTCTATCTTTTGAATCGAAAGTTTCTTTTGTTTCTTTATCTGTTACAAGTTCTATTGCATTAATCATTCCTATATTTCTGATTTCTCCAACATTCTTATGTCCTAGTAAAGCTTCTTTTAATTTAGCATTTAGGATTTCTCCTTTTTTATTTACCATTTCTAATATATTTTCATCTTTAAATATATTTAAAACTTCAACTGCTATTGCACAGCCTAGTGCATTTCCTGAATATGTGTGTGAGTGCATAAATGCTTTGTACTTATTATAATCATCATAGAAACAATCATAAACTTTATTAGTAGTCATAACCACTGCCATTGGCATATATCCACCTGTTATCCCTTTTGAAAGGCACATAAAATCTGGACTTACTCCTGCATGTTGTGTTGCAAACATTTTACCTGTTCTACCAAACCCAACTGCAATTTCATCTGCTATAAAGTGAATATCATACTTATCACAAGCATCTCTAAGTTTTTTAAGATATAATGCTGGATAAATCTTCATCCCTGCTGCCCCTTGAACAAGTGGCTCTACTATAACACCTGAAAGTTCATCTTTATTCTCTACCATTGCTTTTTCCATATGTTCAAAACATTCACACGCGCAATTATCTCTAGTCTTTGAATATGGACATCTATAACAATCTGGAGCTTGTACTCTTTCAACATCTATCATTAAAGGTTTATAAACTTCACTATAAATATCTAAATCACTCATTGATAAAGCACCAATAGTTTCACCATGATAAGCATCTTCTAAAGCTATAAATCTTTTTTTACCTTGCATCCCACTTTGCTGATGATAGTGGAAACTCATTTTAAGAGCTGCCTCAACTGCTGATGAACCATTATCACAGAAAAATACTTTTTGAAGATTATCCTCTGTAACATCTACAAGTCTTTCACAAAGTTCAATAGCTGGAAGATTAGAAAAGTTGGCAAATATAACATGCTCAAGCTTATCTACTTGATTTTTAAGTGCATTATTAAGTCTTTCATTTGAGTGACCAAAAAGATTACACCACCATGAGCTAACACAATCTAAATAACTCTTTCCATCAAGGTCATAAAGATATGCACCTTTCCCTCTTTCTATAATAATAGGACTAAGTTCCTCATAATCCTTCATTTGAGAACAAGGATGCCATATATATTTTAAATCTTTCTCTATCAGTTTTTGTTTTTCTAGCTTATCCATAAATTAATCTCCCTAAATCATCTAAATTTAAATCATTAATATCTATTGTTTCTGGTATTGTAACTATATTCTCAATTCCTGTAAGCTTCATTATAATTTTCTTATTATCATTGTGCATAAGACTATTTTTATCAAAATTATTTAAAATAATTCCTTTAATTGAAACTCCCATTTGCTTTAAATAGTTAACCGTTAAAAATGTATGGTTTATAGTTCCAAGCCCTGCCCTTGCAACAAGAATTACTGGAAGATTTGTCATTTTAACAATATCTTCAAGCATTATTTCATTTCCATCTGCAAGACTTATAGGACAAATCACTCCACCACTTCCCTCACATAATGTAAAATCATATTCCTTTGTTATATTAATATAATCATTTTTTATCTTTTCAAATGATATATCAACACCTTCAATTATACTTGCAAGGTGAGGTGAAACTGGATTTTTAAATGTATAAGAAACCATCTTATCATAATCTTTTTTAAGACCTGATACTTCACATACAAATTTACAATCCCCGGGGATTAGCCTCTCTTTTTCAATCTCTGCTCCACTTAAAACAGCCTTGAAATATCCTGCATTTACGCCATCTTCTCTAAGTTTTTTAAGCAATAACCCACTTACAAAAGTTTTTCCTATATCTGTATCAGTTCCTAAAACAAAAATCCCTTTATCCATCTTACTCACTAACCTCTAATCCTAATTTATTTATCATCTCTTTATCATCTTTAATCTTATTTCCACAAGTAGTTAAAAGATTTCCTGTGATTGTAGCATTTGCCCCAGCTTTAAAAGCACTTTCTCCAAAACCAGTTAAAAGATTTCTTCCTGCTGCAAGTCTTATATTTGCAGTAGGGTTAACAAACCTAAACATAGCAATAGTTCTTAAAATATCTTCCTCAGTTAAATCTTTTGCATTCTCTAAAGGCGTACCTTTAATTGGCATAAGTGCATTAACTGGAATTGACATAATCTCTAAATCTCTTAAAGTTACAGCAAGATCAACTCTATCTTCTATACTCTCACCCATTCCTATAATTCCACCACTACAAACTTCAAGTCCAAGCTCTTTTGCATACTGAATTGTATCAATTCTTTCCTTATAAGTATGTGTTGTACAAATCTCTCCATAATACTTCTCTGATGTTTCAAGATTATGATGGTATCTTTTAACACCAACATTTTTAAGTTTATTTAAAGATTCCTTATTAACAATCCCATGTGATGCACAAAGGTTTATTCCACAATTTTTCTTTAATCTATCATAATAATCTACAACTCTATCAAAATCTTTTCCATAAAGCCCTTTACCAGAAGTAACAATAGAAAATCTATTAACTCCCTCACTCTCATTCTCTTTAGCTAATTTTTCTACCTCTTCATAAGGCATTAATGGGTACTCACTAACCCCTGTTTTAAAATGAATTGACTGTGCACAGTACTTACAGTTCTCTGAACACTTCCCACTTTTCCCATTAACTATAGAACAAAGGTCAACATTTTTTCCACAAAGCTTCTCTCTAATTTCATTAGCTGCTTCTTTAAGCTTGTCCACTTCATTTGTGTTATACAATGCTAACGCCTCTTCTTTATTTAATTTATATCCATCTAAAACTTTATCTTTTAAATCATTTATATTTATCATAAAAACAACATCCTCTCAAAATATCTAATAATATCCCTAATTCCAATTATATAAACCCACATAATTCATACGAATTTTGATTATGAAAAAAACCTTAAAAACTATCTTTTAAAAGCTATTCATGCCAAAACTCGACATATTTTGATAATCAAACTATTTCAAAATGTAATTAAATAATATAGTTTGATAATCAAAATGTCAATAATATTTTATTTTCTAAATACTCACAGTATGCTTTTATCCTTTTTTTTACATTTACACTAGAGTTACTCCATGGTTTATACTTTATAATATCAAAGAGATTTGATTTTTCAAAATATAATATAGGAGCTGAAACAAATGAAACAAAAACATTTATTAGTAATAAAATTATTAATAACTTTAATATTACTAACTGGAATTTTATATATAACTTTTAATATTAGTGGTGCAATACTAGGAATTTGTGGAACTATAATCACACTTGGTATGATGGACAAAAACTTTAAAGGCAAAATGGTTAAAGAATACTTTATAATACTTGGAGTTCAAGTTTTCACAATTATATTAACTATGATAGCAAATATAAACTATTTAACTTTAGGCATATCTACACTAATACTTTCTTTAGTGATAAATAAAATATTTATTTACTACAAAAAATCATCAAGAACAATGGGTTTCTTTTACTTATTTATGTTTATAGTGTATATGAGTATTAAACTTCCTAATATAAATTATTCTTCATTACTTATAGGTTCTGTAGTATCATCATTATTAATACTTCTAGCTTATTTCATTTTAACTAGAAAATTTTATTTTAATGGAAAAGAAGCTCCAAAAGCAGAAATTGATATTGAAGACTTCAATGCTTTTAAAAATTTCAAATTTAGATTTAATATATTAAGCTCAATAGCTTATACAATAGCAATTGTTTCAATGAAATATTTCTATGCCTATCATGGACTATGGCTTGCAATAACTTTATTTGTTGTGTTACTTCCTGATAAAGGTCTTTCACTAAAAAAAGTAATACACAGAGTACTAGGGACTATTTCTGGCGCAATTATTTATATAGCAGCAACTTATATATTTAGTGGAAGTTTTTCTTTTATTATTACACTAGCAACTATAGCATCCGTATACTTTATGTTTTACCCAATGAAATACTACGCTTACCAATCTATTTGTATAACATTTTTTGCATTAAGCATAGACTCATTATTCTACAAAACACAAACACATCTATTTTTAAGTGAATATAGAATAATTTTCACAGTACTTGGGTGTATAATAATATTAGTATTATTTGAGATTGAAAAATTAGTAGCTCATTTAATGAATAAATTCAAATCAAAAAATTTAGAAAGAAGTGATAAAGATAGATGTATTTCTTAATAGGTGAAGTAAGTAAAATATTTGATATAAGTATAGATACTCTTAGATATTACGATAAAATAGACTTATTCAAGCCTTCTATAATATCAAATTCTGGCTATAGATTATACTCTATGGCTGATTTAAACAAACTTAAATTTATACTAGCTTCAAAAAAAATCGGAATAAATTTAAAAGAAATAATACGTATACAAGAAAGTTCAAATATAAGTGACTATAAAGAACTTATAAATAAACAAGAAATTCTGATTACTAAAAAATTAGAAGAGCTAACGTTAATAAAAGAGTATATCAAGGAAACTAAAAATAGTTTTTTTGATATGATAAAAGATGATGATTTAACCAAAATGATTAAACTCAAATTTTCCAAAGAAAATTCAGTTTATTATCATGTAAATATAAGAGAAATATTTAAAGATAAAATGTACGAATTACTTAAATATTTAAGCAATGAAAATCAAGGCCCACGGTGGTTTTCAGATTACACCTTTACTAATAATGAATTAATTCAAGGTAATTCTATGTATCTAAATACACAGCTTGCTAATTTAGATATTATTAAAAATACTGAGAAAATATTAAATATGCCATTGGATATTTTTATATTAGAAGCAGATGTAGTAACGTTAAAGGTGAAGGGTTCACAAAAAGAGATCTTAGACCATATAGCAAAATTAATAGAATATAATAATTTAAATAAGGAAACTATAATGATTTTAGGTAAAAGATTAGGCCTACTTTTAAGTAACAATGCTAAATGGTATTATGGCGAAATTAAAATTTTAAAAAATATTAACTATAAAAAAAAGAGTACTAACAGCAAATAAACCTTGCTATTAGTACTCTTTTTTACTTTTTGACTAAAGTATTTTTTAATACTTCACTCTTTTTATATGATTTTATCATTTCATAAACATCAAGATATATAAGTTTCTCACTAAGTTTTTTTACTGTATCAGAATACTTTTTAAATACTGCTTGGCATTCATTCTTATTCTCGACTGGTATAACTTCAAGCTCTTTTCTCATAAGCTTTATACGCTCCATTCTTTGAAGCCCATTATCCATAAGCGAGTTATCTGAATACTCAACTCTATTTAAAATATTATGAATATCTGATAAAAACATTCTTTGCTCATTTCTAAATTGTCTAAGTAAATCACTGTCTAGTGCTGTATTATTTATAATCATCTTATTTTCAAAACCTTTAGCAATCAAAATAAGCCTTCTAATCTCTTCTCTTGTACCTTTTTGAGTATAAATATACATTGTTTTATCTAATATCTCTCCACAAACTGCTTGATACTTTTCAACAAGCATTTCAGTTTCTTTCTCTAGACTATATGGGAAAATTATTTTGTTTCCTATTAATACTACTATAATACCAAGTGCAACAAAGAATACTCTATCCTCTGCATATAGCATAATATCCTTAACATTTATAGTAACTACCCCAAGGAATAATACTGTAAGCATTGCTGTGCTATAAGCATATTTTTTGAAATTAATCATTAAGAATGTTGCTATTGCTATAATCACTATTCTTGGTTCTACCTCAACAAATATCATTGATAAAGGCAGATAAATTATTGCCCCAACAACAGTTCCTATAATTCTTCCCTTTGCCCTAGTTTTAACTGTATTATTATAAAGCTGAGATACTGATGTTATAGTGAATATCATCCACTTTCCAAGTGCTAAATCAAAATACTTAACAATAAAATAGGCTCCTGCAACTAAAAGTGCTGTTCTAAAAGCAAATATAAATCTAACTGAGTTTCTATTAAAATCACCCTTTAATAATCTAAAAGCTTCTTTAAACTCACTTTTCAACTCTTCCCATGTTAAAATTTTAGGTTTTTTAAACTTAATCTTTTCAAACTCTAAAAGCTCATCAGTTAAATTATCTATAACTTTAAGACTCTCTAAAACCTCATAAACATCAACTTCACTTTTTCTATAACTATACTTTTCATTAAGTCTTACAAGTTCTTTATCAAGTTCATGTATACCATGTCCTTTATTTAAAAACCCCTTCAACTTAGAAAGTAAAATATTCACATCTATTAGCAATGCTTGATAATCTATACTTCCTTTTTTTATTTTTTTTGAAAATTCACTACCTATATTTCCTATATGTTCAAGTGCTGCAATAAGATTAAGTTCTATATTCTCATCTTCTTGCAAGTAGAAACTGTTATTTCTTTTCTCTAAAATATCCCTACTCCAAATCGCACTAAGTTCTTTAAATCTTTCAAAATCTTTATTTATAATCTCGCCACTACTAAAATTGTTTATATTTATAATAAGAGAATCTATTATTTGCATTAAATTTTTATTCTCTAACTCTTTTTTCTTTGTTACTTTTATAAAAATAACTTGGAATACAACAGCTATAATTCCAACACCTATCATACCTAAAACTCTATCACTTAAATTTATTCCTGTGACATTAGTAAATAAAAGTAATGTATATCCAAATAAGAATGGAAAATAAATTGTTTTATTAAGAGTATATACAACTAAATAAATCATTATAAATATTGCTATAAAGTTTATAAAAAATCCTATGTATATATTTAAATTAACCAGATATGGAACAAAACCTATAAATCCTGTTAAGAATGAAATTTTTAAGATTGCTCTAAATGGCGTTCTTGAAAAATCCTTATTAAGTATTGCTATTAAAAGAAACAGTCCTGTAATTCCAACCATTAAATTATCATGACCTAGATATTTTGCCGAGACAAAAATCATTGCTGCTGAAAGTAAGAAAATTAATATATTCCCCAAAAGGGACTCTTTGTCCATTACTACACCCCTAAATAATATTTTATATAAATCACATAAAATACTCTTTTATTTTATCTTTTGTTTATTGTATTATACGCTTAGTATTTCACCTTGTCGATTCCCTTTAAATCTAGTTTCTACTCCAATTTCTTTAGTTTATCAAATTAAGCATATCATGTAGACTTTTACATCATTTTACGTAGCTTCTCTTAGTATCTCTGAAAAATCTTCACAAAAAGTTTTTATTTTTAGAAACCTCCTATATTTTTTGATAAATTCATAATGAAAATGTCCTATATCGCATTTTTAATATTTTTTATTTACTTTTTCAATGATTTTGTTGCCAAATTGATAATTTTATATGTTAATTTTTAACCATTTATCATTTTTATCTTCTAAAGCCCATTGAATCGTTAAATGATTTTTGATAAACTTAACTTATCAATAAGAAACAGGGGCAAATAATAACAAAGTGTTTATAGCTAGCATCTTTAAATTTCTTATAATTCAGATGGAATTTTAGAAATACTAACCATATGTAAATCACTTTAATCTGAACGTTACATAGGATTCAGAAAATTATTAACTTGAACATCACTTTAAAGGGGGAATATAGTAATGAATAAAAAAACTAGAGATTACTTAATTATCGGATTCGCATTATTTTCAATGTTCTTTGGAGCTGGAAACTTAATATTCCCACCATATCTTGGACAAATACTTGGGGAGCATTACTGGCTTGGAATTATTGGATTCACTATAACAGGAGTTGGACTACCTCTGCTTGGACTTCTAGCTGCTACTAAAAATAACGGAAATTTTGAAGAAATGTCTATAAAAGTTGGGAAAAACTTTTCAAAAATATACTCAATCGTTTTATTCTTAATGATTGGACCACTGCTTGCTATTCCTAGAACAGCTGCAACAACTTTTGAAATTTCAATATTACCAAATTTCTCAGGTTTTAATCCTTTCTTATTTGTAATATTATATTTTGCAATTAACTTAATATTTGTTTTAAAACCATCAAGAGTTATAGAAACAATAGGTAAGTTTTTAACACCAGTACTTTTATTAATACTTATAGTACTTATAGTTAAAGGGATTATTAACCCAATAGCTGGATACTCTTCAGCAAGCGTTATAAATCCATTATCAAACTCATTAGTAGAAGGATACCAAACAATGGATGCACTTGCTTCTATAATATTTGCTTCACTTATTATAGGTGCAGTTAAATCAAAAGGATACAAAGAAAAACAAATTGTACAAGTTACTGTTAAAGCTTCTATCATTGCAATAGTTGGACTTGGAATTGTTTATGGAGGACTTATCTTCCTTGGCTCTAGAACTGGTAGTCTTGGAAATGAAATGTCTAACTCATCACTATTACTATTCTTATCAGAATCAATCCTTGGAAACATGGGTAGAATAGCAATAGGAATTGCACTTGGACTTGCTTGCTTCACAACATCAATCGGACTTCTATCAGCAGGTGGAGAATTCTTTGAGAGAATATCAAAAGGAAAACTTAAATACAAAATAAATGTAATTGTAATGTGCATAGTAAGTATAGGTGTTGCAAGCATGGGACTTGATAGAATAGTATCATTCTCAGCAAGCATACTTAACATCATATATCCTATAACAATAGTACTAATACTACTAAACCTTGCAGATAAATGGGTAAAAGGTAAAATGGTTTACAGAGTATCTGTATATGTAACACTTACAATAAGCATACTAACATTTGTCGCTGGATTTATCTTACCACTTGATAATATACTAGCATCTATACTTCCAATGTATAGTATTGGATTTGGATGGGTACTTCCTGCTATAGTAGCCTTTGTAGTATCAAATATCTTTGTAAAAAGAGATAGCGATGCTGAAGGTGAACTTGCTTAGTTTCCCCTTATAATCTAGGCTATAGCTTAGATAAATTAAATATATACAAAGAAAGGACAAGTTACTTTTATTAGTAGCTTGTCCTTTTACTTTATCTCATTTTTTAAATTTAAAAGAACTATCTAACTTTGAATAATTAGGTAGTTCTTAATCTTATAGCTTGTCCACTTTATATTTCTGTGTTATAAACTCCATAAATATATTTTGATAAAACTCTTGCTTTAATTCTATCAAATGGATAATAATTACCTGGACAACTTGTATGTCCTATTCCAGGAGATCCATGTTTAAATATCTCCATATTACCATATTTCTCAATTAAATAATGCCCAACTTTAACAATTGCATCCTCTTGAGCTTTTGGCATCTTTGTGTCAACCGAAATATGACTCTCTGGATGATAATTACCTTGAACTGCAATACCTATAGATGTTGCATTTGTATCATTTAAAGGATTTCCATCATTATAACCTGGTGTTGATGAAACATCAGCTGCATGAGCACCTCTCCAACTTTCATCTCTCCCTTTATAAATAGTTCCATCTTTATGAATATAGAAATGATATCCTATTCCAGACCATCCATTAGTATACTTATGAAAATTATGAACTGATGCTGCTGTAGCATTTCCTGCCGCATGATGAAGTATTATTTTATTAGGATTATTAGGACTTGGTCCTGTTAAACCAAAATCAAATTCAAAACCTAAATCAACAACATTTAATTTATTTAAATAAAATCCTCTTTCAAACTTATCTATGCTCCCATCATTTCCATATACTTCTAATGTTATTTTTTTATTACCACCATAATAATCTTTTAAACCCACCTTAAACTCATATCCACTGTTTATACCATTAGGGTATCCCGGATATGTATTGTTTACATCTGGTCTTTTCCCGCCTAATTTAGCTTGTCCTTTATAGGCTCCATCTATGTAAACTTTTATCTGCTTTACACCTGATGGATTTAATGCCCATCCTTTTATCACTAACGAACTACCATTAATACTTTGGTTATTATATGGTGAATCTATCGAAATTCTAGTAGGAGGTTTTACTACTTTTATCACTCTTTGTGTTGTAGTTTTACTTCCATCTTTACCTATTATCTCTAGTTTAAGTGTTCTATTGCCTGATGTTACAGATTTTAAATCTATATTTCCTTCATATCCACTATTTATACCATTAGGATATCCTGGATATGCATTATTTACATCTGGTCTTTTTCCACCTAATTTAGCCTGTCCTTTATATACATTATCTAAATACATCTTAATTTCTTTTACTCCTGATGCATTTAATGCCCATCCTCTTACTACTAAATTATCACCATTTATAGCTTGATTCGTAGTTGGCGTATCTATAGCTATTTTTGTCTCTTTTTTCACTACTTTTATCACTCTTTGTGTTGTAGTTTTACTTCCATCTTTACCTATTATCT
>NZ_CAMQZG010000014.1 GCF_947039605.1 uncultured Clostridium sp.
CCTTGGAGTTAAGTCATCAGGTATGGGAACTCAAGGAATTAGATATTCAATAGAAGCAATGTCTAGACCTAAGGCAACAGTTATTAATATACAAGAATAATAAGAGTTTAGAGAAGTCACTTTAAAGGTGACTTCTTTTTTTGCTTGTAATTAAGTAGAAAATAAATTAGAATTTAACTAAATATTAATATTTTTTTAATATTTTTTTAATTAATTTTAATAGAAGATAAGGAGTGAGTAGTGTTGAAGAACAAGATATTTGTTGATATTTTAATAATTGGAAAAAATAGAGCGGCATTTACTTCAGCAATATACTGTTCAAGGGCCAATGCAAAAACTGTTATTTTAGATAAATATTCAGAGCAGGTTATAGAGCAAAAAGAAAAAAAATCACCAAGTTTTATTACAGTCGCAGGAAATAAAGATACTGAAAGTTTGCAAATAAAAGCCGAGGAATTTGGAGTATCAGTTCAATACTTTGAGAATATAGAGAAGATGATTTTAACTAATGATACAAAGATTATTGAAACAGATAAGGTAAGTTATGTTGCAAAAGTAGTAATTATAACACTTGGAAATGAAGTAGAAAGATTTGAAATTCCGAGTGAAGAAAAGTTTAGAGAAAAAGGGATTTATTATAATGCACTGGTAAATACTGAGAAGTTTAGAGGCAAAGGTGTTGCGGTGATTGGTGAAGGGCATTCTTGTTTAGAAGAAGCTTTATATTTATCTAAGGTAGCTAGAAAAGTTGTGGTCATAAAAAGAGTCGAAACAGTAGATTGCAATAAGTTAGTATTAAGGGAAATAGAAAAGGTTAATAATATAAACATAATAAACGGGTACGAGCTAGTGGATGCTTTTGGACTTGATGAATTAGAGGGAATATATCTAAAGGATTTAGTTAGTGAAAAAAGAAAAAGATTAAAAATAGATGCTATATTTGGAAGCTTTGGTAAAAAGCCTAATTTATATGATAAGTATGTTTATTTAGAACATAGAGATGATGGGTATATAAAGGTTGATGAGAGTATGGGAACTAATATAAAAGGTGTTTTTGCAGTTGGTGCTGCTATTGAAAAAGTTTTTGATGAGATACCTAGTGATTTAAATGATGCAACAATAGCATCATTAACAGCACTTTCATATCTAGACAAATAAAAAAACTGTTGATAACTTTTAATTAAAGTTATCAACAGTTTTTTTATTAAAGATTTAAAGCTTCATCAATAGCTTTTCTATCAAATCCAACTATGATTGTTCCGTTTATATCTAAAACAGGAACTCCCATTTGTTTTGATTTAGAAACCATTTCTTCTCTAGCTTCCATATCTTCTTGTACGTTGTATGCTGTGAATTCTACTTCTTTTCTTTTTAAGTAGTCTTTTGCTTTATCACACCATGGACATATTGGAGTACTATATACTTTTATCATTAATATCACCTCATATTTTTTTTGTAAATTCTATTGTATTACTTTATTATGTGCACTTCAATAAAAAAATATTTATAGAAAGTTCTACACTTACATATATTTAGAATATATGTAAAAGTAATTATGTATTAATTATAGTGTTTAAAATTGTTTTTCTTGTGTAGATTTAGTGTCAATAGATTCATTAATTAAAAAATTATTTATAATTTCAAGGTCATCATCTTTAGGATGACTTATAAGTCTAGTTTGATGTCTAAGTGGATTTATACAAGCAATATTTTTCTCATTGAAAAAATTAATTTTAATATTCATGAAAAATCACTCCTAGTTTATAGTAGTCTAAGTATAGTATTGATTTAATTTGCCCTAGATATTCATATTTTTCTATAAATTGTTTAGAATAGAGGGTAGTGGTATAAATTAATAAATTATGAATTTTTACAACTGGTCTAGACATGTCTGGTATAGACCAGTTATAATTTACTTAGGAGGAGATTTTTATGATAGATAAAAGTAGTCTAGTCCCTGCATATGTTCAGTTAAAGTCTATTGTTTTAGATAAAATTGAAAGTGGGATTTGGAAAGAAGGCGATTTAATATCAAGTGAAAGGGAACTGTCAGATGAACATTCTATTAGCAGAATGACTATAAGGCAGGCATTAGGAGAACTTGTTCAAGAGGGATATCTTTTAAAAAAGAAAGGTAAGGGAACTTTTGTATGTAAACCTAAAGTTACTCAAAAAGATATTATGAGTTTTACAGAGATGATAGATAAATCAGGTGGAAAGCTTGAAAATATCATTTTAGAATTTGATGTTATAAAAACTCCAGAATTTTTAAAATCAGTTCTTACAGAAAAGACAGCTTATAAAATAAATAGAAATAGAATGGTAGATGGAGAGATAATAGCTAATGAACTTATATACATGCCATATTCTATTGGAAAAGAACTGAAAGAGGAAAATTTAAAATCATCTATTTATAAATATCTTGAGTCATTCCATCATAATATTAGTTACTGTGATTCAAATATCAATGCGGTATTATTGACTGATGATTATAAAAAGTTATTTAAGTTAAGAATAGAAATTCCATTGCTAAAAGTTAATAACAAGGTATATGGTTCAGAAAATGAATTGCTTTTCTTTGAAACTGCGATTTATAGGTCGGATAAATATACTTTAGAAGTAAATATATCGAAAAGAGAGGGGAAATTAAAATGAAAGTAATAGTATTAAAAAATTATGAAGAAATAAGCAGAAAAGCAGCTGAGGTTATGGCTGAGTTAGTAAATAGTAAACCAGAGGCTATATTAGGTCTTGCAACAGGTGGAACACCAGTTGGAATGTATGAGAATTTAATTGAAATGAACAAAGTTGGAAAAGTTGATTTTTCTAAAGTGACAACAGTTAACTTAGATGAGTATGTCGGATTATCAGGAGATCACAAAAAGAGTTATAGATTCTTTATGAATGACACATTGTTCAACCACATCAACATCAACAAAGAAAGAACATTTGTACCTAATGGTTTAGCAGATAACATAGAAGAAGAGTGTGCTAAGTATGATGCTAGAATAGAAGAACTTGGTGGAATAGACATGCAATTACTTGGTCTTGGTGGAAATGGACATGTTGCTTTTAATGAGCCAGAAGAGTGTTTAATAGTTGGAAGTCACTTAACAGGATTGACACAAGATACTATAGATGCAAATGCTAGATTCTTTGCTTCAGCAAGTGAAGTACCTCAAACAGCTGTAACTATGGGACTTGGTGGAATCATGCAAGCGAAGAAGATACTTCTTATAGCTAGTGGAGAAGGAAAAGCTGATGCAGTACAAGCTATGATGAGTGGAAAAATTACAACAGATTGTCCAGCTTCAATGTTACAAATGCACAGAGATGTTACTGTAATAATTGATGAAGCAGCTGCTGCTAAATTAACTAAGTAATAATTAGTTAATCAAAAGAAGGTATCTCTTTTAATAGAGGTACCTTTTTTATAATTAAAATTTATTTAATTAGCATAAGATTAATATAAAGAAGTTTTTTCTCTAATATAGTATTAACTAATATAGAAATAGCTAATAATAAGAGGTATGAAGTGTATATGTAAGATGTTTTGCAAAAATATTATAATTTTAACATATTTATATGATAAAATATTATTAGTAAGAATTTTGATACTGTTAAAGATGGAGTTGATATAAATGGCAAAGATAAAAACTACTTTCTTTTGTCAAGAGTGTGGGTTTGAATCTCTGAAATGGATGGGAAGATGCTCGGCTTGTAGTAAGTGGAATACAATGGTTGAAGAAGTAAAAGAAGTAGGTAGCAAAAGTACAAAAGGACTTGTAAATATAAGTGAAAAAATAAATTCATTAAAAAAAATAAGTGATATAAAATCAGGTGAAAAACAAAGGTTTGACACAGAAATTATAGAACTAAATAGAGTTCTTGGTGGTGGTCTTGTGAAAGGTTCTATGACTTTAATTTCAGGAGCACCTGGAATTGGTAAGTCAACATTGCTTTTACAAACTGCTAATAATATGTGTAAAAAATATGGGAAGGTTTTATATGTTTCAGGAGAAGAGTCCGAGGAGCAAATCAAAATTAGAGGAGATAGACTAGGGGTAACAGCAGAAGAATTATATATAGTTTCAGAAACAAATTTAGATGTTATTGAAGCTTATATAGACGAGTTAAATCCTGTTTTTATTATAGTTGATTCAATTCAAACTGTATTTAGGGAGAGTGTAAGTTCTGCACCAGGTAGTGTATCACAAGTTAAAGAGTGTTCAAATGCTCTGATGAGAATAGCTAAGGATAAGAATATACCATTATTTTTAGTTGCTCATGTTACAAAGCAAGGTGACCTTGCAGGACCAAGGGTTTTAGAGCATATGGTTGATACAGTTTTATCTTTTGAAGGGGAGAGAACTGAAGATTTTAGAATACTTCGAACTATGAAAAATAGATTTGGAACAACATCTGAAATTGGTGTGTTTGAGATGAGTAGTGAAGGACTAATGCAAATATCAGATCCCTCAAAAATGTTTTTAGAAGATACTACTTTTGGACAGGAAGGTTCAGCTGTGATAGGAATTATGGAAGGAACCAGACCTATACTTGTTGAAATACAATCGCTTGTCAGTGAAACAAAAGCACCAATGCCAAGAAGAACAGCTATAGGTTTTGATAATACAAGACTTAGTATGCTTCTTGCAGTATTAGAAAAAAAATTAAGAGTCCCTTTTTATAATTGTGATGTTTATTTAAATGTTGTAGGAGGGCTAAATATAGAGGGAACGACAGGTGACCTTGGAATAGCTTTATCACTATTTTCATCAAATAAAGGAGTTACAACTTCTTTAGAAAAAATGTTGATTATAGGAGAAGTTGGGTTGACAGGAGAAATTAGACCTATTTCAAACTGTGATAGAATTCTTAATGAAGCAGAAAAAATGGGGTTTGTTAATGCTGTTATACCAACTAGAAATGTAGATAAAGTAAAAGGTAAGAATAAGATAAACATAATTGGAGTAAGTACATTAAGAGAGGCAATCGCTAAGATTTATAAGTAGATAGGTGAGTATATGAGATTAGAAAGTAATAGTGAACTTAAAAATATACTAAAGATAATGAGCCCGGGTACTACTTTAAGAGAAGGGCTTGAAAATATCTTAAGAGCAAAAACAGGAGGACTCGTAGTCCTTAGTGATAAAGAAGAAGTTTTAGAAATAGTTGATGGTGGATTTAAAATAGATTCACCATATTCTCCAGCTTATATATATGAACTTGCAAAAATGGATGGAGCGCTTGTTGTGAGTTCGGATTTGAAAAGGATATTAGTTGCAAATGCGCAGTTAATGCCTAATCCAGGAATTCCAACTTATGAAACAGGAACAAGGCATAGAACAGCACAAAGAGTTGCAAAGCAAACGGGCTGTATATCAATTGCTATTTCTCAAAGAAGAAATATGATTTCAATCTATAAAGGTGATATTAAATATGTTTTAAGAGATAGTAGTATTGTCCTTTCAAAGGCGAATCAGGCAGTTCAAACGCTTGAAAGATATATTAAGGTTTTAGATAAAGTTATAAATAATCTTAATATTTTAGAGTTTCAAGATCTTGCTACATTCTTTGATGTAGTTGCGGCAATACAAAGAACAGAAATGGTTATGAGAATAGTTCAAGAGGTTGAAGGATATATTATAGAACTTGGTAATGAGGGAAGACTTATATCAATGCAACTTAATGAACTTGTTAATTGTGTAGAACAAGATGGAATACTTTTAATAAGAGATTATTGTAGAGAAAATTTAAATTATGAAACTATATATAGAGAAATTCAAAAGTTAAGTTCTGAAGAACTTATAGATTTAGAACAAATATCTAAAGTTCTTGGATTTGTAGGAAAAGGTCTTACTGAGAGTTTAGTTTCGCCAAGAGGATATAGAATAACAAATAAGGTTCCAAGAATCCCATCAACTGTAATAGAAAATTTAGTTGCACACTTTAAAAGTTTAAAAGCAGTGCTTGAAGCATCTAAAGAAGATTTAGATTTAGTTGAGGGAATAGGTGAGGCAAGAGCAAGGGCTATAAGAAATGGACTTAGAAGAATTCAGGAACAAGTATCACTTAAAAAGTGATTTTATAAGAATAAAAGGTGTAATGTAGGGCAAAATAAATTAGCCATACATACACCTTTTTTTATCTAAATGTGAAATCTCCAAGTGTGTTCATTTTTTCATTTTCTTTAAGTAAAATATCAAAAAAATTTATATTTAAAGTTTCACATAATGAAACAAAATAGAATATATTATTTCCAAGTTCATTTTCAATAACATCTCTACAATTTTCACACAAACCACCTTCAATATGTGTGTTAAGAGCATCTTTTAGTTCTGCAATTGAATCTGTATTGCAGAAATCTTGTTTTGTTGCATTTATCTTGATGCAACCACAAGAAGTTACAGCTTTACAAATAGCCCTATTAACTCTTGCTTGAGAATCTTGGTGTTTACTTAGTATATCTAAGATACTTTTGTGTCTTAGAAGGGAACTAGCTACAGTGTCCTGAAAATTATCGAATATTAAATCATTCATTCTAATTCAACTCCTTAAGTTATAGCTTGGTAATATTTATCATATAAAATAACATCAAAATTTTAAGTAAAATACACATAAAAAACACTTAGAACTTTTAATATAATATAAAACAAATAAAAGAAAATTAATAGGGGGTATAAAGTAAATAAAGATAAATTACTGTTAATAAAAGTAAGAGAGTATTAATTTTATTTATAACACTAGGCTAATGCTATGTGTTATAATTAGGTAATATAAGCAAAAAAAAATATTAAATTTATTATATATATTTTATTCGTGGCAATAATAAAAAATAGGAGGTGGTAGCTATGATTAAGAAGGTTTTTAGAGGACTTGTCACAGTGTTTGGTGTACTACTTGGTGCAGTTATAGCAGATGTATTTTTAAAAAGTCAGGTTATTGAACATATGAGTTATTTATCTAATATAGTACCAAAGGTACTTTCTTATATAGTAATATCATTAGTTTTTGGAATTATATTCTTTATTATATCCCCATATATCTACAAGGGAATTTCAAAACTTGTAGAAACAATTGAAAATAGTATCGGTAAATTAAGTGGAAGTGAAATAATATTTGGGGCAGTAGGAGCAGTTGTTGGACTTGTGATTGCTTCACTAGTATTCTTACCAATCAAAAGTCTATTAAATGATATAAGTGAAACACTTGGTGCACTTATAGGAAATATAATTTATATTTTCGCAAACATAATATTAG
This sequence comes from uncultured Clostridium sp., assembly GCF_947039605.1. Taxonomy (GTDB): domain Bacteria; phylum Bacillota; class Clostridia; order Clostridiales; family Clostridiaceae; genus Sarcina. Next base: position 7,264 of record NZ_CAMQZG010000014.1, read on the forward strand.
TTGTTATAGGTATTAATATATCTGTAAAAAGAAGAAATGAAATAATTGGGTTTTTCCAAAGTCTAAAAAAGACAGCACCTGGAAAAGAAAAGAAACCAAAAGTTCAAAAAATTAAATTACCTAAGATATTAGATACATCTGTAATTATTGATGGTAGAATATTTGATTTATGTAAAAGTGGATTCATAGAAGGGACACTTGTTATACCAGGTTTTGTATTAGATGAATTAAGACATGTATCAGATTGTTCTGATTCTTTAAAAAGAGTTAGAGGAAGAAGAGGTCTTGATATTTTAAATAAAATACAGAAAGAACTTGATATGGTAGTTGAAATTTGGGATGGTGATTTTCCGGAAATTGCAGAAGTTGATAGTAAACTTTTAAAACTTGCCCAAAAAATAGAGGGTAAGGTTTTAACAAATGATTATAATCTTAATAAAGTTGCAGAAGTTCAAGGGGTTCCAGTTTTAAATATAAATGAGTTAGCTAATGCGATAAAGCCTGTTGTTTTACCAGGAGAAGAGATGATAATTACTATTGTAAAAGATGGTAAAGAGCCATCACAAGGTGTAGCTTATTTAGATGATGGAACAATGATTGTTGTTGAAGGTGGTAGAAAGTATATGAATACTGAAATCAAAGTAGATGTAACATCTGTACTTCAAACAGCAGCAGGAAGAATGATATTTGCGAAAAAAAAGGATTAATTGATTATGAAAAATGTAGCTATAATACTAGCAGGTGGCAAAGGGAAAAGAATGAATGCACCTGTTAGTAAGCAATTTATAGAGATAGATGAAAAACCAGTTATATATTATACTTTAAAGAAATTTGAAAATTGCGTTGATATTGATGAAATAGTATTAGTATTACCTAAAGATGAAATAGATTATTTCAATAAAAATATTCAGAGTAAATATAATTTTAATATAAGTAAAATAGTTGAAGGTGGGTCAGAAAGAAGCGATTCTGTATATAATGCATTAAAAGAATTAAAAAATACAAATATCGTTTTGATACATGATGGTGCTAGAGCTTTTGTTTCAGAGGATATTATTAAAAATGGTATTAAGAATGCGAAAGAATTTGGAGCAGCAGCTCCAGGGGTTACACCAAAAGATACTATAAAGGTAAAGGATAATCTATCTTTTTCTAAAGATACACCAATAAGAGATACGCTTATAGCAATTCAAACTCCACAGTGTTTTAAGTTTTCACTAATAAGAGATTGTCATGAGAAAATAAGAAAAGAAAATGTGGTAGTAACTGATGATACTATGGTTGTTGAAAGGTATGGGAACAAAGTATATCTTTATGAGGGTGATTATAAAAATATTAAACTTACAACAGAAGAAGATTTAATACTTGCAAAAGAGTTTGTTAAGTATCAAAATGAGTCATAGAGTCATATTGACACGAATAAAATTAAGATATATAATTATAAAAAGTTAGAATTTAATATTGCAAAACATTGATGAAGACTAGTAGAAGCACATTTTCAAGAGATAGAGTCCGTGGCTGTAAGATTCTAAAACAAGCTTTGAACCTACTTCGGAGTATAGCAAAACTATCGGTTGAATACCGTTATCATGATTAGAGTACAAATTTAGGTGGTACCGCGAGAAATATAGACTCGCCCTAATATATTTAGGGGGAGTTTTTTTGTTTTTAAATATAGTTTTTAGGAGGAATTTTTAAGATGAAAATGTCAAATATGTTAATCTCTACATTAAGAGAAGTTCCAGCAGAAGCTGAAATAGAAAGTCATAAGTTAATGTTAAGAGCAGGTCTTATGAGAAAAACTGCAGCAGGGATATATAATTATATGCCTTATGGTTTAAAAGCACTTAAAAAAGTTGAAGATATAATAAGAGAAGAAATGGGCGATGCAGGAGCAGAAGAACTTTTATGCTCAGCAATAATTCCTTCTGAGCTTTGGAAAGAGTCAGGGAGATGGGATGCTTACGGTGGAGAAATGTTTAGAGTTACAGATAGAAATAATAGAGAATTCTGTCTTGGACCAACTCATGAAGAAGTTTTCACTGATATAGTTAGAGGAACTGTTAAATCATATAAGCAAGCTCCAATTAACTTATACCAAATTCAAACTAAATATAGAGATGAAAGAAGACCAAGATTTGGAGTTATGAGATCAAGAGAGTTCATAATGAAAGATGCATATAGCTTTGATATAAACCAAACTGGATTAGATAAAGCATTTGATGGAATGCATAATGCTTATGTTAATATCTTCAATAGATGTGGACTTGATGCTAAATGTGTTGAGGCTGACTCAGGTGCTATTGGTGGTTCAGACTCAGCCGAGTTTATGGTTAAGTCTTCAGTTGGTGAAGATGATATAGCTTTTTGTACTAAGTGTGATTATGCAGCTAATATAGAAAAAGCTAAAACTATAGCAGATATAGAAGAAGTAGTTGAAATGTTAGAAGTAGAAAAAGTTGAAACACCAAGTGAAAGAACAATAGAAGAAGTTGCTACATCATTAAATGTTTCTGCTAAAAATACAGTTAAAACATTAATTTTTAAGGCTGATGAAAAAACAGTTGCTGTTTTTGTAAGAGGTGATAGAGAAGTTAATGAAACAAAAGTTACTAATGCATTAGGCGAAGTACTGGCCTTAGATATGGCTAGTGACTCTATGGTTAGAGAAGCAACAAATGCTGAATGTGGATTTGCAGGCCCAATAGGAATTCAAGTAGATAAAATGCTTGTAGATGAAGAAGTTACTAAAATGTTTAACTTTGTAGTTGGGGCTAATGAAACAGGATATCATTTGAAAAATGTTAATTATAGTAGAGATTTTGAAGGAACTATTGGAGATTTCAGAAATGTAGTTGAAGGTGAAAAATGTTCTTGCTGTGATGGTACAATAACAATAGCTAGAGGAACAGAGGTTGGACATATCTTTAAGCTTGGAACAAAATACTCAGAATCTATGGGTGCTACATTTATAGATGAGAATGGTAAATCTCAACCATTCTTAATGGGATGTTATGGAATAGGTGTTACTAGAACACTTGCTTCAATAATAGAACAGCATAATGATGAGAATGGAATAATATGGCCAATGGAAATTGCACCATATCAAGTGGTAGTGGTTCCTGTTAATGCTAAAAATGAAGAGCAGATGATAGTTGCAACAGAAATATATGAAAAACTTAAAAAGATGAGATTTGATGTTCTTTTAGATGATAGAAAAGAAAGAGCGGGAGTTAAATTTAAAGATGCTGAACTTTTAGGAGTTCCTATGAGAGTTACTGTAGGTAGAGGAATAATAGAAGGTGAACTTGAATTTAAACTAAGAACTGCAGCAGAAGCTGAAGTTGTTAAAGTTACAGAAATATATGATAGAATAAATGAAGAGTTTAACAAATAAGAATGTAATTTTATAATATAATTAGTAGGGTGTAATAAATTACATTCTACTAATAAATATACAAGGAGGTAAAAGAATGAAGGTATATAATACTCTTACTAATAAAAAAGAAGAATTCAAAACTATAATTCCAGGTGAGGTTAACATGTATGTTTGCGGACCTACTGTTTATAACTTTTTCCATATAGGGAATGGTAGAACATTTATAGTTTTTGATACAATTAGAAGATATTTAGAATACAGAGGATACAAAGTTAACTTTGTTCAAAACTTTACTGATATAGATGATAAGATGATTAACAAGGCAAATGAAGAAGGGTGTACAGTAAAAGAACTTGGTGATAGATATATAAAAGAATATTATCAAGATGCTGATGGTTTAAACATAGAGAGAGCTACAGTTAATCCAAGAGCAACAGAGTTTATGGTAGAAATGGTTGAGTTTATAAAAGGACTTATTGATAAAGGTTATGCATATGAAGTAGATGGTGATGTTTATTTTAAAACTAAATCATTTGATGGATATGGAAAGCTTTCAGGGCAAGATATAGACCAACTTCAATCAGGTGCTAGAATTAATATTGATGAGAGAAAGCAAGACCCACTAGACTTTGCTTTATGGAAGTCTAAAAAAGAAGGCGAACCAGCATGGGAAAGTCCATGGGGCGAAGGTAGACCAGGATGGCATATAGAATGCTCATGCATGGCTAAAAAACTTCTCGGGGAAACAATTGATATACATGCAGGTGGATCAGATTTAGCATTTCCACATCATGAAAATGAAGTAGCACAAAGTGAAGCATTAACAGGAAAGCCATTTGCGAATTATTGGTTACACTCAGCATTTGTTAATGTTAATAATCAAAAAATGTCTAAATCATTAAATAACTTTAAGACAGCAAGAGAAACTCTTATTGAATATGATGCTGATATAATAAGATTCTTAATGTTATCAGCACATTATAGACAACAATTAAACTTTAGTGAAGATTTATTAGAATCAGCTAAAGCATCTGTTGAAAGACTATATAATGGAGTTTCAAAATTAGAAAATATCATAGATGATAGTAAAAAAGAAACTATGGATAATTCTGAGAGAGCTTACTTAAAAGGGTTAGATAAGTATAAACAAAAGTATATTCAAAAAATGGATGATGATTTTAATACAGCAGATGCTATAACAGCAATGTTTGATTTAGTAAAAGATATAAATACAAATATATCAATTGAAAATTCAAAAGAATTAGCAGAAGCAGCATTACTACTATTAAGAGAACTTGGGGCACCTCTTGGAATATTACAAGAATCAACTAAAGTTAACTTAAATAGTGAAATAGATGCATTAGTTCAGGAAAGACAAGAAGCTAGAAAAAATAAGGATTTTGCAAAATCTGATGAAATAAGAGATGAACTTAAAGCTAGAGGAATTGTACTAGAAGATACTCCACAAGGGGTTAGATGGAAAAAGCTTTAATGTAAATTAAAACTTAGGACTGTCTCAAATGAGATGGTCCTTATTTATTAGATATGAAAAATAAAAGTTTCTAAAGATAAAAAATAGCTATTATACAAAATAGATAAAGATTATACTCAAATTTTGTAAAGTCAAATATTGAGTTATTGCAACAATAAATATATAATTTATATTAATAGAAGCAGATTCTTAAAAATGTTTTTATTTAAGGAGAGATAAAATGTTAGATACAATGTTATTTAAAGAATACACAACACAAGAAGCAAGAATGTTCAATCCACTTCAATTAGCATTAATAGGTGATGGAGTATATGAGGTTTATGTAAGAAACTATGTTTTTAATAAGAATCAAGGGTTATCAGCACATAAAATTCATGTAGAAGCAATCAACTATGTAAAAGCGCAGGGGCAAAGTGACATAATGAAAATATTGGAACCTATCCTTACAGAGGATGAGATTTATATTTTTAAAAGAGGAAGAAATACAAAATCAGCAACAGTTCCTAAAAATGCAAACGTAAGAGATTATAGAGCCGCGACAGGAATGGAAGCATTAATAGGTTATTTATATTTAACTAATCAACAAGAAAGATTAAGAGAATTAATAGCAAAAGGAATATCAGAACTAGTGAGATAGATGTGAATTAAAAATTAAATTATTTTAGTACACATTAAAACTAAAAAAAATTAATAGCATGAGTAGTAAAATTATGTTACAGTGCAGTAGGTATAGATGGTATAATGAAGAACCTAGGATAGAAAAATATCCAAATATATTGATATCATAAGGAAATTAATTAAAAAATAGAGCATATTAACTTTATATTTGCATTAAAAGTAGTATTGAGTAAAATATAAAATTACACTTAGTACTAGTAAAAAGCAAAAGAGGTGTAAAGTTAAAATAACGTTAATGAGGCTAGCATCAATGAAAAATGATGAAGAGGCAAAATTATATTTGTAAACTCTATGGAAAGTGCTCATAAATCTTATGCTGAATTATCAGCGAGATTAAAATTAAAGTACATAGATTAAAGAGAAAAATTTCACCTAAAGGGCGTAATGACCTGTGGTAAGAATAAAAAAAGAAAAGAGGAATTTTAAAATGACAAAATCAGAAAATAGATCAAGACAAATGAGACAATATCAAAAGGATTTAGAAAAAGTTCAAAGAAGAGAAAGATATGAAGAAAAAGCTGCTGCAGCGGCATTAGTAGAAGGTAAAATTGAAGGAAGAGAAGATTTAGTTGAAGGAAGAAATGCTGTAATAGAACTTCTTAAATCAGGAAGAACTACAGTAGAGCAAATTTTCATAGCTAAAGGAAAAATGGAAGGTTCAATAACTAAAGTGATAGGACTTGCAAAAGATTTAAAAGTAGTATTAAAAGAAGTTGATAGAAAAAAACTTGATTCAATGAGTGAAACAGGAGCTCACCAAGGTGTAATAGCCCAAATAACACCATTTGTATATAGTGAAGTTGATGAAATACTTGCATTTGCAGAGTCAAAAGGTGAAGCACCATTTATCATAATACTTGATGAATTAGAAGATCCACATAATCTTGGATCATTAGTAAGAACAGGAGAACTTTGTGGAGTTCATGGAATAATAATTCCAAAAAGAAGAAATGTAGGCGTTACAGGGACTGTATATAAAACAGCAGCAGGTGCAATAGAGCATATGAAAATTGCAAAAGTAACAAATGTAAATAATGAGATTGATAAGTTAAAAGCTAAAGGTGTCTGGGTATATGGTTCAGATATTAGAGGTGGAGACTATAGCTACAACACAGATTTCTCAGGTCCATGTGCTTTAATCATAGGGAATGAAGGAAAAGGAATGTCAAAATTGACAGCTAAAAAATGTGATAAATTAGTAAAAATTCCTATGGTTGGAAAAATAAACTCTTTAAATGCCTCAGTAGCAGGTGGTATAATAATGTATGAAATCTTAAAATCAAGACTAATAAAGTAGTAATACGGAGATTACTGGTGAAAATTGTATTTATAGATGCATATAATGTTATAAATAGTTGGCCGATTTTAAAAGAACTTATCAAAGGTGATGAACTTGAAAGTGGAAGAGTAAAACTTATTGAAAAAATTGAGAATTACTCTTCATTTAAAAATTGTAAAGCTTATGTAGTATTTGATGCACATAAAGTAAATAATATTGAGGAAAAAGAAGAGTTTATAGGGAAAAATAAAAAAGTAAGTGTTGTATATACAAAAGGTGGAGAAACAGCGGACTCTTATATAGAAAGAAGAGTTGATGAATTAGGTAAAAAATATGACGTATTAGTTGTAACATCAGATAACCTAGAACAGCAAACGGTATTTCAAAGAGGAGCAAATAGAATGCCTTCACTAGAATTTTATAATGAAGTTATAAAAGTAGAAGAAGTAATAAGAGAGAGAACAAACAAAAGCACTGGTGCAAATAGAAATCTATTAGGTGATAGCATAGATGATGAGGTTGCAAGAGCATTAGATAAATTTAGAAAAAGTGATATGTAAATGATTTTCTAAAGGATAGAATATTTTTATAATATGGTCTAAGGGGGAGTGCATATGGAAACAATGGGGAATTTGGGAGTAAAGGAAAAAGTACTCTTAGATAAAACAGATGAAGAGATCGTTCTAGAAGCAAAACAAGGAAATAATATTGCACAAGAGTTTATTATCACAAAGTATGAGCAATTTATAAGAGCAAAAGCAAAATCATATTTTTTAATAGGTGCAGATAAGGAAGATATATATCAAGAAGGTATGATAGGTCTTTATAAAGCAATAAGAGATTTTAAGTATGATAAGGAGAGTTCTTTTAGAGCATTTGCAGAGCTTTGTATTACAAGACAGATAATTACAGCAATAAAAACAGCAACTAGACAAAAACATATACCTCTAAATACATATGTTTCTCTTAATAAACCAATATACGAAGAAGATTCAGAAAGAACACTTTTAGATGTAATAGATGGATTAAGAATTACAGACCCAGAAGCTTTGATAATAGGACAAGAAGAAGTTGCAGATATAGAGCAGAGAATTAAGATGGTTTTATCTGGCTTAGAAATGGAAGTTTTGAACTCATATTTAGATGGGAAAAGTTATCAGGAAATAGCTCAGGATCTAGATAGAGAAGCAAAATCAATAGACAATGCACTGCAAAGAGTTAAGCGTAAATTAGAGCGCTCTTTTAATGAAAAAAAGTAGTTATACTTTTAGTAAATATTATTGACAAAAATAAGTATTAGTAGTAAAATCTTTAAAGTATAGAGATAAATTAAAACAAGTATAAAGTTGCTCATGTGGCTCAGTAGGTAGAGCGTCGCCTTGGTAAGGCGGAGGTCGTCGGTTCAAATCCGATCATGAGCTCCAAAAATTGTAAAACGGAAAACACTAGGCAAAGTTTATTTAATTAAAGGAGGAATTTATAATGTCAAAGGCTAAATTCGAAAGAAGTAAACCACACGTAAACATTGGAACAATTGGACACGTAGACCACGGTAAAACAACATTAACAGCTGCTATAACATCAGTATTAGCGGTAAGAGGTGGTGCTCAAGCGTTTAAATACGATGAGATAGATAAAGCACCAGAGGAAAAAGAAAGAGGAATCACAATCAACTCAGCACACGTTGAGTATGAAACAGATAACAGACACTACGCACACGTAGACTGTCCAGGTCACGCAGATTATGTTAAGAACATGATCACAGGAGCTGCACAAATGGATGGAGCAATCCTAGTATGTTCAGCTGCAGATGGTCCAATGCCTCAAACAAGAGAGCATATCCTTCTTGCATCAAGAGTTGGAGTTGATCACATAGTAGTATTCTTAAACAAAGCTGACATGGTTGATGACGAAGAGTTATTAGAGTTAGTAGAAATGGAAGTTAGAGAATTATTAAGTGAGTATAGTTTCCCAGGAGATGATATTCCAGTAATAAAAGGATCAGCTTTAAAAGCATTAGAAGCACCAGCAGATGCTGAGGCAATAGCACCAATCTTAGAGTTAATGGACGCAGTAGATAGCTACATCCCAACACCTGAGAGAGCTACAGATTTACCATTCTTAATGCCGATTGAGGACGTATTCACAATCACAGGAAGAGGAACTGTTGCAACTGGAAGAATCGAAAGAGGACTTCTACACGTAGCTGATGAAGTAGAAATAGTTGGATTAAAAGAAGAAAGCAGAAAAGTTATAGTAACAGGAATAGAAATGTTCAGAAAGTTACTTGATGATGCTCAAGCTGGAGACAACATAGGAGCTCTTTTAAGAGGAGTTCAAAGAGCTGATATCGAAAGAGGTCAAGTTCTTGCTAAAGCTGGAACAATTAATCCACACACACAATTCATCGGTCAAGTGTATGTACTTAAAAAAGAAGAGGGTGGAAGACATACTCCATTCTTCGATGGATATAGACCACAATTTTACTTTAGAACAACAGATGTTACAGGATCAATCAAACTTCCTAACGGAATGGAAATGGTAATGCCTGGAGACCACATCGATATGGATGTTGAATTAATACACCCAATCGCTATGGAAGAAGGATTAAGATTTGCTATCAGAGAAGGTGGAAGAACTGTAGGTTCAGGAGTTGTTACAACAATAAAAGCGTAACAATCCCCTGTACTTAAACTGAGCAATCTCAATAATGTAGGACTGGGTTAATTAACCTAGTCCTTTACATAGTCGAGGTTTGTTGACATAAACATAGTTTTATGATAGTGTTATTAATGCGAATAAAGTCAAGAAAATAGACTATTTTACTTGATATATAGGAAAACTGGAGGTGCTGAACGTGAGAGTAAAAGTAACTTTAGCATGCACAGAGTGTAAGCAAAGAAATTATAGTACAATGAAAAATAAAAGAAATAACCCAAACAGAATTGAAATGAACAAATATTGCAAATTCTGTAAAAAACATACTCTTCATAGAGAAACTAAATAATAAGGATCTTCCTTATTATTACTCATAGGGTGTTAAGGATGTGAAACAAATGGCTGCAAATGGAAAGGTAAAGGATACAACTGCTAAAGCAGTAGGACCTATTCAATTTCTAAAAGAGGTTAGGGCCGAAGTTAAAAAAATAACTTGGCCATCTAAAGAAGAAGCTAAAAAAGCAATAATAGCTGTCCTTGTGGTTGCTATTGCTGCAATAATTTTAGTTGGTAGCGTAGATTTTGTATTTAAAAACCTCTTTGAATTTATATTCAAACTTAATTTATAAGGAGGTTTAAAGGCTTTAACAGCGCCTTAAATTTAATATGAGTGAAACATCAAGATGGTACGTAGTACACACATATTCTGGTTATGAAAACAAAGTAAAAGCTACTATTGAAAAAACAATAGAAAATAGAAATATTAACGGCTTAATCTTTGATATGCAAATTCCTATGGAAGAAAGCACAGAAGAGAGAGACGGGAAGATTAAAACTACTTTGAAAAAGAAATTCCCAGGATATTTATTAGTTAATATGGTAATGACAGATGAATCATGGTATGTCGTAAGAAATACTAGAGGAGTTACAGGCTTTGTAGGCCCGGGATCAAAACCAGTACCTCTTACTGATGAGGAGGTAGCATCAATGGGTATACTTGAAAATGATGATGAAACAAGCAGCATTGGAAGATATATTGATGTTAACTTGGAGGTAGGAGAATCAGTTAAAGTTATTTCTGGAGCGTTAAGCGATATGATGGCTACAATTCAAGAAATAGATTTAACTAAATCTAAGGTTAAGGCCTTAGTAGATATGTTCGGAAGAGAAACTCTTGCTGAACTAGATTTTAACCAGTTAGAAAAATTAGATTAAACAATTTTGACGAAAGTCTTAATTAAGTGGGAGGGGAAACCCCGAAATTACCACAGTATAGGAGGAATAACTCATGGCTAAGAAAGTAACAGGAATGATTAAACTTCAACTTCCTGCAGGAAAAGCGACACCAGCACCACCAGTAGGACCAGCTTTAGGTCAACACGGTGTTAATATTATGGGATTCTGTAAAGAATTCAATGCAAAAACTTCAGATAAAGCTGGATTAATAATACCAGTAGTTATAACAGTATATCAGGATAGATCATTTAGTTTCATACTAAAGACTCCACCAGCTGCTGTTTTAATTAAGAAGGAATTAGGATTGAAAAGTGGATCAGGAGTTCCAAACAAAACTAAAGTTGGAACATTAACTCAAGAACAAGTTAAGAAGATCGCTGAAATTAAAATGCCAGACTTAAATGCAGCTACGGTAGAAGCCGGAATGAAAATGGTAGCAGGTACTGCAAGAAGTATGGGTGTTACAATAGAAGAATAAGAATCACATAAAAAGTGGGAGGTAATTACCGCTATTACCACATAGGAGGATTAACAATGGGAAAGAATTATGTTGAAAGTGCAAAATTAGTAGATAAGAATGCATTATATACTCCAGCAGAAGCTTTAGAGCTTGCTGTTAAAACTGCAAAAGCTAAATTCGATGAAACAATTGAATTACACGTAAGATTAGGTGTAGATCCAAGACATGCTGACCAACAAGTTAGAGGTGCAGTAGTACTTCCACACGGAACTGGTAGAACAGTAAGAGTTTTAGTTTTTGCTAAAGGTGCTAAAGCTGAAGAAGCTAAAGCAGCAGGAGCAGATTTCGTAGGAGCTGAAGATTTACTTCAAAAGATCCAAGGCGAAAACTGGTTCGACTTTGATGTTGTAGTTGCAACACCAGATATGATGGGTGTAGTTGGAAGATTAGGAAGAGTGTTAGGGCCTAAAGGTTTAATGCCAAACCCTAAATCTGGAACAGTTACATTTGATGTAACTAAAGCTATTGAAGATATCAAAGCAGGTAAAGTTGAATATAGAGTTGACAAAACTGCTATCGTTCACTGCCCAATTGGTAAAAAATCATTCGGAGACAAGAAGTTAGAAGAAAACTTCAAAGCTTTAATGGAAGCTTTAGTAAAAGCGAAACCAGCTGCTGCTAAAGGACAATATCTTAAATCAGTTTCAGTTTCATCAACAATGGGACCTGGAGCTAAAATAAATCCATCAAAAGTTTTAGATTAGTATAAATTAACTATTGACTTATAGTTAATAATTAATTATAATAAAACTTGTCAAAAAGTGAATAAAAGTTTCCGTAGACCGTAGGTACTGTTAAGTATAACGCATGCAACCTACCGAGGGATTGATTTATATATTAAGTCTTCCTATGTCTACGGGGAGACTTTTCTTAATATATTAAGCAGTTTTTAACTGTGAGGAGGTGGACACACAGTGAACAAGAATAGACAACTAAAAGAAGCAAAAGTTGCTGAAATTAGAGAGAAATTAGAAAAAGCTCAAGCTGTAGTTCTTGCTAACTATCAAGGTTTATCAGTAGAACAAGATACTGAATTAAGAAAAACTTTAAGAGAAGCTGGTGTTGAATATAAAGTATATAAAAATACTTTAGTAATACTAGCAGCTAAAGAGTTAGGCCTTGAAGGTATAGTAGAATTCTTAGAAGGACCAGTTTCAATAGCATTCGGATATGAAGATGCTACTGCTCCAGCTAGAGTTTTAAATAATTTTGCTAAAACAAGCAAAAAGTTAGAATTAAAAGCTGGTATCGTGGATGGAATAATCTATGATTCAGAAAAAATCAAAATACTTGCAGAGATTCCTTCAAAAGAAGTTCTTATTGGGAAACTTCTTGGAAGCATCAAGTCTCCAGTATCAAACTTTGCATACTTATTAAGTGCAATTAAAGATCAAAAAGACGCAGAGTAATAAACAACAAGTTAAAAAATAAAAAAATAAATTTATGAAAGAAATTTCGGAGGTGCTAATAATGACAAAAGATCAAATAATAGAAGCAATCAAAAATATGACAGTTTTAGAATTAAACGAGTTAGTAACAGCTTGTGAAGAAGAATTCGGAGTAAGCGCTGCTGCTCCTGTAGCTGCAGCTGGAGTAGCTGGAGCTACTGCAGAAGAAAAGACTGAGTTTGACGTAGTACTAGTAAGTGCTGGATCAAGCAAAATTAAAGTAATCAAAGTTGTAAGAGAAATTACAGGATTAGGATTAAAAGAAGCTAAAGAAATAGTTGATGGAGCTCCTAAAACAATTAAAGAAGCTATAGCTAAAGATGCTGCTGAAGAAATGAAAGCTAAATTAGCAGAAGTTGGAGCTGAAGCAGAGGTTAAATAATCTCCTTTAGTTTGAATTTACAAAATAAGAGGTGCTGAATAGTACCTCTTTTTTTTTAGGAATATTTAATTATAGCACTGTTGACATAAAAGAAGCGCTATGGTACTATAATTAAATGTATTATTATTGTAGATAAGTATACGCAAAATCTAAAAAAATATGAATAAAATTTAAAGTTTTGGTTATACTAAAGAGATGATATTGTATGCAGTCCGAAAGCAAAAGTCCTTAGGGAAAGTGCGCTTTTGGGTTATTTTATTTTATACGAGGGGTGAATGTTGATGGTACATCCTATCCAAGTTGGAAAAAGAACTAGAATGAGTTTTGCCAAAGTTGAAGATGTTGCAGAAATGCCTAATTTAATAGAGGTACAGCTAGAGTCTTATCACTGGTTTTTAGAAGCAGGTTTACAAGAGGTTTTTGATGATATCAATCCTATTGCAAACTTTACAGGGAATTTAGTACTAGAGTTTGTGGGTTATAATCTTGATATGGATAATATCAAGTATACAGTAGAAGAATGTAAAGAGAGAGATGCTACATATGCAGCTCCTTTAAAAGTTACTGTAAGACTTCAAAATGAAGAGACAGGAGAAATAAAAGAGCAAGAGGTGTTCATGGGAGATTTCCCATTAATGACAGATCAGGGAACTTTCATCATCAATGGTGCTGAAAGAGTTATTGTATCTCAATTAGTAAGATCACCAGGCGTTTATTACAATTCAAACATAGATAAGAATGGTAAGAAATTATTTGGGGCTACAGTAATTCCTAATAGGGGTGCTTGGTTAGAATATGAAACTGATTCAAATGATATAATCTATGTAAGAATAGATAAAACTAGAAAACTTCCAATATCAGTCCTTGCAAGAGCAATGGGACTAGGTAGCGATCAAGAGTTATTAGATTACTTCGGAGAAGAAGAGAGATTTAAAGCTAGTATTGAGAAAGATAATACAAAGACTAAAGAAGAAGGATTACTTGAGATTTATAAGAGATTAAGACCAGGTGAACCACCTACAGTGGATAGTGCTGTGTCACTTATTGACTCTTTATTCTTTGACGCTAAAAGATATGATTTATCAAAGGTTGGAAGATATAAATTTAACAAAAAATTAGCAGTAAGTTTAAGAATTGCTAATAAAATATCTGCTGAAGATATAATTGACCCTTCAACAGGAGAAATTCTTGTTGCTAAAGGTGAAAAAATATCAAGAGAGATATCAGAAGAAATACAAAATGCTGGTATTAACTCAGTTGATCTTTTAGTAGAAGACAGAGTTATAAGAGCTATAGGTAACCACTTTGTAGATATACATAAGTATGTAAACTTTGATATATCAAACTTGAAAATCAAAGAATTAGTGCATTACCCAACTCTTAGAGAAATACTAGATACTGTTTCAGATGAAGCTGAATTAAAAGTAGAGTTAAAGAAAAATATAAATAGACTTATACCTAAGCATATAATCAAAGATGATATATTTGCTACTATAAGTTATGAAATGGGTCTTGCTTATGGAATTGGTGAAAAAGATGATATTGATCACTTAGGAAATAGAAGATTAAGAAGTGTTGGAGAATTACTTCAAAACCAATTTAGAATTGGGTTATCAAGAATGGAAAGAGTAGTTAAGGAAAGAATGACTATTCAAGACCAAGAATCAATAACACCTCAACAATTAATCAATATAAGACCAGTTGCAGCAGCTATAAAAGAATTCTTTGGTAGTTCACAGTTATCTCAGTTCATGGATCAAACAAATCCATTATCAGAGTTAACTCATAAAAGAAGATTATCAGCATTAGGACCAGGGGGTCTTTCAAGAGAAAGAGCTGGATTCGAAGTTAGAGATGTTCACTATTCACATTATGGTAGAATGTGTCCAATTGAAACTCCAGAAGGACCAAATATCGGTCTTATAAACTCATTAGCAACATATGCTAAGGTTAATGAATATGGATTTATGGAAACGCCTTACAGAGTTGTTGATAAGGCAACAGGTGTTGTTACTAGTGAAATAAGATATTTCACTGCTGATGAAGAAGATAGTTATTTAATAGCACAAGCAAATGAACTTATTGGTGAAGATGGAACTTTCTTAGATGATAGAGTTACTGCGAGAGTTAGAGAAGATGTAGTAATTGTACCTAAAAAAGATATAGATTTAATGGATGTTTCTCCAAGACAGTTAGTATCAGTGGCTACGTCAATGATACCATTCTTAGAGAATGATGATGCATCAAGAGCACTTATGGGATCAAACATGCAACGTCAAGCAGTTCCATTATTAAAACCACAAGCACCTATAGTAGGGACAGGAATAGAATTTAGAGCGGCGGTTGACTCTGGAGTTTTACCAAAAGCTAAAAATGCTGGAACTGTTGATTATGTTAGTGCAAATGAAATAAGAATCAAGAGAGATTTTGATGGTGGAATAGATGTATATAGACTTCTTAAATTTAAGAGAAGTAACCAAGGTACGTGTATTAACCAAAAACCTATTGTTGATAAAGGTGAGAAAATTGCTTTAGGGCAAGTTTTATCAGATGGACCTTCAACAGATTTAGGAGAGATAGCTTTAGGTAAAAACATTAGAATGGGATTCATTACATGGGAAGGATATAATTATGAGGATGCTATGCTAATTTCAGAAGAATTAGTTAGAGAAGACGTATTTACATCAATCCATATTGAAGAGTATGAATGTGAGGCTAGAGATACTAAATTAGGACCAGAAGAGATAACAAGAGATATTCCTAATGTAAGTGAGGATGCTCTTAAAGACATAGATGAAAGAGGTATCATTAGAATTGGTGCGGAGATAAGAGCTGGTGACATTCTTGTTGGTAAAGTTACACCTAAAGGTGAAACAGAATTAACAGCTGAAGAAAGATTACTTCGAGCTATATTCGGTGAAAAAGCTAGAGAAGTAAGAGATACTTCATTAAAAGTTCCTCATGGAGAGTCAGGTATAATAGTTGATGTTAAAGTATTTACAAGAGAAAATGGGGATGAATTATCACCAGGTGTAAATGAATTAGTAAGATGTTATATTGCCCAAAAAAGAAAAATATCAGTTGGAGATAAAATGGCTGGGCGTCATGGTAATAAAGGGGTTATTTCAAGGGTATTACCTGAAGAAGATATGCCATTCTTACCAGATGGTAGACCATTACAGATATGTCTTAATCCACTAGGGGTTCCATCACGTATGAACATCGGTCAAGTACTAGAGGTTCACTTAGGATGGGCTGCAAGTGCATTAGGTTGGCATATAGCTACTCCAGTTTTCGATGGTGCTACTGAAGCTGATATCGAAAGGTATTTAGAAGAAGCAGGCTATAATGTTGATGGTAAAACAAGCTTAAGAGATGGTAGAACAGGTGATGAATTTGATAGTAGAGTAACAGTTGGAATAATGTATATTCTTAAACTTGCTCACTTAGTTGATGATAAGATTCACGCAAGATCAACAGGTCCATACTCATTAGTTACACAACAACCATTAGGGGGTAAAGCTCAGTTTGGAGGCCAAAGATTTGGAGAAATGGAAGTTTGGGCGTTAGAAGCATATGGTGCGGCTCATACATTACAAGAGATTCTAACTGTTAAGTCAGATGATGTTGTAGGCAGAGTTAAAACTTATGAGGCTATTGTAAAAGGTGAAAATATTCCAGAGCCTGGTGTTCCAGAATCATTTAAAGTTCTTATTAAAGAGCTTCAAGCATTATGCTTAGATGTTAGAGTGCTAAATGACTCACAAGAAGAGATGAAACTTAAAGAAGCAGTTGAAGATGAAACTGAAGATTTAGAAGTGAATATTGAAGGTAATGAAGAAACTAAAACAGTTAAATCAGAATCTGATGATAGTTATATAGATGAAACAGAAATTGAAGAAGAAGAAGTGGATTATGAAAGTCTAGATATGGAAGACTTTAATTCAGATTTAGAAATCGAAGATTTCGACGAGTAAAATTAATTTCTAATATATAAAAGGTTAATTCTGCTGACCTTGACTAGCAGAAAATATTCTAAAAAAGAATATTCCCCTACTAAAATTTTTAGTGGGGGATTCTTAAACTAACATATTAATATGAAGGGAGGATACACCCTTGTTTGAATTAAATAATTTTGACGCTTTACAAATAGGGCTAGCATCTCCAGAGCAAATTAGAAATTGGTCTAGAGGTGAGGTTAAAAAACCTGAAACAATAAACTATAGAACTTTAAAACCAGAGAGAGATGGTCTTTTCTGTGAGAGAATATTTGGACCAATCAAAGACTGGGAATGTCACTGTGGAAAATATAAAAGAGTAAGATATAAAGGTGTAGTTTGTGATAGATGTGGAGTTGAAGTGACTAAGTCTAAAGTAAGAAGAGAAAGAATGGGTCACATTGAACTTGCAGCACCAGTATCACACATATGGTACTTTAAAGGAATTCCATCAAGAATGGGATTGATTATGGATATGTCACCTAGATCTTTAGAAAAAGTTTTATACTTTGCTTCATATATAGTAATTGATCCTAAGGAAACAGGGTTATTAAAGAAACAACTTCTTAATGAAAAAGAATATAGAGAAGCTTGTGATAAATATGGTGAAGAAAACTTTGAAGCTGCTATGGGGGCAGAGGCTGTTAAAAAGCTTCTTGCTGCAATTGATTTAGAAAGAGGTTCAGTTGAACTTAAAGAAGAGTTAAAGCAAAGCACAGGTCAGAAAAAAGTTAGAATAATAAGAAGACTTGAAGTTGTAGAATCATTTAGAAAATCAGGAAATAAACCTGAATGGATGATTGTGGATGTAATTCCAGTAATCCCGCCAGATTTAAGACCTATGGTTCAATTAGATGGTGGTAGATTTGCAACATCAGATTTAAATGATTTATATAGAAGAGTTATAAATAGAAATAACAGACTTAAAAAGCTATTAGATTTAGGTGCTCCTGATATAATCGTTAGAAATGAAAAGAGAATGCTTCAAGAAGCAGTAGATGCTTTAATAGATAACGGTAGAAGAGGAAGACCAGTAACAGGACCAGGTAATAGACCACTTAAGTCATTATCAGATATGTTAAAAGGAAAGCAAGGTAGATTTAGACAAAACCTTCTTGGTAAGAGGGTTGACTATTCAGGAAGATCAGTTATTGTTGTTGGACCTGAATTAAAGATGTACCAATGTGGACTTCCAAAAGAAATGGCTTTAGAGTTATTTAAACCATTTGTTATGAAAAAGTTAGTTGAAGAAGGTATTTCACACAATATTAAGAATGCTAAGAGATTAGTAGAAAGAGTAATGCCACAAGTATGGGATGTTTTAGAAGAAGTAATTGCAGATCATCCAGTATTACTTAACCGTGCACCTACACTACACAGATTAGGAATTCAAGCATTCCAACCTGTTTTAGTAGAAGGTAAAGCAATTAAGTTACATCCATTAGTATGTACAGCATATAATGCAGACTTTGATGGAGATCAAATGGCTGTTCACGTGCCTTTATCAGTTGAAGCGCAAGCAGAAGCTAGATTCTTAATGCTAGCAGCTGGAAATATAATGAAACCTTCAGATGGTAAACCAGTATGTGTACCTACACAGGATATGGTTCTAGGAACTTACTATTTAACAATAGATAAGGATGGAGCAGAAGGTGAAGGTAGAAGTTTCTCTAGTCTTGATGAAGTTATAATGGCTTATGAATTAAAGCAGATAGGAATTCATGCTAAAATTAATGTAAAAGTTGAGAGGGAAATTAATGGTGAGTTAAGATCAGGAATTATTAAAACAACACCAGGTAAGGTTATTTTTAATGAAACTATTCCACAGGACCTAGGTTTTGTAAATAGAGAAGATGAAAATGAAATGTTTAACTTAGAAGCAGATTTCTTGATAACTAAGAAAAGTTTAAGTACTATAATAGATAAATGTTATTTAAAACATGGTGCTACACAAACTTCTGTAATGTTAGATAAGATAAAAGCAACAGGATATCACTATTCATCAATAGGAGCTATTACTGTAGCTGCTTCAGATATGATAGTACCAGCAAAAAAGTATGATTTACTTAAAGAGGCTGATGAGACTGTTGAAAAAATAGAGAAAATGTATAGAAGAGGTCTAATTTCTGATGAGGAAAGATATGAAAGAGTTATCGAAAAATGGACTAATACAACTGAAGAAGTTGCGAATACATTAATGGCAAGTCTTGATAAGTTTAACCCTATATTTATGATGGCAGATTCAGGAGCCAGAGGATCTAAAGCACAGATCAAGCAGCTTGCTGGAATGAGAGGACTTATGGCAGCGCCTTCTGGTAAAATCATTGAGCTTCCAATCAGAGCTTCATTTAGAGAAGGATTAGATGTATCAGAGTATTTCATATCAACTCACGGAGCTAGAAAAGGTAATGCAGATACAGCACTTAAGACTGCTGACTCAGGTTACTTAACAAGAAGACTTGTTGATGTAAGTCAGGATGTTATAGTAAGAGAAGAAGATTGTTTTACTGATGATGGAATGTATGTAGCTGAAATTAAAGAAGGTACAGAAACTATCGAAGGATTAGAAGAAAGATTAAAAGGTAGATATTCAGCCGAGAATATTTATCATCCAGTGACAGGTGAACTATTAGCAGCAAATGATACTTATATGGGATCAGAAGTAGCAGCTAAAATAGCAGAAACTGGTATTGAAAAAGTTAAGATAAGATCAGTATTTAGATGTAAATCTAAATTTGGAGTTTGTTCTAAGTGTTATGGTATGAATATGGCAACAGCTGAAAGCATAAATATTGGAGAAGCTGTTGGTATAGTTGCTGCACAATCAATTGGTGAGCCAGGAACACAACTTACAATGAGAACTTTCCACACTGGTGGAGTTGCTGGGTCAGATATTACACAAGGTCTTCCAAGGGTTGAAGAGCTATTTGAGGCTAGAAAACCTAAAGGATTAGCTATTGTATGTGAAGTTGATGGTACAGTGAGAGTAGAAGAAACTAAGAAAAAGAAAATAGTTTATGTTATGACTGCAGATGGAGAAGAATACACATATGATATTCCTTTTGGTTCAAGAGTAAAAGTATTTGATGGTAATCCTATCGAAGCTGGAGATGAAATAACAGAAGGTTCAGTTAACCCACATGATATCATGGCTATCAAAGGGGTTGAAGGAGCTAGACACTATCTTCTTTCAGAGGTTCAAAAGGTTTATAGACTTCAAGGTGTTGATATAAATGATAAGCATTTAGAAGTAGTTGTAAGACAGATGACAAGAAAATTTAAAGTAACAGAATCAGGAGATACAAATTTACTGCCAGGTGTAATGATTGATATGTTTGATTTCCATGGAGAAAATAAAAGAGTTGCAGCTTTAGGTGGCGAAATAGCTAAAGGAGACCAGGTTCTACTTGGTATTACAAAAGCTTCACTTGCTACAGATAGTTTCTTATCAGCAGCTTCATTCCAAGAAACAACAAGAGTTCTTACAGATGCAGCTATAAAAGGAAAAATAGATCCATTAGTAGGGTTAAAAGAAAATGTTATTATTGGTAAATTAATTCCAGCTGGTACAGGTATGATGAAGTATAGATCAGTTAAATTAAACACAGATACTGATTTAGAAGAGGATGAAGTTGTAAATATCATTGAAGATTAAGATATTAAATTATTGACATAGGTGTTTTAAAATGATAAAATACAATTTGTGTGAATAGCAAAAAGTACTACTAGATTTAATTTATCTACTTAACTCGATACTTTTCGAGCAAGTTTATTAGTGAATTTAAAGGAGATAAAAGATGGTAGAAAAACTTTTTGGAATAAAAGTGATTGGTGTAAAGCAGTCATTAAAAGTTATTAAAGTAAATAGTAAGGTAGTTCTTTATATTGCAGTTGATGCAAATGAAAAAATTACAGATGTTATTAAAAAAATAGCTATTGAAAAAAGTATTGATATAATATATATTGATACAATGAAAAAATTAGGTTTGATGTGTGGAATTGATGTTAAAGCATCTGCAGCACTTAGACTTAAATAACCGAGTTAACATCATATTTATATATAGAATGTTATGAAATAAATCAGGAGGTGAAAAGTATGCCAACAATTAACCAATTAGTAAGAAAAGGCAGAAAGACATTAGTGTCTAAATCAACTGCACCAGCACTTAAAGAGTGTCCACAAAGAAGAGGGGTATGTACAGTTGTTAAAACTATGACTCCTAAAAAGCCTAACTCAGCTTTAAGAAAAGTTGCAAGAGTTAGATTAACAAACGGATTCGAAGTTACAGCTTACATTCCAGGTGTAGGTCACAACTTACAAGAGCACAGTGTTGTTCTTATAAGAGGTGGAAGAGTAAAAGACCTTCCTGGTGTTAGATACCATATTGTCAGAGGAGCATTAGACTCAGCTGGAGTAGCTAACAGAATGCAAGGAAGATCAAAGTACGGTGCTAAGAGACCTAAGCAAAAATAGTATTTTAGCTTAAACTTAGTTTAAGTGCGATGACTTCATTTTATAAAGATTACAATATAGTTTATATAGATAGAAGCATGCACTTTACGACAAAATAAGTAATTCAAGTTATGTCGAGTACCGATGAACTTAAATTGAAATTGTTAAGGAGGGAAGAAAAGTGCCAAGAAAAGGACATATTGCAAAAAGAGAAGTATTACAAGATCCAATGTATAAGTCAGTAACTGTTACTAAGTTAATAAACGGAGTAATGTTAGACGGTAAAAAGGGAGTAGCACAAAAAATATGCTACGACGCTTTTGAAATTATTGCTGAGAAATCAGGAAGAGATGCTGTTGAAGTTTTTGAAGATGCTTTAAACAACATCATGCCTTTATTAGAGGTTAAAGCTAGAAGAATAGGTGGTGCTAACTACCAGGTTCCAATAGAAGTAAGACCAGAGAGAAGACAAACTTTAGGATTAAGATGGTTACTTATAGCTACTAGAAAAAGAGGCGAAAAGTACATGAGAGAGAGATTAGCCGCAGAATTATTAGATGCATCTAATAATACTGGAGCAGCTGTTAAAAAGAGAGAAGATACTCATAAAATGGCAGAAGCTAACAAAGCATTCGCTCACTACAGATTCTAATATTAATTACAAAGCTGTTTTGGTAAAGCCAAAACAGTTTTGTTGAATTTAAAAATAACCATAGATTGAGAGGAGGAAATTCCAATGGCAAGAAAATACCCATTAGAAAAATTCCGTAACTTCGGAATAATGGCTCATATTGATGCTGGTAAAACAACAACAACAGAGCGTATACTTTTCTATACAGGAAAAAATCATAAAATAGGTGAAACACATGAAGGTGCGGCTACAATGGACTGGATGGTTCAAGAGCAAGAAAGAGGTATAACAATTACTTCTGCAGCAACAACATGTGAGTGGAAAGGTTATGAATTAAACATAATCGATACTCCAGGACACGTAGACTTTACAGTAGAGGTTGAAAGATCATTAAGAGTACTTGATGGTACGGTTACTGTATTAGATGCTAAAAGTGGAGTTGAACCTCAAACAGAAACAGTTTGGAGACAGGCAGATAAATATGGAGTTCCAAGAATGATATATGTTAATAAGATGGACGCTACAGGTGCAGACTTCTTTAATTGTATTAATTCAGTAAGAGAAAGACTAAGAACAAATGCTATTGCTATACAAATTCCAATAGGAAAAGAGCAAGAGTTTAAAGGAATGATAGATTTAATTAAAAATGTAGCTGTAATTTTTAATGATGACTTAGGTCAAGATATATTTGAAGGTGAAATTCCAGCAGAGTATAAGGAACAAGCAGAAGAGTATAGAACAATGATGATTGATGCTATAGCTGAAACAGATGAAGACCTAATGATGAAATATTTAGAGGGTGAAGAAGTAACTGAGGAAGAATTAAAAGTTGCTTTAAGAAAAGCTACAATAGCAAATGAAATAGTACCAGTTATTTGTGGTTCATCATATAAAAACAAAGGTGTTCAAAGAATGATTGATGGGGTTGTTGATTTCTTACCTTCACCATTAGACATTGAAGCTATTAAAGGAACAACTTTAGACGGTGTTGAAGATAGGAGAGAAGCTTCAGATACTGCACCATTAGCAGCATTAGCATTTAAAATTGCTACAGATCCTTTTGTTGGGAAATTAGCATTTACAAGAGTTTACTCAGGAGTATTAACTAGTGGATCATATGTTCTTAACTCTACTAAAGAGAAAAAAGAAAGAATTGGTAGACTTGTTAAGATGCATGCTAACTCAAGAGAAGAGATAGAATCATTAGAAGCAGGAGAAATTGGAGCTGTAATTGGATTAAAGAACACTACAACAGGTGACACTTTATGTTCAGAAAAAGAGCCTATAATCTTAGAGAGTATGGACTTCCCAGAACCAGTTATCTCAGTTGCTATTGAGCCTAAAACAAAAGCCAGTCAAGAAAAAATGGGATTAGCATTAGCTAAATTAGCTGAAGAAGATCCGACATTTAAGACTTGGACTGATCAAGAAACAGGTCAAACAATCATAGCCGGTATGGGTGAGCTTCACTTAGATATCATAGCTGATAGATTACAAAGAGAATTCAAAGTTGAATGTAATGTTGGAGCACCACAAGTTGCATACAAAGAGACAATCAGAAATGAAGTTAATGCAGAAGCTAAGTATGCTAAACAATCAGGTGGTAAAGGACAATACGGACATTGTAAAATTATTATGTCACCACACGATGGAGAATATATATTTGAAAATGCTGTTACTGGTGGATCAATTCCAAGAGAATACATCCCTGCTATAGACAATGGTATTAAAGAAGCTTCAGCTACAGGTATTATAGCTGGATATCCAGTTATAAACTTTAAGGTTAAAGTTTATGATGGATCATATCATGATGTTGACTCATCTGAAATGGCATTTAAAATAGCTGGATCAATGGCATTTAAAAATGCTATGGCAAAAGCTAGCCCAGTATTACTTGAGCCAATAATGAAAGTTGAAATAGTTATGCCAGAAGAATATATGGGAGATGTTATTGGAGATGCTAACTCAAGAAGAGGTAGAATCGAAGGTATGGAAGCTAGAGGTGGAGCACAAGTTGTTAACACATTTATTCCACTTTCAGAAATGTTTGGATATGCAACTACGTTAAGATCAAGAACTCAGGGTAGAGGAACTTATTCAATGGAATTTGATCATTATGATGAAGTACCTAAGAGTGTTCAAGAAGAAGTTGTTGGAAAAAGATCTAAATAAGATTTTAAATTAAATATAGTTAATTAAAGGAGGAATTTATAATGTCAAAGGCTAAATTCGAAAGAAGTAAACCACACGTAAACATTGGAACAATTGGACACGTAGACCACGGTAAAACAACATTAACAGCTGCTATAACATCAGTATTAGCGGTAAGAGGTGGTGCTCAAGCGTTTAAATACGATGAGATAGATAAAGCACCAGAGGAAAAAGAAAGAGGAATCACAATCAACTCAGCACACGTTGAGTATGAAACAGATAACAGACACTACGCACACGTAGACTGTCCAGGTCACGCAGATTATGTTAAGAACATGATCACAGGAGCTGCACAAATGGATGGAGCAATCCTAGTATGTTCAGCTGCAGATGGTCCAATGCCTCAAACAAGAGAGCATATCCTTCTTGCATCAAGAGTTGGAGTTGATCACATAGTAGTATTCTTAAACAAAGCTGACATGGTTGATGACGAAGAGTTATTAGAGTTAGTAGAAATGGAAGTTAGAGAATTATTAAGTGAGTATAGTTTCCCAGGAGATGATATTCCAGTAATAAAAGGATCAGCTTTAAAAGCATTAGAAGCACCAGCAGATGCTGAGGCAATAGCACCAATCTTAGAGTTAATGGACGCAGTAGATAGCTACATCCCAACACCTGAGAGAGCTACAGATTTACCATTCTTAATGCCGATTGAGGACGTATTCACAATCACAGGAAGAGGAACTGTTGCAACTGGAAGAATCGAAAGAGGACTTCTACACGTAGCTGATGAAGTAGAAATAGTTGGATTAAAAGAAGAAAGCAGAAAAGTTATAGTAACAGGAATAGAAATGTTCAGAAAGTTACTTGATGATGCTCAAGCTGGAGACAACATAGGAGCTCTTTTAAGAGGAGTTCAAAGAGCTGATATCGAAAGAGGTCAAGTTCTTGCTAAAGCTGGAACAATTAATCCACACACACAATTCATCGGTCAAGTGTATGTACTTAAAAAAGAAGAGGGTGGAAGACATACTCCATTCTTCGATGGATATAGACCACAATTTTACTTTAGAACAACAGATGTTACAGGATCAATCAAACTTCCTAACGGAATGGAAATGGTAATGCCTGGAGACCACATCGATATGGATGTTGAATTAATACACCCAATCGCTATGGAAGAAGGATTAAGATTTGCTATCAGAGAAGGTGGAAGAACTGTAGGTTCAGGAGTTGTTACAACAATAAAAGCGTAATAATTTCCATTATGTAATGATAGAGTTTCAACCTACTGAACAAGGGTTTTATTTGAAGTCTATTAGTTGGATGCGCAGTCCAATTAGTAATTTCAAATAATAAAAGTTTAATGTATATACAAAGAGGCTTAATTTAAGAAAAAAATATTATAGCGCAATAAATATTTTTATTTTTTAAACTGAGTTGTTCATAAAAGGCCTGAAGAAGGATAGATGATATATCATCTATCCTTTTTTTTGTTGTATAAAGATGAATTTAAAAAATAGGAAAATATTCTTCTTGAAAAAAAAAAAAATATTGTATTATATAAGTAGTAATAAAAATTTTGGTTTAAAAAAAGAGTAAAAAAAAACTTGAAAAACTTGAAAAGACATAGTATAATAAAGAAGTTGCAAAACAAACAGCGATGAATTAAGAGGTTGCCGAACTTCCGGGTTATTCTTAATGAGTATGTTAGGATCTAGAATCCAACGACAGGGGTTTTGTATTGGTATCTTTTTGAAAAAAAAGAAACACCAGGGACAGTTTACAGAACAACGCTGTTGTGCGTTAAAGAAGTAAAACGTACATGAAAAGGAGGGAAACTAAATGTCAAAGCAAAAAATAAGAATCAAATTAAAGGCTTTTGATCACACAATATTAGATCAATCAGCTGAAAGAATAATTGAGACAGCTAAGTCAACAGGAGCTAAGGTTATAGGACCAGTGCCTCTTCCAACTGACAAAGAGATAATTACTATCTTAAGAGCGGTTCACAATTATAAAGACTCAAGAGAGCAATTTGAAATCAGAACACACAAAAGATTAATCGATATAGTTAATCCATCACCTAAAACAGTTGATGCATTAATGAGATTAAACTTACCAGCTGGTGTTGATATCGAAATTAAATTATAATATAATTTTAAAATTGTATTAAAATAGACTATTATGAATGCGTAAGCAATCCGCTAATAAGTTTGGGAGGTGTAGCAATATGAAAAAAGCTATAATTGGTAAAAAAATCGGAATGACTCAAATTTTCGATCAAAATGGAAAAGTTGTTCCAGTAACAGTAGTAGAAGTAGGTTCTAACGTTGTTGTTCAAAAGAAAACAACAGAAGTTGATGGATACCAAGCTATACAAGTAGGATTTGGAGAAGTAAGAGAAAAATTACTTAACAAGCCTAAAAAAGGTCACTTAGCAAAGGCTGGAGTTTCATTAAGAAGAACTCTTAAAGAATTTAGAATAGATGATATATCAACATATAATGTTGGAGATGCCATCAATGCTGATATCTTTGAAGCTGGAGAAAAAGTAGATGTATCAGGAATTTCTAAAGGTAAGGGATTCCAAGGTGTTATTAAAAGATGGAATCAGGCTACAGGTCCAATGACTCACGGGTCAAAATTCCATAGAGCACCAGGTTCAATGGGAGCTGCATCAGACCCATCAAGAACTTTCAAAAACAAGAGAATGCCAGGACATATGGGAGCTGTTAACAGAACTGTATTAAACCTTGAGGTTGTTAGAGTTATGGCTGACAAGAATGTTATCTTAATAAAAGGTGGTATTCCAGGACCAAACAAGAGCACAGTAGTTATCAGAAACAGCGTTAAGGCGTAATTTCTGTAGAAAGGAGGAAACAAAATGCCTACATTAGGATTATTTAATAAAGAAGGACAAAAAATTGAAGATATTCAATTAAATGAAGTAGTATTCGGAGCAGAAGTTAACGAAGCAGTATTACACCAAGTTGTAGTTGCTTTATTAGCTAACAAAAGACAAGGAACTCAATCAGCTAAAACAAGATCTGAAGTAAGAGGTGGAGGAATCAAACCTTGGAAGCAGAAAGGTACTGGAAGAGCTAGACAAGGTTCTATAAGATCACCTCAATGGGCTGGTGGTGGAATTGTATTTGCACCTAAACCAAGAAGTTACAGAAAATCATTACCTAAGAGTATGAGATTAGTAGCTATGAGATCAGCATTATCAAACTTAATAGTTGAAGATAAAATGGTTGTTTTAGATAGTTTAGAATTCGATGCTCCTAAAACAAAAGAAGCTATTAAAATATTAAATGCTTTTGAAGCTAAAAAAACATTAGTTATTACTTTAGAATCTAATGAAAATGTTTATAAGTCATTCAGAAATGTTGAGGGTGTAGCAGTACTTCCATTAAACAACATTAACGTATATGATTTATTAAAATATGCTAAAGTTATGATTACTAAAGAAGCTGTAAATAAAATTGAGGAGGTGTACGCATAATGAAATTAACAAGCCATGATATAATAAGAAAGCCAGTTATAACTGAAAAAAGTATGGCAGCTATGGCCGAAGGTAAATACACTTTCACAGTTCATGTTTCAGCTAACAAAGTTCAAATAAAGAACGCTGTTCAAGAAATATTCAACAATGTTAAAGTTGCTGATGTTAAAACAATGAAATATGATGGAAAAACTAAGAGAGTTGGCGTTCACATCGGAAAAAGAGCAGGATTTAAGAAAGCAGTAGTTACATTATCAGAAGGAACTATTGAATTTTTTGAAGGAATGCAATAATATAAACCGGTAGTGGCTGAGGCCAGAGAAGGATTAATAAGGAGGCATTTATAATGGCAGTTAAAAAGTTTAACCCTATAACACCTGCGAGAAGACAGATGACTGTTGCTTCATTTGAAGAATTAACAACATCAGTTCCACAAAAATCACTTCTTGTTTCAATGAAGAGAAAAGCTGGAAGAAACTCACAAGGTAAAATAACTGTAAGACACCGTGGTGGTGGAACTAAAAGAAAATACAGAATTATAGATTTTAAAAGAAATAAAGATGGTATACCTGCAAAGGTTGCTACAATAGAATACGATCCAATGAGATCAGCTTATATTGCATTAGTTGTATATGCAGATGGAGAAAAGAGATACATACTTGCTCCAATAGGATTAAAAGTTGGAGATGTATTAGTATCAGGAGAAGGTTCTGATATAAAAACTGGTAACTCAATGAAGTTACAGCATATGCCAGTTGGTACTACTGTTCATAACATCGAGCTTCAAGCTGGTAAGGGTGGACAATTAGTAAGATCAGCAGGAACTTCAGCTCAGTTAATGGCTAAAGAAGGAAAATATGCAACATTAAGATTACCATCAGGAGAAATGAGATATGTTAGAATAGAGTGTAGAGCTACTATTGGTACAGTTTCAAATCCAACACATGATATAATTAATATCGGTAAAGCTGGTAAGAAAAGACACATGGGCATAAGACCTACAGTAAGAGGATCAGTAATGAACCCTTGCGATCACCCACATGGTGGTGGAGAAGGTAAGAGCCCAATTGGTAGACCAAGTCCAGTTACTCCTTGGGGTAAACCAGCGCTTGGATACAAGACTAGAAAGAATAAAAAATATTCAGATAAATTCATCATTAAGAGAAGAAACGACAAGTAATTTGAAGAGACGAATTAGTTCTCTTCAAGTGTTAGTCGCTTGAAAATAATGATATGAAGGGAGGCAATTCTAGTGAGTAGATCAACAAAAAAAGGACCATTTATTAAAGCAGGTCTTTTAAAGAAAATTGAAGATATGAACCAAGCTGGCGAGAAAAAAGTTATCAAAACTTGGTCAAGAAGCTCAACTATATTCCCACAAATGATAGGACATACAATTGCTGTTCACGATGGAAGAAAGCATGTGCCTGTTTATGTTAGTGAAGATATGGTTGGACACAAATTAGGTGAATTTGTATTAACAAGAACTTATAGAGGTCATATTAATACAGAAAAAACATCAAAGAGAAGATAATTATACGCCTAGAAAGGAGGAACCTTAAATGGAAGCTAGAGCTATAGCTAAGTATGTAAGAATGTCTCCAATGAAAGTGGGAGTTGTTCTTGGATTAATTAGAGGTAAAAATGTAAATGAAGCCTTTGCTATATTAAAGTATACTCAAAGAGAAGCGGCTAGAGTAATTGAAAAAGTACTTAAGTCAGCTGTTGCAAACGCAGAGCATAACAATGAGTTAGATAGAGCAAACCTTATCGTTTCTGAAGCATTTGTAGGTCAAGGACCAACATTAAAAAGATTCAGACCACACGCACAAGGTAGAGCATTCAGAATAAATAAAAGAACAAGTCACGTAACTGTAGTAGTTAAAGAGGCTTAGTTAAAAAAGGAGGGAATAAGAGTGGGTCAAAAAGTAAATCCTCACGGACTAAGAGTTGGTATTATCCAAGGTTGGGACGCAAAGTGGTACGCTGATAAAAAGAATTTTGCAGATAATCTTGTAGAAGACCAAACAATAAGAAAATTCGTTAAAAAAGAACTTTACACAGCTGGAATTTCTAAAATAGAAATTGAAAGAGCTGCTAAAAGATTAAAGTTAAATATATATACAGCTAAACCTGGTGTAGTCATCGGAAAAGGTGGATCAGGAATCGAAGCTCTTAAAAAGAAAGTAGTTGCATTAGTAGCTCAAAAAAATGTTTTGATAAACATTGTTGAAGTTAAAAGTGCAGATACTGATGCACAATTAATGGCTGAAAACATAGCTTTACAATTAGAAAAGAGAATTTCATTCAGAAGAGCAATGAAACAATCAATTCAAAGAGCAATGAGATTAGGTGTTAAAGGTGTTAAAACTGCATGTTCAGGAAGATTAGGCGGAGCTGAAATTGCTAGAACAGAACAGTATCACGAAGGAACAATTCCATTACAAACATTAAGAGCTGATATTCATTATGGATTTGCAGAAGCAAATACAACATATGGAAAAATTGGAGTTAAAGTTTGGGTTTATAATGGAGAAGTTCTTCCAACTAAAAAAGTAGAGAAAGCTAACGCATAGTAAGCATAGCAAGAAAGGAGGACGACAGTCATGTTAATGCCTAAAAGAGTTAAGCATCGTAAGGTACAACGTGGTAGAATGAAGGGTAAAGCTACAAGAGGAAACTTCTTAGCTTATGGAGATTTCGGTATCCAAGCTAAAACTTGTGGTTGGATCACTAGTAACCAAATTGAATCTGCGAGAATAGCAATTAATAGATTTATAAGAAGAGGCGGAAAGCTTTGGATAAAAGTATTCCCTCATAAGCCTGTAACAGCAACACCAGCTGAAACTAGAATGGGTAAAGGTAAAGGTTCAGTTGAATACTGGGTAGCGGTTGTTAAACCAGGTAGAGTATTATTTGAATTATCAGGTGTAGATGAAGACGTAGCTAGAGAAGCTATGAGACTTGCTTCACACAAACTTCCTGTAAAGACTAAGTTCGTTACAAGAAAAGATTTCGAGGAAATGGGTGGTGAAGAATAATGAAAGCTAGAGAGATAAAAGAATTAAGAACAAGTAATCCTCAAGACTTAAAAGTTAAGTTAAATGACCTTAAAGCTGAGTTATTCAATTTAAGATTCCAATTAGCGACAGGTCAATTAGAGAACCCAATGAGAATTAGGGAAGTTAAAAAATCAATAGCTCAGATTAAAACTATTATTAGAGAAGAAGAGCTTAAGGTTCAATAGTAATTCCTAAAAGGAGGTAACAACTACCATGGAAAGAAATTTAAGAAAGAAAAGAATAGGTACAGTTGTTTCAGATAAGATGGATAAAACTATCGTTGTTGCGGTTGCTACAAAGGTAAGACATCCGTTATATGGAAAAACTGTTAACAAAACAACTAAGTTCAAGGCTCATGATGAAAATAATGAAGCTAAAATAGGAGACAAAGTTGTAATTATGGAAACTAGACCTTTATCTAAAGATAAAAGATGGAGACTAGTTGAAATTGCAGAAAAGGCTAAATAAGTCTTAAGTCTGAAAGGAGGGTAATTTCATGATACAAGTACAAACTAGACTAAAAGTCGCTGATAACTCAGGTGCTAAAGAAATTATGTGTATTAGAGTATTAGGCGGTTCTAAAAGAAAATACGGAAACATTGGAGACGTAATAGTTGCTAGTGTTAAATCAGCAACACCTGGTGGCGTAGTCAAAAAAGGTGAAGTTGTTAAAGCTGTTATTGTAAGAACAGTTAAAGGTGTTAGAAGAGCTGATGGATCATACATCAAGTTTGATGAAAATGCTGCAGTAATAATCAAAGATGATAAGCAACCAAGAGGAACACGTATATTTGGACCTGTTGCTAGGGAGCTAAGAGATAAAGAATTTAATAAGATCTTATCATTAGCACCAGAAGTTCTATAATTAAAGGATTAGGAGGTGTCTAAAGATGAAAGTACATGTTAGAAAACAAGATAAAGTTTTAGTAATATCTGGTAAGGATAAAGGTAAAATAGGCGAGGTTCTTGCTGTAAATCCTAAAAAAGGAACAGTTACAGTTAAAGAAGTTAACGTTGTTAAAAAACACCAAAAGCCTAACAGAGAAAACATGCAAGGTGGAATTATAGAATTCGAAGCGCCAATAAACAGTGCAAAAGTTATGCTTTACTGTGAAAAGTGCAAGAAGGCTACAAGAATAAGCCATAAGCTATTAGAAGATGGCGCAAAAGTAAGAGTATGTAAAAAATGTGGAGAAACATTCTAAGAAAAATTGAAAGGAGGTACTTTACACGATGTCAAGACTACAAGAAAGATACGAAAAAGAAGTAGTTCAAGCTATGATGGAAAAATTCGGATATACAAATATTATGGAAGTTCCAAAGCTTGAAAAAATCGTTATAAACATGGGTGTAGGAGAAGCTAAAGATAACGCTAAAGTTTTAGAGTCAGCAGTTGCAGATTTAATTCTTATTGCAGGACAGAAGCCAATCTTAACAAGAGCAAAGAAATCAGTTGCTAACTTTAAAATAAGAGAAAATATGCCTTTAGGATGTAAAGTAACTTTAAGAAAAGTTAAAATGTATGATTTTGCTGAAAAATTAATGACAATAGCTCTTCCAAGAGTTAGAGATTTTAGAGGAGTTTCTGCTAAATCATTTGATGGTAGAGGAAACTACTCAATGGGTATTAAAGAGCAGTTAATATTCCCTGAAATAGAATATGATAAAATAGATAAAATAAGAGGAATGGATATAATCTTCGTAACAACTGCTAACACAGACGAAGAAGCAAGAGAATTATTAAGATTCCTTGGAATGCCATTCGCTCAATAATAAGGAGGGTTTGACATGGCTCGTAAAGCAATTATCGAAAAGTGGAACAAAGAACCTAAGTACAAAACAAGAGCTTACACAAGATGTAGATTATGTGGAAGACCACATTCTGTATTAAAAAAATTCGGAATTTGCCGTATCTGCTTCAGAGAATTAGCTTATAAAGGTGAAATTCCTGGATGTAGAAAGGCAAGTTGGTAACAACTACAAAATGAAAGGAGGCGGAAAATAATGGTTATGACAGATCCTATCGCAGATTTACTTACTCGTGTAAGAAATGCAAACGCTGTTAAACATCAAGTAGTAGAGGTTCCTTCATCAACAGTTAAGAAGGCAATCGTTAATTTATTATTACAAGAAGGATATATTAAAAGTATTGAGGAATACAATGATGGTGTAGTTCCAATGCTTAGATTATCACTTAAATATGGTATGGATAACGAAAGAGTTATCACTGGTTTAAAGAGAATATCAAAACCAGGTTTAAGAGTATACTGCAAAAAAGACGAAGTTCCTAAGGTATTAAATGGATTAGGAATAGCTATAATATCAACATCAAAAGGACTTGTAGTTGATAAAGAAGCAAGAAAGTTAGAATTAGGTGGAGAAGTTATTTGTTACGTTTGGTAATTTAGAAACTTTGGACGATTTTAATATATAATAGATTGAAGCAATGAATTGAATTTACGGATCAAAATATCACAGGAGGTGGCGAGTATGTCAAGAATTGGTAGATTACCTATAGCTATACCTGCTGGAGTAACTGTTACTGTAACACCAGAGAACGTTGTTACAGTAAAAGGTCCTAAGGGTGAGCTTACACAAACTATGAGCACAGCGATGAGCATTGTAGTTGAAAATAACGAAGTTGTTGTTACAAGACCAAGTGATAACAAAACTCACAGATCTTTACATGGATTAACAAGATCTTTAGTAAACAACATGGTTGTTGGAGTTAACGAAGGTTTCTCTAAGACTTTAGAGTTAAACGGAGTTGGATACAGAGCTCAATTACAAGGAAAAAAACTTGTAATGAACTTAGGATTCTCACATCCAGTAGAAGTAGAACCAGTAGATGGTGTTGAAATCAAAGTAGACGGTACTACAAAATTAATAATTTCAGGATGCGATAAACAGAAGGTAGGAGCAGTTGCTGCTAGTATCAGAAAGTGGAGAAAGCCAGAGCCATATAAAGGTAAAGGTATTAAGTACGCTGGAGAAGTTGTAAGAAGAAAAGAAGGTAAAACAGGTAAGTAATAATTAGAAAGGAGTGAGTCTTATGTTCAAAAAGGCAAACAGAAAAGAAGCTAGAGCTAAGCGTCACTTAAGAGTTCGTGGTAAGATATCAGGAACTCAAGAAAGACCTAGACTTGCAGTATATAGAAGTGAAAAAAACATATATGCTCAAATCATAGATGACGTTAATGCTGTAACATTAGTATCTGCATCAACAATTGAAAAAGGTTTCGAAAAAGTTGGAAGCAACAAAGAAGCTGCAGCAATAGTTGGAGAGATGATTGCTAAGAAGGCATTAGAAAAAGAAATCACTGAAGTTGTATTCGACAGAGGCGGATACATATATCATGGAAGAGTTGAAGCTTTAGCAAAAGCAGCTAGAGAAGCAGGTCTTAAATTCTAGGAAGAAGGAGGGAAAACGTAATGAGAATCGATCCTAGTACATTAGAACTTAAAGAAAAAGTTGTAAACATTGGAAGAGTTACTAAGGTTGTTAAAGGTGGTAGAAACTTCAGATTCAGTGCATTAGTTGTTGTTGGAGATGAAAACGGACATATTGGTGTTGGTACTGGTAAGTCTATCGAGATACCTGAAGCAATCAGAAAAGGAATAGAAGATGCTAAGAAAAACTTAGTTTCAGTTGCTATAGTTGATGGAACAGTTCCTCACAGAGTGTCAGGAATATTCAGCAAAAGTAACGTGTTAATCATGCCAGCTTCAGAAGGAACAGGAGTTCTTGCTGGAGGTCCAGCAAGAGCTGTACTTGAGTTAGCAGGAATAACAGATGTAAGAGCAAAATCATTAGGGTCAAATAACCCAAGAAATATGGTTAAAGCTACAATTGCAGGTTTAGCAAGTTTAAGAACAGTTGAAGATATTGCTAAATTAAGAGGAAAATCTGTAGAAGAAATATTAGGTTAGGAGGGAATAGCATGTTAAAGATTACTTTAGTTAAGAGTCTAATAGGTAGAAAAAAAAGCCATATTGCTACAGCGAATGCCCTTGGACTTAAGAAAATAGGAAAATCAGTTCAACATGAGGGAACACCTCAGATCAAAGGTATGATTGCTAAAATCACTTACATGATTAATGTTGAAGAAATATAATAAATAAAATATAAGAGGAGGTGTAGTTAACTATGAAACTTCATGAGTTAAAACCAGCACCAGGAAGTACTAAAGCTCCTAAGAGATTAGGTAGAGGTACAGGTTCAGGTACAGGTAGAAATGCCGGAAAAGGTGAAAAAGGTCAAAATTCTAGATCAGGTGGTGGAGTTAGACCAGGATTTGAAGGTGGTCAGATGCCATTATACAGAAGACTTCCTAAAAGAGGATTCACTAACCCATTCACAAAACATTTTGCTACAATAAATGTTGATAGACTTAACATCTTTGAAGATGGTACAGTTATTACTCCTGAGTTATTACTTGAGAGAAGAGTAATCAGCAAAATTATGGACGGA
This sequence comes from uncultured Clostridium sp., assembly GCF_947039605.1. Lineage (GTDB taxonomy): Bacteria > Bacillota > Clostridia > Clostridiales > Clostridiaceae > Sarcina. The sequence continues at coordinate 42,610 of NZ_CAMQZG010000014.1, forward strand.
GTTAAAATTCTTGGAAACGGAAACGTTGAGAAGAAATTAACAGTTAAAGGTTGCAAATTCTCAAAGCAAGCAGCTGAAAAAGTTGTTGCATTTGGAGGAGAAGTTGAGGTGAACTAGTATGCTATCAACCCTACGCAATGCCTGGAAAGTTCCAGATCTTAGAAAAAAAATCTTATGGACTGTATTCTTAGTTGTAATTTTCAGGATGGGAAGTCATATTCCTGTTCCTGGAATTGATACAATACAATTAAATAAGATGATGAATTCAGAAGGATTGTTAGGTTTCTATAACCTTATATCTGGAGGATCACTTGCAAGATTTAGTATCTTTGCTCTTGGTGTTGTTCCATATATTAATGCTTCTATTATTATGCAATTATTAACAATTGCAATTCCTCAGCTTGAACAATTATCTAAAGAAGGTGAGGATGGACGTAAGAAAATCCAAAATATCACTAGATATGCATCTATATTTATAGGAATTGTAATGGCTGTAGGAACTTATTTGTTAATGTATAAGAGTAATGCATTAAAAGAAACTAATCTTATGAGTATATTACTTATTATTGTATCCTTAGTAGTTGGATCAACATTCCTTATGTGGCTTGGAGATCAAATTACTGTTAAAGGTTTAGGTAATGGTGTATCATTAATAATATTTGCTAATATTATTTCAGGATTACCTATGACAGGAGTTCAGATTATGGATTTAGGCAAAAATGGCGCTGTCGGATTTGTCGAAATTACAATGTTTGTTCTTGGATCATTAGCACTACTTTGTGGTGTTATTATACTGTCATTAGGGGAAAGAAGAATTCCTGTGCATTATGCAGGGAAATCTGTGGGAAATAAAGTTTACAAGGGACAAAATACTCATATTCCATTAAGTATTATTGGATCTACTGTAATAGCAATTATTTTTGCTATGTCAGTTATGGGATTCCCTGGAACTATCGCAAGATTTTTCCCAGACAATAGTTTTGCTGTTTGGATTACAAGTTCTAACTTTAGTCCATTCAACTATAAAGAACCATTGTATCCAATATGTTATGCATTATTAACAATATTCTTCACATGGTTTTACACTCAAATAACCTTTAAACCTGAGGAAATGGCTGAAAATATGCACAAGTCATCGGGATTTATTCCTGGTATTAGACCTGGTAAAGAAACAGCGATTTACCTTGAAAAACTTTTAAACAGAATGGCTTTCTTCGGAGGAATATTTGCGGCAATAATAGCTGTTTTACCAGTTATAGTTGCTAATTATACAAACTTCCAAGGGGTTGAGTTTGGAGGTACCTCATTATTAATTTTAGTTTCTGTAGCATTAGAAATGATGAGACAATTAGAGACTCAATTAACAATGAGACATTATAAAGGATTTCTTAAATAAGAAAGATTATGGAGATGAATGCCAGTGAAAATAGTTTTATTAGGTCCTCCAGGAGCTGGTAAAGGAACACAGGCGAAATCAATAAGTAATAGATATGCAATACCTCATATTTCAACAGGAGACATTTTTAGAAAGAATATTTCTGAAAATACACCTTTAGGAATTGAAGCTAAGAGCTACATGGATAAAGGTTTATTAGTTCCTGATGAAGTAACAATTAATATGGTTAAGGATAGATTAACTATTGATGATTGTAAAGAGGGTTATTTATTAGATGGTTTCCCAAGAACTGTAGAGCAGGCAACTGCTTTAGAGGGGTTTCTAGCAAATAGAGGAGAAAAGATAGATACAGCTCTTTTAATAGAAGTTCCATCAAGCTTTATACTTGAGAGAATGACAGGAAGAAGAGTCTGTCCTTCATGTGGAGCTAGCTTCCATGTGAAGTTTAATCCAACAACTCTTGAAGGAAAGTGTGATTTATGTGGTAGTGACATAATACAAAGAAAAGATGACACTGTGGAAATAGTGAATGATAGACTTTCTGTGTATGAAGCACAAACACAACCACTTATTGATTTCTATGGAAATAGAGAGCAACTTTCAAAAGTAGATGGGACAAAAGCAATTAATAAGGTCTTTGAAGATATTTGTACTATCTTGGGGAGCGATAACTAATGATTTTAATTAAAAATGATTTAGAAATTGCTCTTATGAGAAAGGCAGGGAAAATAGTTGGTGAAACTTTGAACTTGCTTGGAAAAAATATTAGACCGGGTATCACAACTGCAGAGTTGGATAAAATTGCTGAAGAATTTATAACTAAGCAAGGAGCAAAACCGTCCTTTAAAGGACTGTATGGCTTCCCAGCTTCAGTTTGTATATCTGTAAATACTACAGTGGTTCATGGTATACCTGGAGATTGTATTCTTAAAGATGGCGATATAGTTTCTGTTGATTGTGGCGCATGTATCGATGGTTTCCATGGTGATGCAGCAAGAACATTTCCAGTAGGAAATGTTAGTACAGAAGCTAAGAAGCTTATAGAAGTTACTGAAAGTAGTTTCTTTAAAGGGATAGAAAAAGCTCAAATTGGAAATAGATTAACAGACATATCTAATGAAATACAAAAGTATGTTGAAGCTCAAGGGTTTTCAGTAGTTAGAGATTTTGTTGGTCATGGGATAGGCAGAGATGTCCATGAAAGTCCTAATGTTCCCAATTTTGGAAAACCAAGGAAAGGTCCGAAACTTGTAAAAGGAATGGCCTTAGCTATTGAACCAATGATTAATATTGGTAAATATGATGTTAAAACATTAAGTGATGGGTGGACTGTAGTTACTGCTGATGGATCATTAGCAGCACATTATGAGAATACTATTGCAATTTTACCAGAAGGACCAGAAATACTTACATTAGTTAAGTAGTTCATGCATATTTTAGTGCTTAGTTATAAATTCATATTATGATATTTATGACTTGGTAATCATTAATGTGAAAACTGCAAAACTTAATTGGCAGGTTCAGTTGTATGGTAAGATAAGAAGGTTATACTTCTATAATGTACAGATATGATTAAATTATTGCTGATGAGTAATTTGTATTTTTAATACTTACAGATGTGATCGATGGCGAGACTTACTCAATTCTTTCACACATATAAATATTTTATAATAAATAATAAAGCTTAAAGGCACTGTCAAGGAGGTTTGATTACCTTATGTCAAAAGAAGATGTAATAGAAATGCAAGGTGAGGTTTTAGAATCTTTACCAAATGCAACTTTTAGAGTTAAATTAGAGAGTGGACAAGAAATAAATGCCCATATCTCAGGAAAATTAAGAATGAACTTTATAAGAATTCTACCAGGTGATAAAGTTACTTTAGAACTTTCACCATATGATTTATCAAGAGGTAGAATTACTTGGAGAGCAAAATAAGGAGGGTTACCGATGAAAGTAAGACCATCAGTTAAGCCTATTTGCGAAAAGTGCAAGGTTATAAGAAGAAAAGGAAGAGTAATGGTAATCTGTGAAAATCCTAAGCACAAGCAAAAGCAAGGCTAATAAATTTTAACCTTAATAATATTTAGTTATATTAGAGAAGTTAATTTTATTGACTTTTTCTAAAAACTCAAATATGATTATATAGGCGTTCTGTTAAGAATTTATATTTAGTAGCTTAGTACTAAATATAGTAGCCTAGAATTTAATTAATATATTTTAGAAAATAAATGATTGAATACAATCAGCATTTCAAAATCAGGAGGTGTAATTAATGGCAAGAATAGCAGGTGTTGACCTACCAAAAGAAAAAAGAGTTGAGATAGGTTTAACTTATATATACGGTGTAGGATTATCAACTTCACAAAAGGTTCTTAAAGAATTAGGAATAGATTGTGATATTAGAGTTAAGGATCTTTCAGAAGAGCAAGTTAACGAGATAAGAACATACGTAAACAATAACTTTACAGTTGAGGGTGACCTTAGAAGAGAAGTTAAATTAAACATTAAAAGACTAATAGAGATAGGATCATACAGAGGTGTTAGACATAGAAGAGGTCTTCCAGTAAGAGGACAAAAAACTAAAACTAACGCTAGAACAAGAAAAGGTCCTAAAAAGACTATGGCTAATAAGAAAAAATAATTAAGGAGGTAAGACGTAATGGCTCAAAAAGTTAAAAAAACTAGAAGAAAAAGAGATAGAAAAAACGTTGAACATGGTGCAGCGCACATACAATCAACATTCAACAACTCAATAGTTACTTTAACTGACGAAAGAGGAAATACATTAGCATGGGCAAGTGCTGGTGGACTTGGATTTAAAGGTTCAAGAAAAAGTACTCCTTTCGCAGCTCAAATGGCAGCAGAACAAGCAGCAGAAGCCGCTAAAGAGCACGGTTTAAAGAGCGTTGAAGTTTATGTAAAAGGACCAGGTGCTGGTAGAGAAGCAGCTATAAGAAGCTTACAAGCAGCTGGATTAGAAGTTACTTTAATTAAAGATGTAACTCCAATTCCTCACAACGGTTGTAGACCACCAAAAAGAAGAAGAGTATAATTTAATTTCTTAATTTATAGAAATGGTTATATAATGTATGCCCTAACTTAAGGGTATGTGTGAAATTTCTTTAGAAAAGATAGGTACTATACAATGAAGGTATAATGATTGAATTATACATGCAAATAGTAATTAATCTTAAAGGAATGACTTTTTAAGATGGATCAGTTGCCCTCAGAATAAGGTTGCCATTTTAATATTAAGGAGGGTTTGCGAATGTTAGAAATCGAAAAGCCAGTTATTCAATGTATAGAGTCAAATGAAGATGGTACATATGGTAAATTTGCCATTGAGCCACTTGAAAGAGGATATGGAACTACTCTTGGGAATGCATTAAGAAGAATATTACTTTCTTCTTTACCAGGTGTTGCTCCAACTTCTGTTAAAATAGACTCAGTTCTTCATGAATTTTCAACAATTAGTGGAGTTAAGGAAGATGTTACTGAAATAATATTAAACCTTAAATTACTTGCACTAACTATGGAAGGTGAAGGACCAAAAACTATCTATATAGATGCAAAAGGACCAGGTGTGGTTACAGGAGCTGATATAACAACAGATGGTGATGTAGAAGTTATCAATAAGGATTTAAAAATTGCTACTTTAGATGAAGATGGTAAATTGTATATGGAGATAACTGTTAATAGAGGTAGAGGTTATGTTACTCAAAACAAGAACAAAACTGAAGAACTTCCATTATCAGCAATAGCTATAGATTCTATATATACTCCTGTAAAGAGAGTTAATTTTTCAATAGAAAATACTAGAGTTGGTCAAATCACAGATTATGATAGACTTACACTTGAAGTATGGACTAATGGAACAATTAAAATAGAAGAAGCAATATCTTTATCAGCAAAGATTCTTATCGAGCACTTTAAACTATTTATGACTTTAACTGATAACACAAATGACGTTGAAATCATGATAGAAAAAGAAGAAGATAAAAAAGAAAAAGCCTTAGAAATGACTATCGAAGAGCTTGATTTATCAGTTAGATCATATAACTGTTTAAAAAGAGCCGGTATCAATACAGTTCAAGAGCTTGCAGCTAAGAGCATGGATGATATGATGAAAGTTAGAAACCTTGGTAAGAAATCACTTGAAGAAGTTGAGAAAAAGCTTATCGAGCTAGGTTTAAATTTAAAAGTTAATGAAGAATAAGAGTTAGGAGGTATAGCAATGGGAACTCGTAAGTTAGGTCGTCCTACTGACCAAAGAAGAGCAATGTTAAGAAACTTAGTAACAAGTTTTTTAAAGCACGGAAAGATTGAAACAACTGTAACTAGAGCAAAAGAAACTAGAAGTATAGCAGAAAAGATGATAACTCTTGGAAAAAGAGGAGATCTTCACGCTAGAAGACAAGTTTTAGCTTTCGTAACAGAAGAAAGTGTTGTTAAAGATTTATTTGATAACATAGCTCCAAAGTACACAGAAAGAAACGGTGGATATACAAGAATGTATAAAATCGGGCCTAGAAGAGGTGACGGAGCAGAAACAGTTATACTTGAATTAGTATAATTTGCTTGTGGGGATTAAGCGTGAGCTTAATCCCCATTTTTATAAAAATGAGATGCTATACAAATAAAATTTCATTAAAAATAGCTATATAATCGCAAAATTATATAATTATAGTGTAGGATTTGTATCTGATGAGATTATAATTATACGGAACGTGATTAAAATTATGTAATTTAAAACTTAATAATAAGTAAGTTATGTCTATTTATAAAATAATACTAATTATAGTTTTATTTTATAAGTAGATATTTTTTTAAAAATTTTTAATAAAAAATACACTTTGTTAAGTTGTTCAATCTTGGAGTTTCAAATATAATAGTAATTAGTTTGGATATTTTTAGAATTAAAAAAATTTAGAAATGAGAGAATATTAATAATATAATTCCAATTATATTATAGGGAGGTGTAGTTATGTCAGATGTTATGGTTAAGGCTGAAAAAATAACTTTTAAATATGAAGGCGATGAAGAGAAACCAACTAAAATAGCTTTGAATTCTGTTTCTATGGAAGTGGTAAAAGGAGAGTTCCTTGTTGTATTAGGACATAATGGGTCTGGAAAATCAACTATTGCAAAGCATATGAATGCATTGCTTTTACCAAGCGAAGGTAAGATGTTTATTGATGGTATGGATACTATTGAGGATAGTCTTTTATGGGATATTAGAAGTAAGGCTGGTATGGTTTTTCAAAATCCAGATAATCAGTTAGTTGCAACTATAGTAGAAGAAGATGTTGCTTTTGGACCAGAGAATTTAGGGGTTGAGCCTGCGGAAATTAGAAGAAGAGTTGATGAGTGTTTAAAGAAAGTTGGAATGTATGATTATAGAAAACATGCACCACATCTTTTGTCAGGGGGACAAAAACAAAGAATAGCAATTGCTGGGATACTTGCAATGATGCCACAGTGTATTATTTTAGATGAACCTACTGCTATGTTAGATCCATTAGGAAGAAAGGAAGTTCTTGAAACTATAAAAGATATTAATAAAAATTTAGGGATTACTATAATTCTTATTACACATTATATGGATGAAGCAGCGAAAGCTGATAGAGTTATCGTTATGGATAAGGGAGAAATAAAACTTGAGGGGAATCCACGAGAAGTATTTTCTAATGTTGTACAAATTAAGGAAATAGGGCTTGATGTACCACAAGTTACAGAGCTTGCTTATGAACTTAAAAAGGAAGGTATCGATATTTCTACTGAGATATTAAATATAGATGAGATGGTGAATGAGTTATGTCAATTAAGATAGAAAATTTAAAACATGTTTATATGCCTAAGAGCCCTTTTGAAAAGATGGCTTTAAATAATATTAATCTAGAGATAAAGGATGAAGAGTTTGTTGCACTTATAGGTCATACTGGATCTGGAAAGTCGACTCTTATTCAACATTTAAATGGTCTTTTAAAAGCAACAGAGGGAAAGATAGTAATTGATGGTATAGATTTAGGTGCTAAAAAGACTAAACTTACTGATATAAGAAAGAAAGTAGGGCTTGTATTTCAGTATCCTGAATATCAGCTTTTTGAGGAAACTATAGAAAAAGATATTGAGTTTGGTCCAAGAAATATGGGATTAGATAATGAAACTATAACTAAGAGAGTTAAGAAGTCTATGGAAATGGTTGGTCTTGATTATGAGGAGTATAAGGATTTATCACCTTTTGACTTATCAGGAGGACAAAAGAGAAGAGTTGCGATAGCAGGTGTAGTTGCTATGCAACCACAAATTCTTATCTTAGATGAACCTACAGCAGGTTTAGATCCTAAGGGAAGAGATGATATTCTAGCTCAGATAAAAATATTACATCAAGAGTATAAGATGACGATAATTTTAGTTAGTCATAGTATGGAAGATGTAGCAAAAATAGCAACTAGAGTTATTGTTATGAATAATGGTGGGGTTGAGCTTGATGGAACTGTTAGTGAAGTTTTTAAAGAAATAGATATTCTGGAAAAAATTGGTTTAGGAGTACCGCAGGTAACATATCTTATTAGAGAGCTTAGAAAAAAAGGTTTTGATATATCAGATGATATATTTACTATTGAAGAGGCTAAAAAAGAACTTTTAAAGTTATTAAAGAATAAGGGGGGATTAGATGCTTAAGGATATTACAATAGGTCAATATATACCTGGAGATTCTTTTGTGCATAAGTTAGACCCTAGAACAAAGATTATACTTACAATCCTTTATGTAATAAACTTATTTTTAGTAGGTAAATTATATGGGTATGGATTTTCAATTTTATTCTTGATACTTGCAATAGTTATATCAAGAGTTCCGTTTGGTTTTATCTATAAGGGATTAAAGCCTATATTTATATTGATAATTATAACTTCGATATTTAATATTTTTATGATTAAGGGAACACCAGAAACTTTAATCTGGAAGTGGAAGTTCTTTGAGATATATCAAGATGGTATTATAATGGCTGTTAAGATGGTTTTAAGGTTAATACTTCTTATTATGGGGACATCAATTTTAACTCTTACAACATCACCTATAGAGCTTACGGATGGGATTGAAAATTTACTTAATCCACTTAAGAAGATTAAGTTCCCAGCACATGAACTTGCTATGATGATGACAATTGCGTTAAGATTTATACCTACACTTATTGATGAAACAGATAAGATTATGAAAGCTCAAAAGGCTAGAGGTGCTGATTTTGAATCAGGAAATATAATGCAAAAAGCAAAGAGTTTAATACCACTTTTAGTACCGTTATTTATTAGCTCATTTAGAAGAGCTGATGAACTTGCTATGGCAATGGAAGCAAGATGCTATAGAGGTGGAGAGGGTAGAACAAGAATGAAGAAGTTAAAATATACTGCAAGAGACGGAGTTGCTTATGCAGGAATAGTTGTTTTAATAGGTTGTACTGTTTTACTTAGAGTAGGAATTATATAAAGTTAAAGCTTTGATAACTTAAATTATAAGTTATCAAAGCTTTTTTTATTTGTTTAAGTTTGATAAATTTATTATAATTTTAAGAGTTAGTAAATTATAAATTTTGAAATAGATAATTTAAGAGATAGGGAGATAAAAATGAGAAATATAAAACTTAAATTAGAGTATGATGGTACTGATTTCTTTGGGTGGCAAGCACAAAAAGAAGGAAGAACTATTCAGCAAACTTTAGAAAAGGCTATAGAGAAGTTAACTGGAGAGAAAAATATTGAGGTTTTTGGGAGTAGTAGAACTGATTCTGGTGTACATGCAAAGGCGTATATAGGTAATTTTCATACAGCATCAAGTATACCAGCAGAAAGATTTAAAGAGGCTATAAATACAAAATTGCCAAGTGATATAGTAGTTTTAGAGTCAGAAGAGATGGAAAATGGTTTTCATTCAAGGTATATGTCAACAGGTAAGACCTACTGTTATACTATTTTGAATAGACGAGAAGCGCCTGTGATAGGAAGAAATTATGTTTATAGTTATATGGGGCCTTTAGATATAAATGCTATGAAAGAGGCTTGTGTTCCTTTTATAGGTAGGCATGACTTTGAAGCTTTTAAAAGTCAAGGGAGTTCAGTTCAAACATCAGTTAGAACTATTACGGATTTACATATAGAGACAGAAAGAGATTTAATTAAAATTTATATATCAGCTGATGGATTTTTATATAATATGGTGAGGATAATTGCAGGAACTTTATTAAGAGTTGGAGCTAGGAAGATAAAATCAGAAGAAATACTAGAAATAATACTTTCAAAGGATAGAACAAGAGCGGGGAAATGTGCACCAGCTAGGGGCTTATGCTTAGAGGAAGTTTTTTTTGGAAATTAAAGAAAAAAGTTGACACACCCGTATGCGTGTATTATAATGGTATTTGTTTGTAAGAGAAGATTGTGTATAAGACAAAGGTCTTGACATACATAGAACTAATAAATTAAATGAAAAATATTTGAGAATTCTAAGGAGGGAAAAATCATGAAATCATACATTGCTAACGCACAAACTGTTGAAAGATCATGGTACGTAGTTGATGCTGCTGGAAAGCCACTAGGAAGAGTTGCTAGCCAAGTTGCTTCAATATTAAGAGGAAAACATAAACCTACATTCACACCTAACTGTGACTGTGGAGATTTCGTTATTGTTATAAACTCAGAGAAGGTAGTTTTAACAGGTAAGAAATTAGACCAAAAAATGATGAGAAAACACAGCTTATATCCAGGTGGATTAAAAGAGACACCTTATAGAGTTGTTTTAGAGAAAAAACCTGAATTTGCTTTCGAAGAAGCTGTAAGAAGAATGTTACCTACAGGTGTTCTTGGAAGAAAAATGTTCAGAAAACTTAACGTTGTTAAAGGTTCAGAGCACGGATTCGCAGCACAAAAACCAGAAGTACTTGAATTAAAGTACTAATTTAAAAATAAGGAGGGAATTCAAATGGCAAAGGTTCAATACATGGGAACTGGTAGAAGAAAATCATCAGTTGCAAGAGTAAGATTAGTACCTGGAGAAGGTAATGTAATAATAAATAAAAGAGATATCCAAACATACTTTGGATTAGAAACTTTAAGAATGATCGTTAACCAACCATTAGTTTTAACAGAAACTAAAGACAAATATGACGTTTTAGTTAATGTTCACGGTGGAGGAACAACAGGTCAAGCTGGAGCTATCAGACACGGTGTTTCAAGAGCTTTATTAAAAGCAGACGAAACATTAAGAGCTGAATTAAAGAAAGCTGGATTCTTAACAAGAGACTCAAGAATGGTTGAGAGAAAGAAATACGGTAAGAAAAAAGCTAGAAGATCATCACAATTCTCAAAAAGATAATCTTCTTCTTATGGAGAGAGGTATATACCTCTCTTTTTTTTATGCAATTTTATATTTTGAGTTTAGTCTTTGATTTAAAGAGCATTTAAATTATAATAAAGATATATATAAATTATAGGAGGGATATTTAGTGAATAAAGATTTAGTAATAGAAAATACTATTGAGTTTGTACGAGATAAGTTTTGTGATGAAGGGTCAGGACATGATTGGTTTCATATAGAAAGGGTTTATAACAATGCATGTTACATAGCAAAAAAGGAAGAGGCAGATGAATATATAGTAAAGCTTACTGCACTTTTACATGATGTAGACGATTGGAAATTCTCTGATGATAATAAAACAAGTACAACTACAGTAGAGAAATTTTTAAAAGAGCAAAGCGTAGATATTTTGGATATCAAAAAAATAACTACTATAATTAAAACTATGTCATTTAAGGGCGGCGTTGTAGATTCAACTCAAAATACTATTGAGGGAATGATTGTACAAGATGCTGATAGATTAGATGCTATAGGTGCTATTGGAATTGCTAGAACATTTACTTATGGGGGATATAAAGGGAATTTAATGTATGACCCTAATATAAAACCACAAGAGTTTAAAAATTTAGATGAAGTTAAGAAGAAAAATACAACAGTTAATCATTTTTATGAGAAGTTGCTTAAGTTAAAAGATTTAATGAATACAAAAACAGGTGTAGAATTAGCAAAAGAAAGACATGAATATATGGAAAGTTTTCTTCAAGTTTTTTATAAAGAATGGAATATGGAGTAATTTATTAAGAATAAATTTGAAAAATAAACTTTGAGAATAGGATTTTCATGAATATGTTAATTAAAATAGAGGGTTCTAACTGGTAATGTTAAGAAATGTTAAGAAAGTATAAATAGAAAAGCAGGGTTTGATTGAAAAACCCTGCTTTTTGCATGTTAAAATAGTCAAATATAGGGCGATTTTCATTAAAAATTAAAAAAAATAAAGAGTTTTTAAAATTAAAAGGGAATAAATGGGTCCTGTATTAAGTTTAGGTTAAGTTAGCTTCAAACCACTTAACAAGGGGGTATATATAGGGTAAACTTTTAATTATAAGAAGGAAATAATATTAAAATTTATAGAGATAAAATTAATTAGTGAAGGGGAGATATAATCTTGAAGGATGCATTTTTTACTGCAATTGAGTTATTAGGAGGTTTAGGACTTTTCTTATATGGTATGAAAATCATGGGAGAGGGCCTAGAAAATTCAGCAGGGGACAAGCTGAAAGGAATCTTAGAAAAAATAACAAAGAATAGATTTATAGGTGTTCTTGTAGGAGCTGCAGTTACTGCAATTGTTCAAAGTTCATCAGCAACAACGGTAATGGTTGTTGGCTTTGTTAACGCAGGTCTTATGAACTTAATCCAGGCAGCTGGAGTTATCATGGGAGCAAATATAGGTACAACTATTACAGCTCAACTTGTAGCATTTAAGCTTACAGATTATGCACCACTATTTATAGCGGTAGGAGCTATAATAGTAATAGCTGCTAAGGCTAAAAAAAGAAAAGAACTTGGAAATATTATTTTAGGATTTGGACTTTTATTTATGGGGATGGCGGCAATGAGTTCAGCAATGAAACCACTTGCTAGTTCACCAGTATTTAAGCAATTAGTACTTTCAATTGGAGATAATACTTTAATAGGAATAATAGTTGGGCTTGGAATGACAGCAGTTCTTCAAAGTTCATCAGCTACAACAGGAATTTTAATATCACTTGCTACAGCAGGTGCTATCAATATAGAAGCAGCACTTCCAATTTTATTTGGGTGTAATATAGGAACATGTGTAACTGCATTACTTGCTTGCATAGGTACAACTATTACAGCTAAGAAGGCAGCTATAATTCATTTATTATTCAATGTAATTGGGACGCTTATATTTATACCATTCATTGGTATGCTTGGAGATTTAGTTCAATATTTAAGCCCAGGTGAAGTTGCAAGACAGGTCGCCAATGCACATACAGTCTTTAATATTGCAGCAACTGTAATTATCTTCCCATTTATGGGTCTAATTATTACATTTGTTAATAAGATGATTAAGGGTGAGGATGATATAGAAAAAGTAGGACCTAAGTTTATAGATGATAAGATTCTTGAGACACCTGTAATTGCGGCAGGACAAGTTATTAAGGAGACTATCAGAATGGCTAATAAGGCTAAAAAGAATTTAGAGCTTAGTAAGAAAGCTTTTGATACTAAAGATGAAAAGCTTGTTAAAAAGGTTTATGAGAATGAAGAGATAATTAATGTATTAGAAGAGGCTATAACAAGATATTTAGTTAAATTATCTAAGCGTGATTTATCAAATAAAGAGAGAAATATAGTAGCAGCAACATTCCACATAGTTACAGATATTGAGAGAATTGGTGACCATGCAGAGAATGTAGCAGATTTAGCATTACAAAGAAGCATAAAGAACTTAAATTATTCACCAGAAGCATTAAAAGAACTTGATATAATATATGGAGATACAATTGCAGCACTTGATGCTTCAATAATAGCTTATGAAGAGAGAAATATTCAAAAAGCAGAGTCTGTATATAGTATAGAAAATAGAATTGATGCCCAACAAAAAGAGTATAGAAATAATCATATTGCAAGACTTAACGAGGGTAAGTGTAGTGCATATGAAGGAGCTATATTCATGGATCTTTTAAGTAACTTTGAGAGAATTGGAGATCATGCTACTAATATAGCTGATAGTGTAATTCAAAATACTAAATAGTAATTTACAGGGGTAGCAAAAGCTGCTCCTGTTTTTTTGTTAAATAATGTGTAGATGAAGAGGTAATACTAATATAGAAATTTAAATTTACTTAGGAGGAAAAGAAATGAAAAGATTACTGACATTTTTATCAGGAATTATTATAAGTTTATGTTTTATTAGTAGTATTGCTTTTGCAAGTACAGAAAAAATTATATTAATAGACCCAGGGCATGGTGGAGTTGATGGTGGTGCAGTGTCTAAGAATGGAACTATTGAGAAGGGAATAAATTTAGACATAAGTCTTAAATTAAAAGAATTATTAGAGGGTTCAGGATATAAGGTTTATATGACTAGAGATTCTGATGCGGGACTTTATACTGAGGGCAAGAGTATAAAGGAGAAGAAGAGAGAAGATCTTGCAAAGAGGGTTAAATTAAAGAAAAGTACAGGGGCAGAAGTTTTTATTAGTATACATCAAAATATGTTCCCAGAAGCGAAGTATAGTGGGACACAAGTTTGGTATTCTCCAGAGAGTTCTGATAGTAAGCAGTTTGCTAGTATAATACAAAACTTTGCAAAAGAAAAATTAAGTCAAAATACAAAGAGAGAGCCAAAGGATGCTAAAACTCAGTTTAGAGTTTTAAGAAGTAGTCCAAATTGTGCGGCTGTAATTGTAGAGTGTGGTTTTTTATCAAATCCACAGGAATGTGAATTGCTTGAGAGTAAAGAGTATCAAGAAAAGTTTGCCTTCATGTTAAAGGAATCAATTGATGAATATTACAATTATAAGGTAAGAATACAAGGGTAAAAAAACTCACAATATGCAGGTCATATTGTGAGTTTTTTTAGTTATATATAAGTTTATCTTTATCGGACAATTTAAGTGGTATCCAAATAGTATTGCCTTTATTTAAAGTTAAAGGACCGTGAGTGTCTTTACACATAAATAAGGAGTTTTTCCAAACAACTTCTTTTGAAGAACCATTAGTAAATAAAATCCCTTCACCAAAAGTTTTATCTTTTTCATCTATAAATTGTATAAGGATATTTGAGAATGTTAATCCATGTCCTGTATCAACATGTTCAGCTTGTTGTGAAATAGAATTTATATATTTATATTGTCCTGCTGTGTAGATAAAGCTTGTTGCAGTTTCTTCACTATATTCTAGAAAAACATCAGATGTTGAACTTTCAAAATTATAGTGATTATCAGAGCTATAGTTTATGAATGAAAGGTTAGGGAAATCAACTATATCATCACTTCCAAGATAATTTATTGTAGGGTGACTGCCTATATCCTGAATACTAGATGCTGTATATTTTAATAAATCAGTTTTTTTATCATATATTTCAAAGACAATTTCATTATCGTAAATTCTATAAAGTTCAAAAATATTAGAATCATTATATTTTACGTTATAAATTATATCCATATGAGTAGCAGTTGTTATAGATTTTCCTGATAAAGGAGAAACCTCAATGCTATTTTTAGGTGGATAAGGTTTTTCTATTAGACCTTTAGTTATCAACATTAGATATATAGATAATATTGCTAGGATAAAAAATATTAGATATTTTATAAAACTAAAAATGCTAAAATTAAATTTTTTCATTTAGACTCCTTTCGTATAGTATTACATAATTAGTATATTTAGAGTTTGAATTATTTATACTAGAAGGTTTTGATTTAATAATTTGATAGAAGTATAATTGAAAATAGAGAATAAAAAAACACGCTCATTCAATTAAGAAAAGCGTGTTCTTTTTAATTTATATTTTATATATTCAACAGAAGTTTTAAAATATAGGGATATTAAATCTTTTGTTGAACAAAAAAAATCATCTTACCATTTAGATCCTAACATATGTTTTTCAACTTCTGCTTTTGATCTTTGCTTGATTACCCATGCTTCATTAAGAGCTTTTTGGAATAATGCAAGACAACCAGGGTCTAAGTTATCTTCTATACCAGCTGTACTAACTTTTATCATTTGGTCAGCTAGGTTAATCATTTCTGCATGAAGTGAGTTTGTTTTATCTGCACGATAAATTTTAGCAACTACTTCTTCGCTTAATTTCTCGAATTTATCAGCCCCAAAACCACATTTTGGACATTTTTCTGGAGAATTTTCACCTTCAGAGATAAATCCACAAACACTACATTTAAATAAATTTTTCATTTGTTTCACCTCCATATAAATTGCTTTTTTAAGCTTTAAGCAATTATAGCACATATGTTTAATTACTATATTTATCCAAAATGATTTTGCGTTAAGAGAATAAGAAATTTATATGATTTTAATTAAAAAAAAGCCTATATATTAATAAATATTGTTGTAATAATAACTGTAGTTCGCAAAAGTGTGAAATTAAATTGTTGGAAATTGATTGCGAAATTAAAGTATGTTAAACTTTGGGTGTGAAAAATTAAAAAAGAGGGTTCTAACGGTGAAGACTAATGATAAAAGGAATATTAGATATAATAGAAATATTTGTTTGTTTGAAGATATATATGGGAATGTAGAAGGGATTGTATATCCACCAAAAGAAGGTATAAATACATATTAAGAAATCAAAGGTAGAATCTAGATGGTTCTGCCTTTTTATTATTAACATTATATGGAAAGTAATATATAATTAGAGATAGAAATTAGAAAAATGAGATAAATTTTAGGGGGCAGATTATGAGAGAAATAAATGTTGGGAGAGTTAAAGACGAGGTTAAAAGACTTGCGATAGAAGCGGCTTATTATCTTCCAAATGATATAAAGTATGCTTTAAAAGATGCAAGAGAAAAAGAAAGTTTTGCTTTAGCTAAAGATATTTTAGTTAAGATAGAAGAAAATTATATAATTGCAGAAACTGAAATGAAACCATTATGTCAAGATACAGGGATGGCTTGTATTTTTATAGAAATAGGTCAAGATGTAAGGCTTGTAGGTGGTAATTTAGAGAGTGCAATTAATAGTGGGATAGTGGAGGCTTATGAAGAGGGGTTTCTTAGAAAATCTGTGGTTAAGGACCCTATTAGAAGAATCAACACAAAGGATAATTCACCTGCAATTATAGATTATAAAATAGTTGATGGTGATAGGGTAAAGGTAGTTTTTGCAGCTAAGGGGTTTGGTTCTGAGAATATGAGCAGACTTAAAATGCTTAAGCCTTCTGATGGAATTAGAGGAGTAAAAGAGTTTATTTTAGAAACTATAGAACTTGCTAGTGGAAATCCATGCCCTCCAATAGTGGTTGGGGTTGGGATAGGTGGAAACTTTGATAGAGTTGCAAAACTTGCAAAACAGGCTTTGATTAGAGATATAGATATTAGAAATAATGATGAGTTTTATGCAGACCTTGAAGTTGAGATGTTAGAGAAGATTAATAGTCTTGGTATAGGACCACAAGGATTTGGTGGCAAGACTACGGCTATAGCAGTTAATGTAGAAACTTTTCCAACTCATATAGCAGGGCTTCCTGTTGCTGTAAATATAAATTGCCATTCAACTAGACATAAAGAGGTTATTATATAGGAGGGTGAAATAAATGAGAGTTATAGAGTTACCTTTAAATGATGAAAAGGTTAAAGAGTTAAAAGTAGGAGATAGTGTGCTTTTAACTGGAATTATATATACAGCTAGAGATGCAGCACATAAAAGGCTTGTAGAAGCATTAGAACAAGGCAAGAAGCTTCCTTTTGATATAAAGGGACAAACTGTATACTATGTGGGACCAACCCCTGAGAAAGAAGGAGAGGCTATCGGGTCAGCAGGACCAACAACAAGTTATAGGATGGATAGTTATGCACCAACTCTTTTAGAACTTGGTCAAAAAGGAATGATAGGTAAAGGAATAAGGGGGGGAAAGGTTATTGATAGCATGATTAAAAATAATGCAGTATATTTTGGTGCTATTGGTGGTGCTGGTGCTTTAATAAGTAAGTGTATTATAAAATCAGAAATAATAGCATATGAAGATTTAGGGGCAGAAGCTATAAGGAAATTAGAAGTGAAAGATTTTCCGGTTATAGTTGCGATTGATAGTGAGGGAAATGACTTATATAAATTAGGAAGAAAAATGTACTTAGAAAGTATATGAATATAAAAAAGGATGTCCATTTTTATAATAAAATGGGCACCCTTTTGGTTATATCATACTTTCAAATCCTCGACCTTTAACTTCGTTAACATCTATTATTGTAATAAATGCTCTTGGGTCAATTTTAAGGATTGTACTTTTAAGTTCAATCATTTGTCTAGTTGTAACAAGACAATAAAGCATTTTACCATGCTTTTTTGTATATTCGCCATTTGCTTCAAGAGAAGTAACACCTCTGTTCATTTGAATTATTATGTGGTCTATAACTTCTTCTTCTTTTTCTGTAAGTATAAGTAGTAATTTTTTAGCGTTAACACCATTAATGACTTTATCTATGACTATTCCTTGAGTAAACATACTAATAAGAGTATATAGACCTATTGATAAACCAAAGAAATATGATGCTACAGATACAATAATTAGGTTTAAAAAAAGACCGACTTTACCTATATTAAGATTTGAATACTTTTTCTTTATAGACATAGTTATTATGTCAGTTCCACCAGTTGATGCACTTCGTGAGAATACTAATCCATATCCTATACCACAAAGAACACCCCCGTAAATACAAAGTACTAAAGGATCGCTAATATTAAGGTTAATATGTATGTCAGATGTTAGCATAAGTGACCCTGATAAAGAAAATGTTCCTATAATAGAATAAAGAGTGAATCGTTTATCAAGTTTAAAGTAACTTAAAATAAATAAAGGTATGTTAATTAAAAGAACTATGATACCGGCATTTATTCCAAATAAATATTGAAATATAAGACCTATACCAGTAGCGCCCCCACTAAGAAGTTTAGCATCAATTAAGAATAAGTTTACTCCAAGAGATGCAATGCAACATCCTAGTATTATGACAATAATGTCAATTGTAGTAGTTTTGCTTTTACTCAGATTAATCATAATAAAAAATCTCCTATGTATATAATCATTAACATTATATCGAATTTTATACAATAAGCTATTCTCATAAATCAATAGATTTCCACATAATAGGATAAATTAGGGTTTTATCACCTTAAAACTCACGAATACTTAAAATTAATATGATTTCCTATAGGAATTAATTTAAATTTAATAAATAGTTAATTTAAATATGTTAATATTTTGAATAAGAGCGTAGATAAAATAATTTAGATAAAGGATGTTTTAGTGATGAGGGGGAGAAATATGGAACAATACACAATACTTGTAGCAGATGATGAAAAAGAAATCAGGGATGCTATAGATATATATTTAAGAAGTGAGGGATTTAAAGTTATAAAGGCAAAAGATGGTGTTGAAGCTATTGAAAAGCTAGAAACAGAGCCGGTTCATTTAGTTATATTAGATGTTATGATGCCAAGAATGGATGGAATAAATGCTTGTATGAAAATTAGAGAAGAGAAAAATATACCTATAATTATGGTATCAGCAAAGTCAGAGGACAGAGATAAAATTCTTGGTTTAAATATTGGTGCAGATGATTATGTGATAAAACCATTCAATCATTTAGAACTTGTTGCAAGAGTGAAATCTCAACTTAGAAGATATGATAAACCACTTGATGTGGACACTTCTTCACAAAAAATTAAAATTAAAGATTTAATAATTGATACAGTTAATAAAAGTGTTGTACTAAGAGATGAAGAAATTAGGCTTACTGCAACGGAATATAAGATATTAGTTTTACTTGCTTCAAATACAGGGAGGATTTTCTCTATAAAAGAAATATATGAGAAAGTTTGGAAAGAGGTATTTTATAAAAGTGAAAATACAGTAACTGTTCATATTAGAAGAATGAGAGAAAAAATAGAGGTGAATTCCAAGAACCCAGAATATATAAAGGTGGTGTGGGGAATTGGGTACAAAATGGACAGAGAGTAAGGGCTTAATTTCCATTGTAACTGGGTGGTTTAAAAATTATAACTTGCCACTTAGGTCAACTGAGAATTTTATAATGTTGATCTTTATGCTAAGTATACCTACAATGCTTAGTGTATTAACATTAGGGCAAGAGATTCATAATCATTATGTTCCTTATAGTTACGCTATAAGTAATGAAGATAAATATATGGAAGAAAGACTTCAAGCGCAGGCAAATGAAATTTCAGGACAAGTATATAAAAAAATACCTTACTTAGAAAAGTTAAGAGATGAAAAGATATATGATGAAACTAAAGTTGCTATGGAGGATATTCAGGGAGTACAGGAAATTGGTGTTGTAGTTTTTGACACTAAAACTAAAACTGCATACTCAAATAGAAGTTGGTTTTATGATATGCCCTATGATACATTCCATAGTTCTAAAGAGATAATTGATGCATTAGAATCAGAACAAAAAGTTTTAGCTAGGCAATTTAAAGTGCGTGGAAGTAATGGATTTGAAGAAATTTATTTTTCAACAAAAGAAGTATTTGAAAGTGAGATAACATCTATAAAGATAATTTTCACTATAAGTGCAATAGCACTTGGAATAGTAGCTTTGATTTTATTAAAGAAATTTTTGATGATTAGAGATTTAGGTATGAAGTTATATAGAGATAGCCTTAGATGGGGTTATATGTATAAGCTTAGAAATGCATTTGAAACTCTACTTAAAAGAAATATTATGTTTAATGAAGTATTTAATGATAAAGCTGTTTGGATAATTGTTTCTTTTGTAGTTCTTGCTATAGCGAGTATATCAGCAGTAGAAGGGATTGCACTTGATAAAATGTTTGAATACTCAGGTGAGTTGAAAAAAATAATAATTATTACTGCACCAATAATATTAGTAGTTCATTTCTTAGTTAAAATATTATATAGATATGAAGCTATAGAATTTGTAACAGAAAATCTTAAATCAATAGAGAGAGGTAATTTTGATATTGAGGTAAGATATGATGATGACCCACAAATTAGAAAGCTCAGTAAGGGGATAAATGATATAAGAATAGGATATAAAACGGCAATTGAAGAAGGACTTACTTCTGAAAAGATGAAAACTGAGCTTATATCAAATGTGTCACATGATTTAAAAACTCCACTTACTTCTATAATAAACTATGTGAATATTATTCAAAGAGATGATATTACAAAGAGTGAGAGAGAAGAGTATGTTGATATTCTTGAACGAAAATCAATAAGACTTAAAGAACTTATTGAGGATTTATTTGAAGTTTCAAAGATGAATTCAGGTAAGATAAATTTAGAAAAATATGATATAGATATAGTACAACTTTTACATCAAAGTATAGCAGAACTTGAAGATTTTAATGAGCATAAAAATATGGAATTTAAAATTAAGGGTATAGAGGAGCTAGATGTTCATCTTGATGGAATGAGAATGGCAAGAGTATTCCAAAATCTTGGTACTAATGCATTAAAGTACGGTCTTGATAATACAAGGGTATATATTAATGTTCAGGATAAGGGAGATGATGTTGAAATATCATTTAAAAATATATCTGAGTATGAGTTGGATTTTGATGCTAAGGATATTGTTGAAAGGTTCTATAGAGGAGATAAATCAAGAAATTCAAATGTTGAAGGTTCTGGACTTGGACTTGCTATAACAAAGAGTATAGTTGAGCTTCATGAGGGGAAATTCAGAGTTGAATGTGAAGGTGATTTATTCAAAGCATATATTTCTATTCCTAAGTAGTGGTTAAATATCTTGAATGTGGAAATAATATATTCTATAATAATAATTATTAATACAGGAAGAGGTGTTTTTATGAAAACTTTATTTTTAGAGTATCCAAAATGTAGTACTTGTAAGAAAGCTAAAAAATGGCTTGAAGAAAATAATATAGATTTTGAAGATAGACATATTGTAGAGAATAATCCAACAAAAGAAGAGCTTAAGGCCTTCTTTGATAAAAGTGGATTAACAATAAATAAATTTTTTAATTCATCAGGAATTAAGTATAGAGAAATGGGGCTTAAGGATGTTGTTAAAACAGGATCAGAAGATGAGCTTTTAGAAATTTTAGGAACTGATGGGATGTTAGTTAAAAGACCATTAATTGTTTTAGATAATACAGTTCTTGTAGGATTTAAAGAAGAAAAATGGAAAGAAGCTTTTAATAAATAAGATGTAGAGCTAAGTTATTTGAAAGAAATTTCAATAACTTAGCTCTTTTTTTGTTTTAAATAATAGAATTTAGCACATTTTCATAAATATATAAATATAAATAAGTAGGGAGATTTTATATAAGTCACAACACTTAGAATAAGGAGTGTAATTAAATGGGTGTTTATAAAATAATTTATGATAAAGAGTCTAATAAAATTTATGAGGGAGAATGTGAGGGGCAGATAAGAGAGGGAAGAGGAAGTTTATATTATTCATCAGGTGTTATCAAGTATTTAGGTGAGTGGAAAAATGATAGTCCCGATGGAATTGGGGTTTTATTCTATGAAAATGGAGTCAAATTTTATGAGGGGAAGTGGGTGGCTGGAAGCGCTTGTGGACAGGGAGTTCTTTTTACGGAAAATGGAAGGCGTGAGTATGAAGGTCATTTTGAAGAAAGTAAAAAAAGTGGTGTTGGAATAATTTATTATGATGATGGTGCTAGTTATCAAGGTGAGTGGAAAGCTGATAGAAGAGATGGATTTGGGAGTTTATTTTATTCAACAGGGGAACTTCAATATAGAGGGATATGGTTAAATTCTGAAAAAAGTGGAAATGGAATGTTGTTAACTAAGGATGAGAGTTTGATATATCAAGGTGAATTTTTAAATGATATGAAAAATGGACTCGGGAGAAGTTATTACCCTAGTGGAAAAGTAGAATATGATGGACAGTGGAGCAAGGATGAAAAATCTGGTGAGGGGATTCTTTATGGAGAAAATGGTGAGAAATCATTTCAAGGATTTTTTGAAAATGGAAAGATAATAGAGACTAAAATTATAAAAAATGAAACACATAATGAAATTAAGGTAGAACATACAAAAGAGGAATCACTAGAGGAAATAGGTATTGATATATCTATCTTTAATAAAGAGGGGAATTCTATAATAGATGAAGATGATGGGGCGAGGTTTAAGTTTTTAAATGAAAATAATAATGAAATAACGAATGATGAATTCAATATAGAAAAAACTGATTTTGTTTATAATCAGTTTAGAGAAGGATATTTTGGTGAGGATAATGAGGCAATAGAGTTTGAAATTATTGATAAACAAGAGACAAGAAGTACAGTAGATGATTTAGAAGATTTAGAAGATTTAGATGTAAAAGAATCGGCAGAAGCAGATGAAGTAATTGATGAGAAAACTGTAAACTTTGTTATGAAAGAAGAGTTTGAGGAAGAAGTTTATGATGAAAAAGAAGATGAAATTATAAATATTAATGAAGAGATAGAATTAGATGTTGAAGTTGAACTAGAAGTTGATGTAGATACTCAAGTTCAGGAAATAGATGCAGAAGAAATAGAGGTTATAGCTAATGAAAATGTAAATATTGTAGCTAGTCGAGAAGCGGAAAATATTCAAATGCCTGAGAGTGAAATTAAGAATAAGGAAGTAGAAGAAAAAGAAAAAGAAGATGAGGCAACGGTAGAGGTTAGAATTGAAAATAATAAGGTTTATAAATATATAGAAATTGGCGACTATATATATAAAGGTGAGTTTAATGAAGGTGATAGAACTGGAATTTCTAGAGTATATTATAAAAACTTATTGAAGTATGATGGATTTATAAAAGGTGGAATATATGACGGAATAGGTAAGCTTTATGATATAAATGAAAAATTAGAGTATGAGGGATTATTTGAAGGTGGAAAAAGACATGGTAATGGGATAAGTTATGATTCTTTTGGAAATGTAATTTATAAAGGAAATTGGAAATATGATTTACAAGATGGTGATGGAGAACTTTTAAATAGTAATGGAGATAAAATTTATAAGGGAACATTTTATAAAGGTAAGGCACTAGGGCTTGGGGTTGCAATAGAGAGTGAGATTGATAGCATATTGTATTGTGAGTTAGAGTCAATGGTTGGATTAGAAGAGGTTAAAGATGAAGTTGCAAGACTTGTTAGCTTCCTTAAAATGCAGATATTAAGACAAAGAGTTTCATATAAAATTATGGATATTCCATATGTATTTACTTTTGAGGGAAATATAGGCGTTGGGAAAGAGGAGGTAGCAAGAATTCTTGGAAAGTTATATTATATTTTAGGTCTTATACCAGAATATAATTTTGTGCAAAGAGATTTACTTACAGCACTTGAGTATAGCCATGATGGAGATATAGAAAAATCTATGGATAATTTTGGTGGTGGAGTTTTGTATCTTAGTAATCTTTATCAAAATAATTATGATGACATAAATGAAGTTATTAAAAATAAGGTTTCAACAGAAAATGTGCTGGATTTAGTTGATTATAGTAATGGCCATTTTATTATAGTATTCTCAGGGGATGAGGAACTTATAGAAACCATGATTCATAACAAGAAAGAATTAGCAAAGTGTGTTGGAAAAAGCATAATATTCTTTGATTATACAGTCGATGAAATGATGGATTATATTTTAAGTCTTAGCATTGAAAAAGATTATATATTTTCTGAGGAATTAGTTAATAAACTTGAAACTTTTTTTACAGAAGTTCTTGAAAATGAAAAATATAATAATAGAAATAGTGAATTTATAAAAGAAATATTTACAGAACTTGTAAAAGAACAGTGTATAAGGATTGATACGTATGGAGTAACTGATATAGAGAATCTTAAAAAATTAGAAATTCAAGATTTTAAAAATATAGAAAATAAAATATGTTTTTAAAATAAACAAGAATTACTTAATGCTAAGGCGTTAAGTAATTTTTAAATAGTTTGCTGCTTTTATTTGTTTTAAAGGGATAAAAAGGATTTTGGATGTTTTAGTAGAAGATATACATATAATTAAGGAACTAGAGAGTTAAAATTAAGATATTTATATGAGGGAGAGGAATACGTGGATAACAAATATGTGGATAACTTTTCCAAAATGTTATCCACAATTTTTTTATTTAACTCTAGCAATATCATATTTTTGGCATTTTAAGGATATTGTTCTGTGTGTAAGCCCAAGAGCTTTACCAGCTTTATTAAAAGTTTTATATTTTTTCATTGCGGCAACAATGATTTTCTTTTCGTATTCTTCAAAGGGAAGAATATTATCTGTATCAAGTTCTAGAATATCTAAATCTTTTGAATCTGATGGAATTATATATGGAGGAAAATCAACAACTTTTATAATATTATCATTACAAAGATTTAATGCCCTTTCAATTATGTTTTCAAGTTCTCTTATGTTCCCAGGGAAGTTGTAGCTTTCTAATACATTTAAAGCTTTAAAATCAATGCTTATTATATTAGTAGAAAGTTTTTTGTTAAGTTTATCTATAAAATGATTTATAAGTATAGGTAAATCAGTTTTTCTTTCTCTAAGAGGAGGTAGACTTACTGTTAGCACATTTAATCTATAGAATAAATCTTCTCTAAATTTATTAGTTAGCATCATTTCTTCAAGGTTTCTATTAGTTGCAGCAATTACTCTGACATCTATTTTTTTAGGATGCAAAGCACCAATTCTTTCAATTTCCATTTCTTGAAGAACTCTTAAAAGTTTAACTTGCATAGACATTGGCATATCACCAATTTCATCAAGAAAGATTGTACCACCATCAGCTATTTCAAATTTACCAGGTTTAGCTTTTGAAGCACCTGTAAATGAACCTTTTTCATATCCAAACAGTTCACTTTCTAATAGGTTTTCTGGAATGGCAGCACAGTTTACTCTAACAAAAGGCATATTTTGTCTTTTACTTTCATTATGGATAAACTTTGCTATAAGCTCTTTACCAGTACCACTCTCACCTCTCACTAAAACTGTAGAGGTGCTTTTAGCACCTTTTTCACAGATATACATTATATCCTTTAAACTAGTTGTAGCACCAATTATATTATTAGAAGAAGAATTTACGCTTTTTAAAAATTCTTCTTTATAAAAATTAAGTTCTTCCTCTGAACGTTCTAGTTTATCTATAAGTCCTTTAAGTTCGTTAACAGGTTTAGAAGTAGAGATAATTCCTTTGAATTTTCCATCTATAAATATAGGATCAATTTTACTTATAATATCAATTCCATTTTTAGAGTGTAAAACATTTTTCATAGATTCTTTAGATTTAAAACATTTAGCTCTAAGTCCTTTAGGAGAAAGTGTGAAGATGTCCTTACCAATAATTTTCTCACCATTTTTTAATAATGTGTTTGTATAAGTTGGATTAACATAATTTATTTTTCCAGACTCATCTACAAAACAAATTAGTTCACTAGAGTTTTCTAGTATCTTAGTGAATTTTTCATTTATTTCCTTAAGTCCTACCATATCAGATATATCTTGAATAACAGATATTGCACCTATAAGTTCTCCGTGAGAAAAGATGGGGGAACGGTTAACAATAGTTGTTTTATTATTTATGTAGAGGATTTTTCCCATTTCTTTTGATTTAGTTAGTAGCGTATCGGCAAGTTCAGAATTTGGAATTAGTTTTTTTATAGGTTGTCCAAGGGTTTGATATATACTTTTTTCAAGAAGATTTAAAGCATATGAGTTTATTTTAGTTATATTATTATGAATATCTATAGCTATAATGCCAACAGGGAGTTCATCAAGAACTTGTTCGTTTGCAATATTTGATTCATCAATAAATCCATCAATTTCAGGTGTAACCTCTATTGAAGAGTTTATATTAGTTTCTATGTAATCAAGTAGTGTACCAATTGCAAGTTTTCCAATCATGCCACTTTCCTTACATCCAAAACTTACAATATCATTTTTACTTAATTTTAAAGCTAGAATTCCAAGCATACTTACACCTAGCCAATCTGTATAGTCTTCTTTTTTTATAAAAATATTTAATTTATACTTTGATTTAATTTCTGCTGCTTTATTTACAATCATTGCAGCAAAACGAGTATGAATTCCTGATGGAACTTTAATTTTTAGACTTTGATTATACATAATAAAACTCCTTTATTAATAAAGTATTGATAAAAAATATCAATAAATATATTATATGATATTTTTTATCAATTTTACATAGTTTTCTTGATAAAAAATATCAGAAATAAATAAAAGACATTTAAATTTATATATTCAAACATATAAGTAATTTTAAAAAAGTAAAAAATTATAATAAAATAAAAAAGTAAACATATAATATACAGTTACTTGAAAATATGTGACTGCAAATGAGAAGAAATTGTAAATAATTTAAATAAATTTGTAACTGTCACAAAGTTGGCATGGAAATTGCTAATAATTAAAGTATAGAGAAAATGAATTACTATCAAGCCTAAGATTTTCTTGGTAAACTTGGTAAAGATGTAATAAAATTAAATT
The DNA here is from genome assembly GCF_947039605.1 of uncultured Clostridium sp. GTDB lineage: Bacteria > Bacillota > Clostridia > Clostridiales > Clostridiaceae > Sarcina. The sequence continues at coordinate 69,575 of NZ_CAMQZG010000014.1, forward strand.
ATAAAAAAACAGTTTAGAGTTTTAAATAAATGAAAATAAAGAAATGGTTTAAATTTAAGGAGGATATGAAATGATGAAAGGTATTGCAGCATCAAAAGGATACGCTATAGGAACAGTTTTAATACAAAAGCACGAGGAAATAATAATAACAGATGAGAAAATTACTGATATAGTAGCTGAAAAAGCTAAACTTGCTAGTGCATTAGAGGCTTCTAAAGAGCAGTTAACAACAATTAAAGCTAAAGCAGCACAGTCAATGGGGGAAGAAGAAGCAGAAGTTTTTGAAGCTCACATTACATTATTAGATGATCCAGAATTCGCAGGAGCTATGGATATGGCTATTGAAACAGAGCAATTAAATGCTATGAAAGCAGTTGAGAATACAAGAAATACATTCGTTATGATATTTGAATCAATGGACAATGCTTATATGAGAGAAAGAGCAGCTGACCTTAAAGACGTTTCAAATAGAATCATTGCTAACATCGCTGGTGTTGCTGTTAACCCATTTGAAAATGCTAAAGAGAATACAGTAGTAGTAGCTCATGATTTAACACCATCAGATACAGCTCAATTAGATAGAAGTAAAGTTGTAGGATTCCTTACAAACATTGGAGGAAGAACTTCACACTCAGCTATCATGGCTAGAACACTTGAAATACCAGCTATTGTTGGTCTTGGAAATGTAACAGAGTCAGTTAATGATGGAGATGTAGTAATTCTTGATGGATTAGAAGGAATTATGATAGTGAATCCTTCAGAGGATATTATTGCAGAGTATATTGCTAAAAAAGAAAGTTTTACAGCAGAGCAAGAAGAACTAAAGAAATTAATAGATGTTAAAACAATAACTAGATCAGGTAAGAGAATCGAAGTTTGTGGAAACATTGGTAAGCCAGAAGATGTAGATCAAGTTATGGCTAATGGTGGAGATGGAGTTGGATTATTTAGAACTGAATTCTTATACATGGATAGAGAAAGTGCTCCAACAGAAGACGAGCAATTTGAATCATATAAGTATGTTTTAGAAAAAACTGAAGGTAGACAAGTTGTTATAAGAACACTTGATATCGGAGGAGATAAAACACTTCCTTACTTACCATTACCAGAAGAAATGAACCCATTCTTAGGATATAGAGCTATCAGATTATGTCTTGATAGAAAAGAAATATTCAAGGTTCAATTAAGAGCTTTATTAAGAGCTTCAGTATACGGTAAACTTGCAGTAATGTTCCCTATGATTTCAGGAATTCAAGAGTTTGAGCAAGCAAGAGAAGTAGCAGAAGAATGTAAAGCAGAATTAATAGCAGAAGGAATAACAATATCAGATAGCATCCAATGGGGTATTATGATAGAAATTCCAGCAGCAGCAGTTATGGCTGATGAACTTGCTAAATCAGTAGATTTCTTCTCAATCGGAACAAATGACTTAATCCAATATACACTTGCAGCAGATAGAATGAGTGAGAAGGTTTCATACCTTTATAACCCAATGCACCCAGCTGTATTAAGATTAATAAAAATGACAATTGATGGAGCACACAAACACGGTAAGTGGGTTGGAATGTGTGGAGAGATGGCTGGAGATGAAGTAGCTATCGCAACATTAGTAGAGTATGGTTTAGATGAATTCTCAATGAGTGCATCATCAATGCTTGGGGCTAAGAAAATAATAATGGAACAAAAGTAATTTAAATTACTTTATAAATAGGGCTAATTTAGTTTAAAACTAAATTAGCCTTTTTTTATAATGATTTAAAGGGGATACAAGTATTTTTAGTATGCCCGAAAAATGAAGAAAATAGCAAATTTTAATGAAATTTTCAGGAAATCGACAAAAAACAACAAAAGAGAAAAGCCTAGCATGATAATATAAATATATTAAATTATGTGTAAGGGTGAAGTAAATGAAGGTTACAAAAATTTTAGTGGTAAGTATAGCATTTTTAGTGTATTATCTTTTTCTAGTGATAGGACTTGGAGTATCAATTATAAATTCTGTGTTTTTAGTAGCAGGATTAATACTTTTTTGGTTATATTTTTTAGATATAAGGTATGAAGAAAGAAGAAATCGAGATATATATTTGAAATGGAGAAAAGGCATTTTAGTTTTATTTGGAATTACTACAACTTTTTTTGTAGTAGTAAATGGAGCTATGCTTATAATTGCAATGGATAAAAATTATGAAAAAACAGATGTAGTAATGGTTTTAGGGGCAGGGCTAGATGGAGATAAAGTTTCTAAAACACTTAAAACAAGGCTTGATGGAGCAATAGATTATGTATCTAAAGAAGATGGATATAATTTTATTATAGTATCAGGTGGACAGGGCCATGATGAATTAATCTCAGAGGCAGAGGCTATGAGAAGATATTTAGTTGATGCAGGAATACCTAATGAGAGAATTGTATTAGAAGATAAATCAACTTCAACTTTTGAAAATTTTAAATTTTCAAGAAGTATCATAGAAGAAAATACAAAGAAAGATATAGATACTTTAAATGTGAAAGTATTTACTAATGGTTTTCATTGTTTAAGAAGTTATTTCTTAGGTAAGAGACTTGGGTATGGAGAACTTAGTACATTTGGTACTAGTACACCACCCTCACTTACACCTTATTATTATTTTAGAGAAGTATTTGCACTTGCAAAGTCTATAGTTTTTGATAAAGAGAGTTAAGATTTTTAAAATCTTAGCTCTTTTTTTGTTGAAATAAAAAACAAATAGTTAAATTTTAGAAAAAAATAAAAATAATTACCATAACTTGGTATAATATTTTTAGTGGAATATTTAAAAAAATTATGAGGTGGAAGAAATGAGTGAATCAAGAAAGTTCTATAACAGGGGAGTTAAGAATTTTCATAATGGAGATTTAGAAAAAGCAATTGCTAATTTAGATATTGCTATTTCTCATGATATGAAAAATTCAGCAGCTTTAAATTTAAGGGGAATTATTTATTATATAAAAGGGCAAACAGAAAAGGCAATTGCAAGTTGGCAGATAAATGTTGATTTTAATGATGATAGTATAGCACAAGGGCATATTGACTCATTTGAACAGGATGAGGTTAATATTCATAGGTATGGTGAAGCTTTAAAGCTTATGAAAAAGGGCGATTTTTTAGGAACAATAGAAATTCTAGAGCTTGCAACTTATAGTGATTTTAACTTTATGAATGTTAGAAATGCACTAGCTTTTTGTTATACAAAAGAAATGGACTATGATAAAGCTAAAAATAATATAGATTTAGTTTTAGAAAAGGATAGAAATAATATTGTAGCAAAAGAACAACGTCAAGTAATAAAGAAAGATACGGGATTATATACAGGCATGGGAAAAAAGAAAATTATAGCTTTAGTAGCATTTATAGCTGTGGTTTTAGTTGGGGGAATGTCATTTAGGGATAATCCAAAGAAGATATCTACAGATGACAAGGAGAATATAGCTAGCTTAGTAGTAGATAAAAATGAAGAGAATAAAGAGAAAGATAAATCAAGTGATGATTTAGAAGAAGATATAGTTACTACTAACAATAAGACAATAGATATTGATAAAGTTAATAATGCTTTAAAGAATAAGAATTTCACTATGCTAGGAGAAAGTCTTTTAGAAGCTGATATAGAAGGGCTTAGTGAGCTAGAGTTAAGTGTTGTCAAAGAGGCAAAAGCACTTATGGCGACAGAGGGGATGCAATATTTTTATAAAAGTGGAACAAGTGAATTTAATGCAAAGAATTTTGGGGAAGCTAAAGATATGTTCTTAAAAGCTTTGGATTATTCTAAGGGAACTTATTTAGATGCTCATATTACTTATATGTTATCAGTAACTTGTGAAACTTTAGGGGATAACAAGGAAGCTATAAAATATTATGAGAAATATGAATCTACTGATTATGAGGAAAAAGGTAGTTATACAGAAGAAGTTTTATATAAGCTAGCTATTCTAAATGAGAAGGAAGGTAATAGCAATAGTAAAGAGTTTGCAAATAAACTAGTGAGTGAATATCCTAGTTCTATATACAATAATGATAATATCAAAGCTATTTTAAATAATTAAAGTAGGAGTGATGCAAATGATAAAAATTATTAAAGGTGCAAAGGTTTATGCACCAGAATATTTAGGTGTAAAAGATATAGTTATAGCTAATAATAAAATTGAGGGTATCTATGATGATTTGAAAATTCCTGTGGATTTTTTAGATATAGATGTAATTCCAGCAATGGGTAAAATAGTTGTACCTGGTTTTGTTGATTCTCATGTTCATATTATTGGAGGTGGAGGAGAAGGTAGTTTTAGAACTAGAACTCCAGAAATTTCAATTAGCTCACTTATAGAGGCTGGAATAACTAGTGTTGTTGGTTGTATAGGGACTGATAGTGTATGCAGGGATATGAGAACACTAATTGCGAAAGTTTATGCTTTAGAGGAAGAGGGGATGAGTGCTTATTGCTATACAGGTTCATATGAGGTCCCAATTAGAAAAGTACTTACTCATTCGGTTAAAGAGGATATTGTTCTTGTAGATAAGATTATAGGTGTTGGAGAGATAGCATTATCTGATCACAGAAGCTCACAGGGAACATATCAAGATTTTTTAAGTGTTATAGCAGATGCTAGAGTTGGAGGCCTTTTATCAGGCAAAGGTGGAGTTGTTAATGTTCATCTTGGTGCAGGTGCTAGGATGATGAATTATATCTTTAAAATGATAGATGAGAGTGAAGTTCCAGCAGAACAGTTATTACCAACTCATGTTAATAGAAGTACAAAGCTTATGAATGAAGGATTAAAGTTAATTAAAAAGGGGGGATATGTTGATTTAACAACATCATCTAACCCAGAGTTTCTTAATGAGGATGAATTTAGAGCAGGCGAGGGTTTGAAATATTTACTTGATAAAGGTGCATGCATTGATAAGATTACATTTTCTTCTGATGGAAATGGAAGTATGCCAGTTTTTGATGAGAAAGGAAATCTTATGGGACTTGGAATTGGTTTAGTTGGTACATTATTAAGAGAAGTAAAATACTCTATTAAAAGAGGAATTGGTATAGAAGATGCTATAAAGGTAATAACATCAAATCCTGCTAAAGTTTTAGGACTAAAAGCTAAAGGGCGAATAGCAATTGGAATGGATGCAGATATAGTTATTTTAGAAAAAGAATCTCTTGATGTAGATACAGTTTTTGCAATGGGTAAAGCTGTTAGAATAAATGGAAAAAACATTGTAAAAGGAACATTTGAGTAAATTATATGACATATACTAATTTAACTTAATTAATATATTATGGTAAAATGATAATATGAAACTAAAATACCCTTTTTAAAAAGGGATGATTTGGAGGTAATGAAATGGTAAAACGTATAACAGATGATTTTAATGCAGAAGTATTAGAAAAAGAAGGTATTGTTCTTGTTGATTTTTGGGCTGAGTGGTGTGGACCATGTAAAATGTTAGGACCTGTAATAGATGAATTAGCAAAAGAAGTAGATGGTGTTAGCTTTACAAAACTTAACGTTGATGAAAATGGAAAGATAGCTATGGATTATAAGGTACAAAGTATTCCAACAGTTATGATTTTTAAAGATGGTGAGCTTCAAGAAAAAATTATAGGATTTAAGCCTAAAGCTGAATTAATAGAAGTATTAGCAAAATATAACTAATAAAGGGGAAAGTTATGAGTAATCAGGGTAGATTTGATATTGCAATAATTGGTAGTGGCCCTGCAGGACTTTCAGCTGCACTTAATGCAAAAATAAGAAATAAAAAATTTATTATTTTTGGTAGCAAAAATTTAAGTGCTAAAATAGAAAAAGCACCTAAGATAGATAATTACTTAGGGTTCTTTGGAATGACAGGAAAAGAAATTGGAGATAAGTTCAAAGAACATATAGCTTCTATGGATATTGAAATTACTGAAAAAAGGATAGACAGTGTCTATGCTATGGGAAATTACTTTGCTCTAATGTCTAATAATGAAACTATAGAAGCAACATCAGTTATTATAGCCTCAGGGATAGAATATACTAAGCCTATAAAGGGTGAGGAAGAGTTTCTTGGAAGAGGTGTAGGGTACTGTGCAACTTGTGACGCTCCTTTGTATAAGGAAAAAATAGTTTCAATAGTTGGATATAATAAAGAAGCTGAGGAGGAAGCAGAGTTTGTATCAGAACTTGCTTCAAAAGTTTATTATATACCAATGTATAAGACAGATTTTTCTGGAAATGAAAAAATAGAAATAATAAATAGCAGACCTGTAGAAGTACAGGGAGCTTTTAAAGCTAATAAGCTAATATTAAAAGATAGAGAACTTGAAACAGATGGTATATTCTTCTTAAAAGATTCAATATCACCAGGACAATTAGTTCCAGGACTAAAAATTGAAAATGGCCATATTGAAGTAGATAGAACTATGAAGACAAATATTAAGGGATGTTTTGCAGCTGGGGATTGTGTTGGTAAGCCTTATCAATATATTAAAGCAGCTGGCGAAGGGAATATAGCTGCCCTTAGTGCAGCTTCATACTTAGCTAATCTTGATAAAGAAAATAGCAAATAAAAAACAGGAGGAATATTTCCTCCTGTTTTTTTCTTTGAAATTTTAAACTTCAAAGAATACATGTCGTCCAATATTTTGGACATTCTTTTTTTGTATACCATGCATCCAGTTACATGTTGCTATATCCGGATTATAAAAATATAATGCCTTATTGGTAGGATCGTTCCCTTTTATAGCCTCCATAACTGCATTGTAGCTATCACTATTTGGTATGGCATTTACATTGCCATTACGAACACAAGAAAATGCATTCCTTTGAGTTATGACACCAGAAATCGAATTAGGAAAATTGGGGTCTATAACTCTATTAAGAATAACTGAAGCAACTGCGACTTTTCCTTGATAAGGTTCACCTTTGCTTTCAGCGTGGACTACTTTAGCCATAAAATCTATATCTGCTTTAGAAATATTAAGAGCGGACCCTCCTTGTTTAAATACTTGAAGAGTTGGCTCACTTTCTAGATATAAATCCTTGGCAAGGCTAACTGGTGCAGTAAATGCACTATCAATAACCTCGAGTGTAGATGTTATATTTATATTTTGTTGATTTCTTTCTAAGTTAGTAAGTTCAATTTCTTGTGAGTTAGCCATGGGACTAACTAAATTAGTGATTAATATTAAGCTACAGGTTAATACAAAAGTGAAAAAACAATTTTTTTTCATAAAACCTCCTTGTTGTAACTCCGTACCTTGTGTATTCTATCCCAAAAAGAAAGTTTTCATACATATTCTTAAAAAGAGTAATAGTATCAGTTGAATTTAGTTGATGTTTCTAGGTATTTAATAATATTAGTATTCACATCTTTATAACTATCCTGAGCTTTTTTAAAATGTTCTTTAGTAGATGATTCGTTTATTTCATGAATAACATAATTTCTAATGTCATGGATATAAGTATCATATTTTTTAAATACTTCTTTTAAGGCTAAAAATAGATTGTTGTAGCCATCTGGAATCGACATGGAATGCAGTTCGATATTTAAGTCATTAAAAATCTCTATTTTTTCATTTATATTAGTTAAGACAGAATTTAAATTTCTTCCATCTTCTTTTACAAGATTAATTATTAAAAATAAATCTTCGTTAAGTGGTGTAAGTTTTGTATAAACTAAATCTATACTCGTTTTAAATGTTGTTGTTTGAGATGTATGGATATTTTTATCTCTATTAATTTTAATCATTTCATTCATATAAGATGATGCTAGTGCTAAAAGATTATTATTTTCAATAATATTTAATTTTAATGGAATTTGTAAGTCTTTAGTTAAAAGTAAGCTTTTTTCAAGTGAACCTTTAGATTTTAGGACATTATTACTATTTTCAATAATGTATTCACTTTCTATATTTTCAAGAAAATAAATAATTTTATCATAAAAATCTATATTTTTATCAATAATATCTAAAAGGGCTTTTTTATGTTCAGTAAAATCAGTAGAAGTTTCAAGTGAGGTAAGTTCAGATTTTATTGCAGTTAGGTCAGATATAGATTTTTTAAATTCAGATACAAAAGTAGTAGAATTTAGTTCTGTAGTAGTCATTTTTTTGTTGTTTACAAAATTTATTTCATTAGCAAGTTTTGTGATTGTATCAAAAGTTTTAGGTGCAGTTAGTATATTAAAAATTATAGTGATGAAAATACTAATTACTACTAGAAAACTTATTGTAAATGGGCTTGAAATAAACTTTGTTATTTTTTCTTTATTCATTTAGACCTCCTATGTAAAGTATTTAGTTAAATATATGTAGTAAGATTAAATTACATTACAAGAAATTATGTAAATATGGGTAAGTCTATATATTTTAAAAATAAATTTTGGTGTATAATTATAGTCAAGAGCGTAAAGAAGGTGAATATGATGCAGGATTTCCAATTGATAGTTGCAAGTATAAAAAATAGTATGTCGATATGGGCTATAATAGATATACTTGTTGTTGCCTTTATATTTTATAAAGGATACAAATTAATCCAAGAAACTAGAGCAGAACAACTTTTAAAAGGTATTTTGCTTATATTTTTATTAATTCCTATAAGTCATTTTTTAAGGTTAAATATGCTTAATTTTATCCTTACAAAAACACTTACAATAGGACTTTTATCTATGGTTATTATTTTTCAACCAGAGATTAGAAAGGCACTTGAACATATAGGAAGTAGCACATTTAATGATTTACACATAGTAGATAATGATGAGGAATTAGAAAAGTTAGTTGATGAAATTGTTGAGGCTATAAATAATATGGCAGCAGAAAAAACAGGTGCATTGATTGCTATTGAACAAAAAATAGGGTTAGATGAGTACATAAAAACAGGAACGCAAATTGATGCGTTAATAAGTGACTCTCTACTTGAAAATATATTTGTGAAAAACACCCCCCTTCATGATGGGGCTATGATTATAAGTTATGATAGGATTGTTGCGGCAGGGTGTGTACTACCACTTAGTAGTAATTCTAATATAAGCAAACTTTTAGGAACAAGACATAGAGCAGCAATAGGTCTTTCAGAGGTTTCAGATGCCCTTGTACTTATAGTTTCAGAAGAAACAGGGAATATTTCGCTAGCTGTAAAAGGTAGACTTACAAAGAATTATGACAGTAAAAAGCTTAAAAATGTACTTTTGAAAATATTGAAAAATAGAAGAGATAAAGAAGATAAGTCAATTAAAGGCAGGGTAGGAGAATGGTTAAGAAAGTTAAAAATAAAGAAATATTAATAAAAGTTCTATGTTTATTAGTTTCATTTGGCTTGTGGCTTTATATTAATAATATAGAGAATCCAGTTAGTGAGAGAGTTATAACTAATATACCAGTTGAGATATTAAATACTCAGGTTCTTGCAGAGGATGGATTAGCACTTTCTCCAAATCAAAATGTTTCAATAAGTTTAACAGTTTCAGGACCGACAGGGGATATTTATAAAATTAATAAATCACAATTTAGAATAGTTGCAGATCTTGTTTCTTATGGGCTTAAACCAGGAGAAAATAATATTCCAATTAATATTTTAAATTCTCCAAGTGGGGTTAATGTGAAAAATAATTACCCTAGAGCTGAGATTAATTTAGAAAATTTACAGAAAAAAACAATGCCAATATATTCAGAAATTAATGTGAAGAATTCAACAGGGACTTATGTGAAAAATGTTAAAATAAGTCCATTGTCAGCAACAGTTGAAGGCGCTGAAAGTTTAGTTACAGAGGTTTCAAAATTGGTTGTACAAGGTGAAGTAAAAGAGATTAACCAATCAACTGTTTTAAACCTTCCAATAGTTGCAGTTAACTCATCGGGAGTTGCAATTAAAGGGGTGAAAATAACTCCAACACAGGCTGATGTTGCGATAAATTTAGAGCAGGGAAGGGCGGTTCCAATAAAAGTTACAACTGAGGGGACACTTCCAACGAATTTAACATTAAAGAGTATAACTCCAAGTATTAATTCAGTAGATATAGTAGGAACAGATTCTGATAAAATTGCAGCACTTTCTACTACCCCAATAGATTTATCAAAAATAACAGGAAATGCTACTATACCAGTTACAATAACAGTTCCACCAGGTATAGTGAATATATCAGGAAAGGAAACTGTGAATGTGAATGTTGTAGTTGCAAATAATATAGCTAGTAAGAATCTATCATTGCCAATAAAGATAATTGGTCAAAAAGAAGGATACTCTTATAAAATTGCAAAAAATACTGCTGAGGTTACATTTACGGGTGCTCCACAAATAATAGATACTTTAGATATAAGTAAATTAAGTTGTCAAATTGATGTAGCAACCTTAGAAAAAACAGGAATTGTTCCAATATCTGTGATTGGGCAAGCATTAGATGGAGTCACAATTAAAATTAACCCAGCAACGATACAAGTTGATGTGGCTAAAGATGAAGTGAAACCACCTATAGTAGAAGATTCTGGCAATACAGAAAATCCAGTGATAAAGCCAGATGATGTTCAAAAACCAGTGGAAAATGCTGATACAAAACCAAAGCCAATAGCAAGTGCTAAAAAAGAAGATTCTAGTAAGCCTAATAATACAAATGTAGATTCTAGTAGTAATAAAAAAACAAATGTAGATTCTAGTAGTAATACTAATAAAATACCACCAGTACAATTAGATACTACAAAGACTACTGATGAGAATAAATCTAAATAATATAAATATCCTTGAAATTAAAAAAATTTCAAGGATATTTTTTTAGAATCATAAAAGATGTTATAATAATAAACAGGTTATATAAATAATAAAAATTTCAGGAGCAAAACAATATACAGATAAATGTGTTTAAATATGTTGATATATACTCAAAGGAGTTGATTGACATAAACACGAATAATATAACAAATTATAA
>NZ_CAMQZG010000015.1 GCF_947039605.1 uncultured Clostridium sp.
TACAATGGCACTCGCTATAGAAGGTGAACTTTTACTTACAGAAATCGCTAATTATAAAATAAATAGAGAAATTAGTAGAATCTTATTTGATATTTATGTGGAAAATATTTTAGAAAATACAAACTTCAAAAAAGTAAAAGTCTTATATGCTGATAACATAAAAAAAACTTATAGACATGATGAGCTTAGAGGACTTGTAAAAGGACATATTGTAGATAATGCTCGAGAACTTTATAGTAATGGTATAGGTCATTTAAATGACTTCACACTATATGTCTGTGATGATAAATCTTGTGTAAAAGTTACAATTTACGACCCAAAAGAGGTTTTAAGTATAGTTGAATATGATGATTAAATAAACAAGCCCCTAGCATTTTTTTTGCTAGAGGCTTATCTTTATTTCTTCTTTGAACAATAACTATGTATTTATAATTGGTCCAATCTGTTTAAAAAATTTCTGGATCTATTTTTTTAGAAATTAAAATATCTATTATATCTAACATTAATAATCGCCTAATTTTAATTAATCTCAAATAATATATATTCTAAAAGCTTTTATAATACTTCTTTAACTCTAACAACTATTCCACTATCAAGCATCACTTTTATTCCATGATGATGATTTGGAGATTTTGTAAGTATTCTTCCAACTATCCCTTCTGTAAGTTTACCTGTTCTTTGATCTTGTTTTTGAACACCTCTTACTTTTCCACCTATTTTTATGTTTACTCTATTTGTTCCATCCATTATTTGTTACCTCATTTCTTTTTGTTACATTAATTTTACACTTTAATCTCACCAATATCCACCATAACTTCATCCTATATCTTCTACCTCTCCTTCAATAGCATATCTAGCAAATTTTTTAATATAAAAAAATCTATAAAACTACCTTAAAAAGCAAACATTTCCACCTAAATACTCATACTATAATACTAACTATTCAAACTCATTTAAATAAGGGAGGTTAATATGGCAACAGCTAAACAAGTATTAAAAAAAGCTAGAAAACTTATAGGAACTCCATACGCATGGGGTGGTAACAATCCTACTACTGGATTTGATTGCTCTGGATATGTTAATTATATTTTCAAAGCAGTTGGAATAAATGTAGGTAGAACTACTTATGACCAAATTAAAAAAGGTGAAAAAATTAATAACAAGGCAGACCTTTTACCTGGAGATTTAATATTCTTTATGGATAAAAATAATTCTCCTTATCATGTTGTTATTTATACTGGAAACAATAATATGATTGAATCTCCTAGAACTGGCCTTAATGTTCGTGAGAGAAATCTTTATAGATGGGATGGCGTAGCTAGAAGAGTTCTTGATTCAAATGCAGTAATTGCGCCTCCTATAGATAATAAAATTCCAGCTCCACAGCCACCTCTACCTACAAAAACTTTTTTAAGAGTAGTCTGTGGTAGTTTTGAAAGAAAAGATAAAGCTCTCAAAAGACAAGCTGAAATTAAAAAAGTTGGTTTTGATACTTTTCTTCTTGCATATAAAAAGGATGGTACTACTTACTTTAGAGTAATCTGTGGAAGTTTTAACTCTAGAATTAAAGCTAATGAAAGACAATCTAAACTTAAAGAAAAAGGGCTGGATACTTTTTTGTTTACTTATAATCCATAAAGGTATAGAGGTAACTATTTTAGTTACCTCTATGCATTTAAATATAATTCCCGATTTTAACATCTAATAATACTGTTGCATTTACAAACACTGACCTATCTTCACATAAATTATAATATACATCCTCTACTAAACCATTTACTGCCACTTTGCTTCCCGCAACAAAATTTTCTGATAAAACTACAAACTCTGTAAAATATATTTTATAGTTAGCTGCATGTACCCCTTGTTCCTCTTCATTTGCAGTATAGTTGAGTATTATATTTATAAAACCACTAACAATCAACTTATATCCTGTGATTTTTTGACCTTCCTGAGATATTCCTTTTCCTGTCTCAATAATATGACACCCTTTAATAATAGCTTCTCCTCTTACTTCATTTACACTTTCTATATCTGGTTTACATTTTGGAAGTTCTAATTTTGATTCTAAACTAACTTGTTTAAATGATGATATTCTTGATTTTATAGCATTTATTACTTGTGTATACTCAAAATCCTTTTTTCCACATTCTCCATTTTGCAACATATACTGAAATTTAACATTTCCTCTATTTTCTATAATGCCAGTACAATTGGTATCTATAACTTCTACTTTATACTCAATTATTAAAATTTCTATTGGGTCTAAACCATTTATTTTCACACCATTTTCTATATCTACAGAATGGATAACTTCATTATTAACTTTAAAACTTCCTTCTATAAATTTAGTGCTATTATCTAAATTATCCTTAAAAATAATAGAATCTGCCCCTAAAGTTCCATCATTTAGCAATGTTACCTTGTAAGTGATTGTGTCACTTAACCCTGCCTCTTTTAAATCTGCTTCCTTTGATATATATAAACTTGCTTTATTTACATATGTTTCTACTACTTCACTCTTACTCTTACACCATCTAATAATAAATTCTATAGGTAATTTAAACTTAGCATTTCCAATTGCATGACTTTCTACAATTCTAGTATCATCCGAAAGAATTTCCACTTCAAAAACTATAATTTTAGTTTCTCCAATCTCTAAATCACCTATTTCTACCCCCGAGAGAATATTACCTTCTTTAAAAGGAATATTATTTATTTTTAATGTTCCTTTTATAAATCCTATCCCACCTCTAAACTCCTCATATATAATTATCTCTTCAAGCTTTATATCACCTATATTGCTTGCAATAATCTTATACTCAACTACATCATCTATTACAGTCCATTCACTACTAACTAAATTTTCTAACTTTAAATTAGCTCCTACCGCCATTTTCACTTCATTATTTTTATTATTTAATGTTTTTATTATTTCATCTATTGAACTATCTTTTTTAAACATATAAATTCACCACTTTATCGCCTTTTTTTATTTCATAATATAATATGCCTACTATCCTTATTTTGATATATTTTTCTATTTACTCATAAATTTTATTACTATATTATGTATACTTATTTAAATTAATATGAAACATATACCATTTAAGGGATTTATTTATTATAATAAAATTATAGTTATGAAAATATTTACAAAAGGGGATTGAGAGACATATGAAAAACATGAAAATTAACTTTAATATAGGAATTAACTCTACTACGGACATGACTTTAAAAGTGAAATTATTTATTGAAGATATACCAGCTATGGAAGTTTTACATCTTTTTAGAAGTAAATCAAAAGTATTAGATATACAAAGCAAAGTTGAATATAAAGAAGATAAAGATTTTATACATTTCAAAATAAATGGTGCAAAATCTTTTGAATTAGAATATGCAGTACAGGTTGGATTCCTTGCAAAGCATGGTGCTTATGGTCTAGTTACAAAAGATATGGTTGCATTTGCTGGTGAACAAGCACTTTTACTTCCATTTGAAACTTTAAATCTTGCTAGCAACAAAAACAAATTAGGTTTCGACCTTAAAATTTCTTATGATTTTGATACTTATGAGAATGCTATTGTTCCTTATAAAAATGGAACTGAAAGTTCTCTTTTTGCAAGTATTTGGGGTAATATGTTTGAAGTTATGAAGTCTTCTTATGTTTTCACAAAAGTTGATACTCATAATATAAATAATAACTTTAAATTGCACACAAACTTTAAAGTTGATGATGTTACAAAAAACAATTTAAATAAAATCTATGCTTATTATGCTGATTTATTTAAAACTGAAATAGAGCTTAATTTAACATCACTACAAACAGAATTTGCACAAAAGCTATTTGCTGGAAGTAGTAAATCAAATATTTGTGCTACATTTGATTTTACAAATAAAAGAGATTACCAATTAATTTCACATAGAATGTTCCATGCATTTATGGACACAAGACTTAATCATTCAGTATTCCATATGCCACCTAACCTTTGGGTTACAGAAGGTCTAGCTTCTTTATATGAGCATAAAGCCCTAGAAGTTTTAGATACTGATTTTAAGAATGCTTATGATATTTCATTTGATGAAGAGCTTAAAAAACTTTATAGAACTTACCTTTACTCAATAAGTAAAAATGAGAAACTTTATAGCTTCCCACCATTACTTGAAGGTAACCTACAAAGTAATGCTTTAATTGAATATCTTCACTACACAAAGTCACCTCTTCTTATAAAATTCTTTGAAGATGCTAGTCTTTTAGATGGTGAGAATCAATTTATAAACTACTTATTATCACTTGAAACACTTGAAAACTTCTCACAACCAGATATGTTTAAGAATATTCTTACAGAAAACTTAAATGATATAACAATCAAATATATCTTTGGCGCAGAAAAACTTCACCTTGATATAGACCCTACTGGGGATGTTGAAAAAATAAGAGAAGAACTTACAGAGTTTGAAAGAGTTATGAGTACTTGGTTTGAGCTTGATAAAGTAAAAAATGATAGCAGTGTTACTGATGAAGATTTAAAATTATTCAGTAACTAATATAAAAAAATGCCCTATTAAAATATAATTTTAATAGGGTATTTTCTTTTTCTAAAATTTTTCTAAAAAACTTTTAATAACTTGGAATAATATTCTTTATTTGTGCATATAACTATAAATGATACCCATATTTTATATAATTAGGAGTTTTTATGATTAAAAAGAAATTATTAACCATTTTATTAACTATGACAACATGCTTTACTTTATTTATTGGATGTTCAACATCTGAAAAAGTTGTTCAAACAAATATTAATAATACTACAAATGAAGAAATTCTAGAAAAGGAAATTATAAAATTAGATATAAATGAAATTTTAAATCTACTAGATTCAGGAAAAGATATTTTAATTAATCAAATTGGAAATTTCATAAGACCCGATGAATCAGAAATGCGTTTTACTAAAGGTGATAAAGATGTACTTGAAGCTGAAACTAAAATAGTAGTAAATTTATATTCTGCTGGTATTTTAAGCACACCTGCTACGATACAGGATAAAGCTAGTGAAAGTGTATATGCCTCTAAGTTTAATCTTGGTGATATTAAGCTCGATTATACAATCAAATTTGATAGAGAACTTCATACTATTATAACCTCTATAGTGGTTCTTAATGATAATTTAATAAAAATTGATTTAGATGACTTTAAATGGAATATGTCTAAAGAAGTTGCTATTTCTGTTTTTAATGAACTTTTTGATATTCATAATGCTGATGATTTATATGACTCATTTTTAGCATCTATAAATGAATCTAAAATTAATTCAGAAGATTGGCTTCTTGACCAAACATTTTCTATTAACTCACCTGACAATAATGGTAGTGGTCTTGTAACTTTTGGTGAAAATAATGTCACTTTCACTTATGAATCTGATATACCTTAAACTTAACATAATAAAAAAATGGCTATTTCAAACTACTCGGTTAACTCTACTACATAGATAATTTATCTTAGTAGCTAACCCACTTTGAAATAGCCATTTTTATTTTATAATTAATATCTTACCCCATTGAATCCCAAGGTGTAAGTTTTATTTTTTCTGCATTTAACATTTCAAGTTGTTCTTTTGTTAGATACTTTTTATTTATTACAATATGATATACATAGTCATTAAGCCATCTATCACTCATTACAAAGTATCCTTTATCTCCAGGCTTTTCACCCCAACTATTCTCAACTTTCCATCTATTAGGCTCACCATCTACAAGGTTAACCCCTGTTATTGTCATAGCATGAGCTGTTACAGCTTCAAAGTATCTTAATCTATCAGTTTTTGACATCTTAAAGTTAACATCAAATAACCCTTTATAATCAAATAATTTTGATTCAAGGAATCCTTCATCTCTTGACATACCTTGCAGAACATCTGCTCCAAACCAAGTAACTTCTTTATCTTTTATTTGATTTAATAGTACTTCTTTAAATTCTTTTAAGTCAAGATTTAAGAAACTAACATCTTGTCCACCTATAACATTCTTTTCAAATGGTATGCAGTAAGTTTTATTAAACTCTTTATCTGGTGCATTTATTATAACAACATATTCATCTAAATCTCTACCAATATATTTTTCATAAAAATCTTTTGGTGTAATCTCTAAATCTTGAATATATTCATCTGCTTCATTTCTAAATTCAAGGTCAAATTTGTGAGGTGGTTCTCCAAATGCATATGCACACATTCTATATACTTCATTAAGCATTTTTCTCACTGTTTTATCTATGCTTTCACTAGCTTGTCCATCTTCTATCATAGCTCTTAGATTCATACCATCTTTTCTAAGTTTTAATCCAAGTATTTGAGTAAACTCTTTTGTTCCCTCACTAGCTTTTGTTTCTGGCATTGCATACTTTGGAACCATTCCATACTTTTTAATTAAAGCTGCTGAATTATCCCATTGTCCACCATCTTCATTACAATTTTTGAATAAGAAGTTTACAATTCTGCTATCAAGTGGCTCATTTGCTGTTTCTATTACAAAGTTATAAAAAGCATTAGCCTTTTCAAATCTATCCCAAAATGATAAATAATTTTGTGAAAATTCAAAATTTTTAACATTGTGCTTAACCGCAAAATCATGTCTTAATGTATTAAGAGTTGCAAATAACCAACATCTTCCGCTCTGTTTTTGATTTGAAACTTCACCTGTTTTAATTTCTATTGAAAAGTTTCTAGCAAGTTTTTTTGCTATAACCTTATTATTCTTACATGTATCATTTATACCATTATTCATTACTGCATTTTTTATTATTTTTGAATTTGGTACTTCTTTTAATTTCTCATGGTATTTTTTTATATCATTTATATTTATTTCTCTTTCCATCATTTACATCTCCCTTGTATACTATCTCTTTCTCTAGAGATAATCATTCTCATTTGTTATTTTTATTCTATCACTAGAATATCTTAGTATCAAGCACTAACTTTTACCTATTCTTTTGAAAAATCAATAAATTTTTATAAATTTATAGATAATTTCTCTAAAATCTATATTTTTATTAGTAAAATCCAACTAAAAATTTATTAATTCAATATAAAAAGCGCTAAAGCTATCTTTTTAAGTTGCATATTCTACTTATGAACATTCCCATAAACCCAAATAATTTCACATCAAAGAATGTAAGTCCTATTGCAAGTTCTAAAAATAAAAAAATATCTTAATACTTGACGAGGATGTTATAATTATTATATATAATGAAACTATTATCTTTAAAAGTTTCTATTATTTAAATAAGTTATAATTACATATAAGTTTAGGTGCTTTTTAAAACATAAATCTTTACTTTATTTGTTAAAAAGTTAAGCATAAAACACTTTTATATTTTTATATAAACAGTTTTATGTTAAGCAAAACTTAATTTTAAAAATGAAAGGATGATTTTACGTGGAAAATAAACAAAAGAAAAGAGTTATACTTGGTATGTCTGGTGGAGTTGATTCATCAGTATCAGCACTTTTATTAAAGGAGCAAGGATACGAAGTTATAGGGCTTTTCATGAAAAACTGGGATGAGAAAAATGATGAGGGAATCTGCACTGCTACAGAGGATTATGAAGATGTTGCAAGAGTTTGTAGTCAACTTGATATTCCATACTATACAGTTAACTTTGTAAAAAAATACTGGGATAATGTTTTTGAATATTTCCTATCTGAATATAAAAAAGGAAGAACACCAAACCCTGATGTTCTTTGTAATAAAGAAATTAAATTTAAGGCTTTCCTTGAATATGCACTAACACTTGATGCTGACTATATTGCTATGGGTCACTATGCACAGGTTAATACAAATGAAGATGGTAAATTTGAACTACTAAGAGGAAAAGATTCTAATAAGGATCAAACTTACTTCTTATGTATGTTAAATCAATACCAATTATCAAAATCTTTATTCCCAATTGGACATCTTGAAAAAAGTAGAGTTAGAGAAATTGCTACAAAGGCAAACCTTGCAACTGCTACTAAAAAAGATAGTACTGGTGTATGTTTCATTGGAGAAAGAGATTTTAATAAATTCTTAAACCAATACCTACCTGCTCAAAAAGGTGAAATGAAAACATTTGATGGAAAAGTTATAGGTGAGCATAATGGACTTATGTATTATACTATAGGTCAAAGAAAAGGTCTTGGAATCGGTGGTGGTTTCAGTACTTCAGAAGAACCTTGGTTTGTTGCAGAAAAAGATGTTGAGAATAACATATTATATGTTGTTCAAGGTGAAAAGAATGCAAAAATTCACTTTAGTGGACTTGTGACAGAAGATGTAAACTGGACTTCTGGCATAGAGCCAACAGAAGAATTTAGATGTACAGCTAAATTTAGATATAGACAAAAAGACATAGATGTAACAGTAACTCCTCTTGGAAATAACAAATTCAAAGTTACGTTTGATGCACCTGCAAAGGCAGTTACAGAAGGACAATTTGTAGTATTCTATGATGGAGAAAAATGTCTTGGTGGTGGACCAATAGAGGAAACTATCAGAGCTTAATAAACTTAAAAAGTGTATGCCAGAATTTTGGCATACACTTTTTTTAGTAAAAAACTCATAAAAAATGATAAATTTAAATACCTCTTCTATGAGCGTTCCTTTTATTTAATCTACATATATTTTAATTTTCACTTTTCCATTATTATCATCTGATTTATAAATAATAGGATTTCTTAGCTGACCAGTTTCTATATCTTTAAGTAGTTTCTTAAAATCATAATTTCTAAAGTCAAAACCTTCTTTTCCTATCTTAGTTATATTATCCTCTGGAATAATACTTGCAATTCCACTAAACATTTTAAGCAGCGCAAGTGGTAATGAAAAGTCCTGATGAATATTCTCTTTCTCCATATCAATAAATACTTTAAGCTTTGTATATTTTTTAATCTCTGCCATATAATTATTTTCTTCTATAACTTCTACTATTTCTGCTTCGATAACTTCAATATCCTTATCTAAATCTATCTTACTCTTCTTATTCATTTTTTCACCATCCTATAATTTACTTCTTAATTTTATTATAGTCTTATATATATTTTTTTCTATACTTATACAAAAGTTTAATATAAAAAGACTGTATTAATATTTAACTTACTAATACAGTCTTATAGTTTTACCTTCTGATTCACATTTCCACAAATCTTATTTTAAAACATATTTATATTTTCATTTATAAAGTCCTTTTGATTTTCTAAATAGCTTACAAGTGGTTTTATATTATTTATACTTGAATCTCCTAAAGCTTTTTTATATTCATCTAAGCTATCTCCATTCATATATTGAAGCGGTAATTTATTTTCTAATAATTGTTTTAAATATATAAAACGTCCTATTCTTCCATTACCATCTTGGAATGGATGTATCTGCTCAAACTCTAAATGAAACTTTGCAAGATTTTCTGATGTAACTATTTCTGATTTATTATAATCATCTATTATTACGCTAAGTTTATCTTCAACTTCTAATGGACTTGCTGTTTCAAAATTTGCTCCTAAAATCTTATTTGCATACTTTTTAAATACTCCTGCAAGACCTAAATCGTAAAGCCTTGTTCTATACATAAGACTACCATGCCATTCTTTTATCATTTCTAATGTTAGCTTTTTTCCTAATGTTTCAATAACCATATCAAATGTATAAAAAGAATTTACAGTTTCTTGAACATCATCTAAAGTATGCGTTCCTGTCACTATATTCTTTTCCATTAACATTTGCAAAGCCTCTGTTGTAAATGTGCTTCCCTCTATCTTATTAGAATGATATATATAATCATATTTTAATATCTCATTTAAAGAATTGTGTATTCCCTTTGTTTCTATTAATATTTGTAAAAATCTTTCATAATCATATTTCATAAAATTCTCCTAATCACTTCTGTTTATATACATAATTATATATTATCAATATTAACATATAAACAGAAATTTAATCATTGACTCTATTATTTTAATTATTTCCAAATATTTCTCTTAAAGCTTTGATAAGTCATCAGAAAATATCCACTATACAGTATAATCATTATTATAAATGAAACTATGATATTCATAATAAATGCCTCATTCCCTATATAAGCTTCAACTTGTTCTTTATATATATTTAAATATCCTGCTAGGAATAATATAAATCCTGTTACTGCAATTAAAAGTGCCACTCCAAAGTATATTGATATTTGTTTTAAGATTATTTTATTTATATCTTTTTCTTCTACTCCAAGTTTCTCAAGTACTATAAATCTATCTTTATTTTCTATTGAATCTACAAGTTGTTTAAGTCCTAGAATAGTAAGGCTTATCATAAATAAAACTATCCCTACATACATCCCAAGTATTCTCATTCCAAGAGTTGCATTTAGTATTGTATTTTTTTCGACTGTTTTAATTCTTGCATATGGATATACTCTTCCATCTACATTTTTTATAATTTCATTATTAGATTCTTCAAAAATCTCATCTAACTTTCTACTTAATTCTACTCCATCTTCAAAAGGTATTTTATCATCTAAATTAGCTACAAAATTATAAAATATAACCTCTTTATTTTCTAAATACTTATCATTAACTACATATATCAATGGAACTCTATTAAAGTCATAGAATCCTTCCCCTATACTCTCATTTATTATTCCCTCATCTTTTAGCGTTAATTTTTGATTATCAAGTTTTATATTATCTGTTTCTTTTATATACTCATCTAAAATTTCATCTGGCATTGTTTTTTCTATTTGTAGTATATATTCATTATTCTTTAGACTAACTTCATCATAACCTAATACTTTTCTCATTTTATTAAAATCACTAAGTTTAATTGCTATTTGTTTTTCATACTCTGAGTTATCCTCTATAAAATAAGTACTAAATTCTATAAAATCTTTCCCCTTATATATATCTTTACTAAGTTCTTTTTTATACGCATCATAATCCATATTGAATTTACTATACTCGTCATTATCAACTAATATTTCATTGCTAATTGCTATATCAAATGGAAGTCTATAATCTAAATAGCCTGATGCCCACTGCGCCATCATAAGTGAGCCTATAAAACTTATCATTCCAAAAAGCAATGTTAAACTTATAGTTGCCATTATCCCTGGGGATGATTTAATTTTAGCTGACAGACCTCCAAGTAAAACAAGGTTTGTCCCCTTATACTTAAAGCCTACAAACCTTTCTTTCACTACAACTATTATGTAGGAAATTGAATAAAACATAAAGTATGTCCCAACTATAAATGAAACTCCACCAACAAGTAATGCTTTCATTAAGTTATGACCTGCATTGCTGCCAAAGAAATCTATGAATGTCATAAAAGATTTTAAACTTGCACAGTAGCAAATTACTGCTATTATAAATAGAACTATATAGAATATTCCCTTTCTTTTAAATCTACAATCTGTCTTTTTATCTTGATTCATAAAATCTATAAGCTTAACTTTATTTAGTGCAATGATATTAAATAAACCTATAACGCCAAACATTAGCAAAAAGAATATAATAGTTTGAATTGCTGTATCACCATAAAATTTAAAGTTAAATAAAATCTCTTGCTCTGCACTTACCAAAATAGATATAGTTAAAAGCTGTGAAAATATAGTTCCAAGCATTATTCCACAGACTATTGCAAATATTCCTATAACAATTGCTTCCATAAAAAACATAAGTGCTACTGTCTTTTGCTCCATTCCAAGAAGTATATAAGTTCCAAACTCCTTATATCTCCTTTTCACCATATAACTATTTACATAAAAAACTAGAATTGTAAGTACTAAAGTTATGAAGTAAGTTGAATATTTTAGCATCATCTGTAAATTTTCAAAATTTAATGTACTCTCTGTTATAAACTCATACTCACTACTTGAAAGTGATGTAAAAGCATAAAACAAGCTAGAGCATAACATTATAGTTATAAAATATATTAGATAATCTTTTACTGATTTCTTAGCATTTTTAAGAGTTAAACTAACGTACATCTCTTACATCACCACCTAATAGTGCTACAACATCTAAAATTTGATTAAAGAATCTTTTTCTAGTATTATCACCTTTAACAAGCTCTGTAAATATCTTTCCATCTTTGATAAAAAGAATTCTATCGCAGTAACTTGCAGTAAAGCTATCATGTGTAACCATCAAAATAGTTGATGTATTTTTCTTGTTTAAATCAGAAATCATTTCTATAAATAATTGTGCTGACCTTGAATCTAGTGAGCCTGTTGGCTCATCAGCTAAAATTAATTTTGGTTTTGTAACAAGCGCTCTTGCACAGGCACATCTTTGTTTTTGCCCACCTGATACTTCATATGGGTACTTATCTAGAAACTCACTTATTCCAAGTTCCTTTGCAACACTTAAAACTCTAGCATCTATATCAAACTTTGGAGTTTTATTTATAGTAAGTGCAAGGGCTATATTCTCATGCAATGTTAAAGTGTCTAAAAGATTAAATTCCTGAAATATAAATCCTAAATTTTCTCTTCTAAACTTTGCAAGTTTCTTCTTTGAAATATCCGTTATATCTTCATTTGAAATAATTATATTTCCAGCACTAACCGCATCTATTGTAGAAATTAAATTAAGAAGTGTTGTTTTACCAGAACCTGATGGTCCCATAACTCCAACAAATTCACCTTCTAAAACTTCAAGACTTATATCATCTATAGCTTTAAACACATTACCCCCTCTACCATAATACTTTTCAATATTCTTAACATCTAAAATTTTACTCATTTAAAATCACCTCTGACTATATTGTAAGTCACTATTCATAAATCAAATTCGATTGTAACTTACTTTATAGTTACAATATTGTCACTTAAGATACTTATTCAAAAATATTATTACTTGCAAACTCACCTTTTGGAAAAATAATATCAATATTTGTGTAAACATTAAAGTCAGAGTCTATATATACATCAATCCCAAGCTTATCTGATAGCTTTTTGACTAAATAAAGTCCTATCCCTGTTGAATTATTATTCCCTCTTCCTTTTTCCCCAGTAAATCCTTTTTCAAATACTCTACCTATATCCTCACTTTTTATCCCTTGTCCATAATCTTTAATACTTAGACAAACTCCATTTTTAACCTTAGATACTTTAAACTCTATAACTTGCTGATTATCTTTTTTATATTTTATAGAATTATTAACAATCTGCTCTATAATAA
This sequence comes from uncultured Clostridium sp., assembly GCF_947039605.1. Lineage (GTDB taxonomy): Bacteria > Bacillota > Clostridia > Clostridiales > Clostridiaceae > Sarcina. Next base: position 13,200 of record NZ_CAMQZG010000015.1, read on the forward strand.
ACTCGATCCACTTTTCATCTGAATATATAAGTTTATCTTTATCCGACATCTCAACAGAAATTTCATTTAAAATAAATTGTCTTCTATTTTTTATAAGCACCTTATTTATACACTCATTTAAGCTAATCTCTTTAACTAAATAATCTTTTTCTAAAGTTTCACTCCTAGCATAAAAAAGGGCTTGTTCAATATATAATTCAACATTTGAAATTTCCGATAAAACTTCATTGGATATTTGATTTTTATTATTTTCTGAAATTAACTTTATTGCTGAAATTGGTGTTTTAATTTCATGCACCCATTTCTCTATATAATCTTTATAATCCATTCTATCTCTTTTAACCTTTGAAAAATCCTCAAGCATACTTTTGCTAGTTTTTTTCAAAATATCATAATATATTTTATCTTCTAAAAGTTTTGGTTTATCTATGCATTCACTTAAAAGATACTTTTTATCAAGATTATTAATTGTACTATTTAGATAAGTTAAGTATTTCTTTCTACTTTTATATTCAATAAAATTCAAAGCTAAATCTACAAATGTAAGAATAGATACTATCATCAAAATATCTTTTACCTCTACACCCTTACTATATATAAATATACCTACACTACTCATAACAAAAGTTTTTATTATTATATCGAGCCTTTTCTCAAGCAAAAAATTTATAAAACTAAAATCACTCATCATATAATATAGCCTTGCCCTCTTTTAGTTTTTATAAAATCAATTGCACCAAGCACTTCAAGCTTATGCCTAATCCTATTTATATTTACAGTTAAAGTATTATCATTAATAAACATAGAACTTTCCCATAAATAATCCATAATATCAACCCTTGAAACTATCTTCCCCTTGTTATTAAACAGATAAACTAATATTTTAAGTTCATTTTTAGTAAGTTCCTCACATTTTTCTAAATAATTAACCCTACTAGTCAAAATATCAATCCTCACATCATTATGTACTAGCTCCTCACTATCAGTCTTTTTATAAACACGCTTTAGAATACTACTAATCCTAGCAAGTAAAACCTGTGTATTATAAGGCTTGGTAACAAAGTCATCTCCTCCAAGAGTAATACTCATAAGTTCATCCATATCTGTATTTCTACTAGTCACAAAAATGATAGGCACATCAGAAAACTCTCTTATACCTGTACAAATTTTAAAACCATCATCAAAAGGTAAATTTATATCAAGCAAAATAATATCAACCTTATTATTTTTTACATACTCTACTACATTATCAAATTCATTTATTCCATAAGCATTGTATGCATTATTTTTTAGTAACACGCAAAGCTCTTTTCTTATTTTCTCATTATCCTCAACAACTAAAATATTAAACATATTTCCCCCTAGCTTGTATTAATCAATATTTCAATTTTACATTTTTCTCAAGAAAAATTCATAGAATTAAAATCAATTTTTTATTAATATTTAAAACTCAAAAAGTAAATATAAGAAACAAAAAACTCTAGCCATAAGTAACTAGAGTTTTTTTATTGCTTATATTTTAGATTTTATTGTTAACTCATTTAAATCTATTATTGCATTTATTATCTGCAAAAAATCAATGCCTAATATTCCATTTATCTCGAATCCACAATCTTTCATCAATATCTAGTACCTCTTTAGATGTGTTATAAACATACATTTCCTTAGTTTTATCTGCTTTGTGTCGTATAGAATAATTCTTTAGAGCTTCATTACCATTCTCATACGCTCCTATTACAGACATATCTTCTATAATCCTTTTTCCACTAACTGAATTTGCTTTAAGCATCTCAATCAGAACCCACTTATTATTATAATTATCTCTTATTTCATTCCATTTCATACAGCATCCCTCCTTTCTTATATTTTCTCATTCCATAAGATAATTATAATATCAAATCTAAAAAATTATTTCCTGTTCAAGTTTTTTATTATGTTCTAACATAAATTCAAAAAGATTATAGTGCTCCTTATACTCCTGAACTTCAAGCATTCTTTTTAATTCTTTTATATCATTACTACTTAGTCTTTTCCCATAACCCATATATTTTTTTAAAGTATCTATATTCATATTTAATGCCTTAAATGGAATTCCTGTTTTTCTCTTTAAATTACTTAAAATCTTAAAACCACCTACATCTATATCTCCGCAGTGATAATATTCAATAAATCTATTATTCTCATAAATTTTTTTCAAAAGATCTTCTCTTACTTTATTATGATATCCTCCTAGATATATCGCTGTATCTTCTCCTTTAAGATTATTAAAAGATGTAAGATTTTCAATCGTTACTAATTTTTTCGATTTAATTACTATATTGCTTAATTTATCTATATCTTTTGAACTTATTCCTATTCCATTAGATAAATTTGATAATTGCATTTCATTTCCATCTATATTTAAACTTATATTACCTCTAAAATATACATATGTGCTATTTTTCATTATGTTATAGTCTAACTGACTTTTTTCTGTACTAAAATCAGTTATTATTTTAAACACTTTATTTTCTAATTCCTCATATCGTTTTGAATCACCATACAATTTTATTGAAAAACTTCTTCTCAGAATTTCTTCTTTTTGTTTCATCACTGAATAAATACCAACTATTATATCTTTACACTCACCTAACTTTTCAATATCCATATATTTTTTTATAGATTTGTTTATACTAAAACTCTCTAAAACAAACTTAGTGAAATTTTCTAAACATTCAATATTTGACTTATATTCCTCTAATAATTCAATTAATTTATTTTCACTCCCCTTTTTAGGGAGTCTTCCTAAATATACATAAATATCTTCAGTATTTAAAATATTTAAACTGACTTTTTTTATTATATGATTATCAAACCCACTACCTCTATAAAGATTTATAAAAGAATATTTCTCTAGTTCTTCACAAACTGCATCTATTTCCATCTTTTTTCTAGAATCCAATTCATCAAAATACTCTGGTAATGTTTTTTCATTAAACTTAAAATATATATTATTCAGGGAATCTGTTTTGTATAACTTACTTTTTTCATATTTATCAATTAATTTATTTAAAATTAATTTTTTATAATTCTTCATAGCTATATACCTCAATTATGCTACTCTTATCCATTTTCATAGCGAGTAATGTCGTACTTACATATGGAGCTATTGATTCTATTTTTTGTGGTGGAGCTGCAACTATAACTTGCAATCCTAAGTTTTTATAAAACTGCATCATTGACACAATTCTTCCCTCATCCATTTTATCAAACGCTTCATCAAAAATTATAAGTTCCATAGATTCTCTATTTGTATATGAATTTCTATATAACTGTAAAAATGAAGAGGCAATTATAACATAATAAGGTGTTTGAGTTTCCCCTCCACTTTTTTCCTTACAAACTTTAGAAAATTTAGCTTTACTTCCATCTTTATATTTAAGTAAAATATCATATTCCATATAATTTCTATAATCAGTAAACTTCCTTAAATACTCTTCTGAATTGCTATCATCTATTGTTAACTTCTCAAATAATTCTTCTAAGGATTCTTTATATTTATTTTGGAATGAGCCTGTAAATAAATTAAATCCTTGTACAAGATTTTCTTCATCCATAACCATATCATGATACTTAGTTAATTCATTATTTTTTTCTAACTTAAACTCATATTCTTCCTCACCAAAGAATATTCCTTTTAATCCCTTATTAAGAGTTTTAAACTCTAACCTAGCACATTCTATATACTCCTTTAATTTTGATATAAAATGTTCTTTAAACTCCTCTTCTGCAATATTTTTTGCATCTTTTACCTTTTCTTCAAATTCTATAATTTTACTTTTTTTAAGATTATCAAGTTCTTTTTGGAATATAGCTATATTCTTTAATCCAATTTCAGCACCAAATTCATATATATTATTATACTCAAGTTGCTTTATTTTTAAATTATCTTCTGATTCTAACTGTTGCTTTTCATATCTACTTCTTGAATTAAAAAAATTGTTTTTTATAACCTGATTAGTTTTATTTTCTCGTTCTAATTTAAATCTCAATTCACCCTCTTCTGCAATTACAATATTCTCTGTATAAATCATTTCAAGTTCAAATATCTTTTTCTTCAAAAAAACATCTTTTTCTTTTTTTATTCTTTCATTCTCTTTTATATTAGCCATATAGCTAATATGACTTTTATCTAACTCACTTATTTTCTTTTTTATTTCATTAATTTTCTTTTCAATTTCTTCTTTACGTTTAACTAAGTCTATATACGTAGACTTTTCTTGATTTTCTTTTATTTCATACTCTAATTTAGCTATATTTTTCTCTAACTCATCATATTCTTTAATAATATTTAACTTCTCTGCTATCTCTTTTAATTTGACTGAAACCAAGATATTGAGATGACTTTCAATACTTTTAAATTCAATATTTTTCTCATTTAAACTAACTTTCAATATATTAGCTTCTTCTTCTTTCCTTTTCAATTGCACTGACCACGCATCATTCCCTATAAATGGAATTTCAAACTTTTTAGGACTAATAGCCCTGACTACATTATTTTTATGCATCATACATTCTTTTGTTATAGAAATTTTATGGCTCTTTAATTCTGAAACCTTATCACATCTTATTACATTTCCTAATATACTATTTATAAACTGTTTAGCAGATTTATTTTTAGAATTAACTATTCTTCCTAATGAATTTTCATCTGATTCTTTAAACTTACTCAACTTTCCTATATTTATAATCCCATAACCATATAACTTTTTTATTTTCTTAAATTTATCATACACACTTATTGCATAATCAAAATCTTCTTCTTCAACAATCAAATAAAATTTTTGTTTGTTTAAATATCCTTCGATCGCATTTTGCCAACTTGTATCTGTTATCTCTAACAAATCACATAAAATTTTAGGATTAACTTTTTTCCCAATCTTTTCTGCCTCTTGTATTATCAGTGCTTTTAGCTTAACTACTTCTTCTGGATACTGTAGTTTCCTACTATTTAATTCTCCTATTATTTTTTGTATTCTCTTTAACTCTTCAAATATTTTTTCATTTCCTATTTTCAACTCCGCTATAGAACCATATAAGGTGTTTTTCATTTTTTCTATTACTTCTGCATTTTTTTCAAAACTCAATTTTAATATTTCTAAATTTTCAATTCTTATATTTAAAAGCATTTCATAAACTTCTCCATAAATATTTTTGAAGTTATAACTCTCAAAATTATGATTTTTATATAAATTTTTTAAATATATCTGTTGAGTATTTATCTGCTTATATAAAATATCTCTTTCTCTTCCTAATTTTTCTTTCTCTCTTATTTTAGGAATTAAATCATTCTGTAATTTTTCAACTATCTTAAATTCTTCATTACTTTGTATTTGAATTTCTATATTATTTCTATACTTATTTTCACTTTCAATTTCTTCATTCTTCCTTCTCTTCTTTTCTTGTACTTCATTTATTAAATAATTATTTTTTTCTATATTTTTCAAGCATAAATTCATCTCATCAATTAAAATATTTTCTTCAGCTTTTATCACTAAATAATTATGCAAATCACTCAGCTCTTTTCCTTTTTCCCAATTTCGATAATGTAAGTTTATCTCTTCTAATTTTTCTACTTTAATTTTAACTTCATCAAGCAAATATTCAAATTCTCTATAAATCCTTATGTTTTCCCTGAGTTCTTCTACATTAATATTTTTTTCTTCTAAAACATAAGAATAAACAAATTCTTTAACATTGCTTATAGGCTTAAATGATAATGCTTTAGGTAACAACTCAAAAAATTTCTCATTAAAATTACCTAATCTATTTCTAAAATCTCGTTTTGCCTCACTTGCTTTAAACATTTGTATTTTAAACTCACTAGCATACCTTTTAAATTCTGTTATGCTCTTTGGTACACCATCTATAAACTCAATACTCTTCAATTCCATATTTTCTATTCTATAAAATTTAGAATCTGCTGATACTTCAGATGAAGAATCTATAACTACTCCAATTATAAACTTTCTTTTTTTCTCTTCCTCATAAAACTCTAATGCTATATGAGAAACAACATTATTTTCTCTTTCAAACTTTTTACCTTCTTTTCCTGTTTTATATCTAACATACCCTACTAATTTTCTTTTTGATGATTCATTTGCTGCCTTATTAAAATTTTTCTCTGAGCAAGTAAGAACAAACTGAATTGCATCTAATATTGTAGATTTCCCAGCTCCATTATCGCCTGATATAAGTACAGAATCATTTATTTCTATAGTTTCATTAATGAAGGCATGCCAATTTATAATCCTAACCCCTGTTAACTTCTTCAAAATCTACATCCTCCCTTTTTTTATAAGTTTGTATTTTATCAAATGCAAACTTTATATTTTCACTTTTAACTAAAGCTTGTATCGTTGGATAAATAATAAGTCTAGAATCTCCTAAAACTACTTCTCTATCTAGTGGCTCTAAAATATTATATCTTTTTAATTTAGTTATCACCTGTCTAAGCGTTGTTTTATCCATTAACTTAAACCCTAAAGCGATAAACTTATTTTGAAACTCTTCTACCTCAATAATTGTATGGTCTGTTGTTGCAAGTTCTTGATGTTTCTCATAATATAATATTTTTAAAATTAAAATACTTATACTTTCAATTAAATTAAATTTATATCTATTCGAACCAAATGTATTTATTAACTGTGCTATTTTAAGTCCCCTATTAACTTCTATTTCAAAGCCTAAAACTTCTAAATATTCATTCATTGCCACTAAATTTCTCTCTATAAAATGATAATCTTTTTTACAATTTTCCTTGTATTTAGTAATCAAACAACATCCTAAAATTTTATTGCAAACTCTTTTAAACTCCGCTTGTTCTTTCATACTTAAAGATTCATACAACATATCTTATTTTTCCCTCCATATTTCAAAATTTCTAAACTTAAAACCATTCTTTAAAATTAGTTGCCCTTTTCTTTTAATTTTATATTTAGAAAAATGATTATTTGCATATACACTGATATAAATAATTTTTATATAATCTTCTTTATTATTAATCTCAATTTCACTAGCTTCTATCATACTTTTCTCCCCTAAAAGCTTTTCAACTAATTGATTGACTTTTTTAGGTGAATACTTTTCACTTTGCTTTTTCTTGAATGCCTCTAATTTCTTTTTTCTTTCTTCATCATTAATTTCAATAGTTTCTATCTTACTTGACTTGAAATTTTTCTTTCCTTCATTACTTATATATAAAGATGTTTCATCATAATATCCCTGTATATACATAGAAAAAATATTACTAACAATATCTATCGAATCCGTAGTTAAACTTAGTTCCTCTTTTTTATATTCACTACATGTAAACTCTAATATATCTTTTAAAACTCCAACCATATCTTTAGAATTATTAAGTAAAAATTTTGCTCTTGTGACTGAAGCCCTTATATATTTTGTGTTTTTTATGTCAATTTCATTTGTTATATCATCAATGTCATTAAAAGCATTTATAATACTAACAATCATTTCTGAAATTTCTTCTTTTGCCTCTTCATCTTAAATAGATTCTACATTTTCTTTATAATCTGAAATAGCACTAGTTAAAAATTCTTTATTTTCAAGTTTTTCATATAATATTTCTATAATTTTAGGTCTATATCTAGATATATTTTCTGATGTTTTAAGCTTATGATATGATTTATCTAAAACTTCTCTTGTATATTTTCCAAACAAGTCTTCTAATATCTCTTCAACTTTCATTTTTTGAGTTAAATTATCCATATACTTTTTTATATTTGAATTCAGTGACTTAAGCGAACTAATAATTTCTTTGGTATTTTCATAAACTTGCCTTAATGTTAGCCATGCATTTCTATCCTCGCCTGAGACTAGCAATGTATATATAGTTATTATATTCCCTCTATACTCTACACTGTCCTTATTCACTAACTTTAGAAATGTTTCTATCATTGTTATGGAATAATCATGAAAATTAATTATTGTTTTATAATTACTTGTTACTTCACTATATATCCACCCATATTGAATTAAATTTCTTAACACTAAATTAGCTTTTTCTCTCGTATTTTTACATTCCTCTTCTTCTTCTAAAATCATTTCAACATTTTGACCTTCTAAAAAATCTTCAATTGCTGAAACCATTATTTCTTTTTCTATTCCATATGATAATCCATTTTGAACTGAATTATATAATAATGAAATTACTTCAATGTACAAACTTTTATTAAGACTACTTAATGGTACAAAAAACTTTTCAGGAACTACCTTAAAAATACCTATCTTCTTCATATTTTCCCCCTTTTATTTCATAATTATACTAATACTACCATTTTATTTGTTTTGTTGAAATATTTATTTTTTATAATTATCGTCTTCCATCAACTTCTTTATACTATAAAAAGAAAAACCCTCTAACTTTTTTATGGTTGAAGTATTTTTCTAAAGCTTCTTTTCTAGTTCTAGATCATATGATTTTTTATCATTACAACCACCTCATCTTCAATATTCTTATCTTTAAAGTAAACTCTATTTAAATATTTTTAATATTTTCATAAAAATTGAAACAACTACACCTTAACTTACACTAATTAACTAAACACATAAAAAAAAGGGAGGGACTTCAATGTTTACAAAGCTTAAAAATCTAACTAAAAAGAAAAAGATACTTTTATCTTTACTTATTTTACTTGTTACAGGACTTTTACTTATTAATAATGCTATAAATGGTAATCCAATTAGTAAGGCTCTATTTAAAAATAAGGTGCAAAATTATATAGATGCTACTTATCCTCACACAGATTTCACTATAAACTCTACTTTTTATAATTTCAAAGATGCAAATTATTCGTGTAATGTAACTTCAAAATCTGGTGGCTTAGATTTTACAATAAAACAGTATCCTACTGGGTATTTCTATGATGAATATAAAGAATCTGATAATGGAAAATCAATTATAGATCAAGATTTAAGTGGTAGTTTTATGCATGCTATAACTGATGAATTTAAAGCTGTTATAAACAATGATAAATTTAAAATTTATAATAGCCAACTGATTTTCCAAGGTAAATATAAGGATAGAAATACTAAGTATGATAGATCTTTTGATGATGAATTTGCACTTAATCTTAGTACTAACTATGATGAAACTTATACCACTGATGAAATTGTTGAAGTTATGGTCACTCTAAAAAACTATCTAGCTAAAAATAAACATAATGGATTTAAAGGTATGTGTATAAACTTTGATGAAAATGGTATAGGAAAAAGTATTTTAATTACAGATAAACAACTTAATTTATCTGATGAAAAGGTTGTAGATTTAATTCAAGATATATCTATTTCTGGAGAGTTTGACTTTGAAACTAGAAAAGTACTTTTTAAAACACTTGAAAAATAATATCTTTTTGTAAAATAAATTAATAATTTTAACTGCATATAAAATTCTATTTCATGTTAAGTTATACTCTTATATGTTAAATAATGTAATTAAAATAAGGAGGGATTATTTGTGGATGAGTTTTCAACGCTTTATAAGTTAAATAAAGATACAATATATATATACTTTTTATATAAAACAAAAGATGATTATATAGCACAAGAGCTTCTTGCACAAACCTTCTTCTTAGCATATAAATCGCTTAACTCATTTAAAGGAAATTCTAAATTTAGTACTTGGCTAATGGGGATTTCAAAAAATGTATTTAAAGATTATCTTAGAAAAGAAAAAAAGTTTGATACAGTTCCATTAGAAAATGTAGAAAGCTACCTAAGTTATGATAGCAATTTAGATAAAAAACTTATAGAAAATGAAGAACTTTTAAGCCTATTTAAAGCAATAGATAGTCTTGATGAAGACTTTAGAGAAATTATAATGCTTCGTGCTGTTTGTAATATGTCTAACCTTGAAATAGCACAACTTTTAGATAAAAAAGAAACTTATATTAGAGTAAAATTTCATAGAGGAAAAGTTAAACTCAAAGAAATTTTGAAAGAAAGGGTATGATATTATGAGTGAAATTAATTGTGCTGTAATACAAGATTTAATAAGTTTATATATTGATGACTTATTATCAGATGATAGTAAAAATATTGTTGATGAACATATAAAAACCTGTGAGAGTTGTAAATTATACTTAGATGACATTTCACAGCCTATTGAAATTTCAAAAGTTAAAATTTCACCTACAGAAAATGATATAGCAGAAATTAAACTTATAGAAAAAATCAAAAAAACTTCTAATAATAAAATTTTAATGATAAGTGTTATTGCAGGTCTTACTGCTATGCTATTAACCAATGACCAGTGGATTTTCAAAGGATTCTTAGCACTTCCTATCTTTGGTACTTTTGTATACTTTAACTCAAAGAAAGTTTTACTTGCACCCCTTATAATATTCCTTTTAAAAACTCTAACTGTATTTGTTATAACATACCAAAGTTTTATTGATATATCTGTACTTGAATTTGTACAAATGATAGGTGGACTTTTAGGGATTGGACTTCTTTTTGCTATCTTCCCACTTATAGGCTCAATTATTGGACTTCTTATACAGAAAATATTTATAGATAAATAGTATTCATGTGACACTTATATTTAAAAGCAAAAACTATTTTAAAATAAGACTAAACTTACATTAAAATAGTTTTCTAAAATTTATGTAGTTTCACTCTCGCTCGCTTTTTTTATAACCTCTTCAATAATAAATATCAAGAATACTATAAAAGCACCTACAATTGTAAATATAACTCTATACATATCAAGATATAATGCTGACTGTCCTTTATAAATCATATGGTTTGCAAATAAAGCAAAGTATGTTATAAATATAGCTCTCTTATAATAAGCCATTGGAAATAACATAAAGTAGATTGCTATAGCTACTAATATATATAATACAATATCATTTGTAACTGTATTTGCTATTATCATAAATAGAACACACCCTACTGATGTACCAAGTAGTCTATCAATAATTTTTTGAAATGTAAGTCCTTTATCTGGAATCATAAGAATTATAATTGTAATAGGTAACCATATCGCATGATATTGCTTAAAATATTCCATAACAAAAATAGCTATGGCAAAAACAATTCCATTTAAAATAGAATATCTATTTTTAAAATCATTAAATTCTATTTTATCTTCATACTTTATATTCAATATCTTTTTTTCAAAATCTTTATTAAAGTAAGTTTCTTTTGTAAATAAATAATATAAAATCATTATAAATATTCCTGATATTACAAGTGCTAAAAGAAGCTTTGGCATCTGTGCTGTTTTAGGTCTAAAGTATACAAGAAACATATAGTTTAATAAAAACCCCATAGTCCTTGGTGCACTTTTATAATGATTGTACATATAGTGAAGTCCAAACCCAACTGCAAATGTAAATAATATAAGTGTTAGATAATTAAATCCTGCTATATAGGCTGCTATTCCTATAATAAGTTGTGTTCCTATTATTCTACTAGCTTCAATTAGCATGCACTCACTATAATCCTTATCAAGCATTGTAATAACTACTACTCCACACCCAAGCCCAAGAATTGCTTCTAGAAGCCCAAACCCTGTATATAATCCACCAATCATAAAGAAGACTATAAATAGATACTTAAGATTAGTAATATGTTTTTTTAATAAAGTCAATTAATCACTCTCATTTCTATATATAAAATTTATCTTTTGTTTAATCATAAAGTTTCATTATACTCTATTTTTAAAATATAAATTTCTTTTTGTACTAAATATTATGTGTTTCTATAGGTATTTAGTTATCACTATGATAAATTTAAAGTATTACACTTATTACTTTCATACCTATATACTTAGTATAGTAATAATTCATTTAATAAACGGGGGATAATTTTATGGAAAACGAAAAAAAATCTTTAGATTTTAATATCTTATGGACACTATTTAAATCTACATTCATGCTAAGTGCTTGCACTTTTGGTGGTGGATTTGTAATAGTATCTCTTATGAAAAAGAAATTTGTTGAGGAACTTGGGTGGATTGAAGAGGATGAAATGCTTGATATAACAGCTATCTCACAATCTTCTCCTGGACCTATACCAATAAATGCATCAGTTATACTCGGCTATAGAATGCAAGGAATTGTAGGTTCTTTAGTAGCAGTTCTTGGGACTTCTATACCACCTATAGTTATAATTTCTATAATCTCAGTATTCTATACAGAATTTAGAGAAAATAAAGTAATCGCAATTGCTTTAATGGTCATGAGGGCTGGAGTTGCTGCTGTTATTTGTGATGTTGTAATCAAACTTGCTAAAAATGTTATAGCTACTAAAAACAATTTATATGTAGCACTTATGGTTATAACTTTTGTAATGACTTATATTATGGGGATTAATGCAATGACTGTTATTTTAATGTGTCTTGCTATTGGGATAGTTACTCTTTTGCTAGAAATGAAAAGAACAAAACAAAATTCAGGGGGTAATTTATAATGTTAGCATTATTATTTTTTAGCTTTATACAAGTTGGACTTTTTAGTGTTGGTGGTGGATATGCTGCTATACCTTTAATACAAAATCAAATAGTTAATGTGCATGGTCTTATGACTCTACCTGAATTTGCAGACCTTGTCACAATAGCAGAAATGACTCCTGGGCCTATTTCTATAAACTCTGCTACTTTCGTTGGAACAAAACTTGCAGGTCCTACAGGGGCAATTATATGCTCTATAGGGGTTATCATTCCATCATTCATAATTTGTTTAACTCTTGCACACTACTATTATAAATATAGAAACTTTGGTGGAGTTCAAACAGTTTTAGCCGCTTTAAGACCTGCTGTTGTAGCTCTTATAAGCTCTGCTGGACTATCAATTTTAACACTAGCATTATTTAATGCAGAAAAAGAGCATATAGTTTTATCAAACTTTAAACCTGTAGAATTCTGTTTATTTGTAGCTGGGCTTATTGCACTTAGGAAATTCAAACTTAGTCCTATACTTGTTATCTTTGGTTCAGGGCTTATAGGAACTCTTTTCTACTTAATATTTTAAAAAGTTTACCCCCACTAGATTTTTTCTAGTGGGGGTTTTATTATATTTATTTATAATATTTTTCTAATACCACAACAATATTTTCAAGTTTTTCTATTATAATATTGAATTCTCAATACTTTTCTTAAATAATTATATTCGACAAAAGCATTTAATATCTTTTTAGCATAACTAAAATGAGGTAGCTATTCGCTAGCTACCTCATTCTAAATTTATTTAAGCTGCTTCATTTTTATCTTCAGCTATATTTTTCTTTCTTCCTATTGCTATTCCAAGATAAGTAAATAGGATAGACATAAGTGGATTTATTATATTTAAAAGTGCATATGGTAGATAAGCAAAAGTAGGCACGCCTAAAACTCCTGATATAAAAGCTCCCGCTGTAGTCCAAGGAATAAGTGGTCCTGTAAGAGTCCCTCCCTCTTCTATAACTCTACTAAGCATTGAATTATCAAGCCCTCGCTCCTCATATTCTTTCTTATATATACTTCCATTAACTATAATCGCAAGATAAACTTCTCCCATAATTATATTAGTTAAAAGACAAGTTCCAATTGTTAAAGTTACTAGACTTCCTATACTTTTTATTCTATCTAAAATAACATTTATCATTACATCAAGATATCCAAACTTCTCTAAAGCTGAACCTAGTGCAAGTGCTATGAAAGATAATGCAAAGGTACTCATCATACTCATAATTCCACCTCTAGTTAAAAGCACATCTACAGCATGAACCCCTGTATTTGATTTGTAACCTGTACTTAGAACATTCAAAGCATCTGGTATGCTTGAACCTTGAAATATTACTGCAAATATAACTCCTATAAATGCACCTATTCCGAGTGCTAAAATTGCATCAACTTTCATAATACTTAAAACTAGAACAACTAATACTGGTATAAGCATAATTAAACTTATATGAAAATCCTTACTTAATGTTGTATTAATTTGATTTACAGTATCATTATTTATCATGGTACTAACTGAATATTTTAATCCTAATATGTAAAATCCTATTAAACTTATAATATATGATGGCACAGTTGTGGCAAGCATTGATTTTATATGCTTATATAAATTCGCCCCTGCTGTTGCCGCTGCAAGATTTGTAGTATCAGATAATGGTGATAATTTATCTCCAAAGAAAGCACCTGAAACTATCATACCAGCTGTAAGAGGTGCTGGTATTCCAAGACCTTCTCCCATAGCCATAAAGGCAACCCCAACGGTTCCAGCAGTCCCCCATGAAGTCCCAGTCGCAATAGATGTAATACTACATACTATAAGGCCAACTGGAAGGAAATATTTTGCACTTATTATATTAAGCCCATAATATACAAGAGTTTGAATAACCCCAGCTTGAATCCAGCTTCCTATTAGCGCCCCTATTAAAATGAAAATGCACATAGCAGGGAATGCTCTAACTACTCCACCTTTCATTTCTTCTAATATATCTTTAAACTCATATCCTTGTATTCTAGTTACAATGATAGTAAGCCCCATCCCTAATAATAATAATATTTTTATATCAACTTTATTAATCATACCAAATGCTAATATTAAAATTAGACTTAGTAATAAAAATGAAGCTGCCTTTTTACTCGGTAGCTTTTTTTTCATATTATTTCTCCTAACGTAATTTTAAATAATTATTCTCTATTAATAATTTATATCTTTTTAATATTTTTGTCAAACAAATGTAACTTTCTTTTTTTTAAAATACTGAAATCTAATTTATCGCTAATGATAAAAGGCAATTTCTTTATCCGAAATTGCCTTTTGTCTATTTTTTTTAAATTTCCACCTCTAATGAAAATTTGATATTTCCATCTTTTGAACTCATGTTGTAGTTCATATTAGTATGCTTATCTAATATATTTTTAACTATATAAAGCCCAAGTCCACTTCCACCAGTTTTTCTATTTCTTGACTTCTCTAATCTATAAAAAGGTGTAAACATCTTTTCTAAATCCTCTTTTGAAATATCCTCACCAGTATTACTAACCTCAAGTTCAACTTTTTCACCTTTAAATAAATCTATATTTATACAAGTATAATACTCTGAATATTTTATAGCATTGCCTATAATATTATCTAAAACCTTTTTAATTAATTTCATATCTGCATAAACAAAAATATTATCATCTATATTAGTTAACATCTCTATATTCTTTTCTCTTATATAAAATGCTTTTTTCTCAATAGATTCATTAACCATAGTTGAAAGATTTATTTTCTCCATTTCAATTTTAAAAGCTTCACTCTCATACTTATTAAGTTCTAATATTTCACCAACAAGTTCCCTCATATCTTGCATAACATCGTAACTTTTTTGAAGATACTTATCTCTATCTTTAAATGCACCTATATTATAAATCATTCCCTCAAGTTGCCCACTAACTATCGTTATAGGTGATTTAAGTTCATGTGATATGGTCCCTATAAACTCTCTTCTTTTCTTTTCTGCTATTTTTTCTTTTTCAATATCACTCAATAATTTTTTATTACTTTCTTCTAACTCTGTAATACTCTTTTCAAGGCTACTACTCATTTCATTAAGGCTAACAGCAAGCTGTGATAATTCATCATCACTATCTATTTTAAGTTTCTTTGAAAAATCTAACTTTGCCATAGATTTTGCTATATCGTTTATCTTCAAAAGTGGTTTTGTTACCGCCTTTGAATAAAGATAGGAACTAACTATAGATATTACAATTGTTATTGCTATTACAATTGGCATAAATACAAGCATAACTCTAGTAATTTGTGATATTGGCTGTGTTGGTATTCTTACCTCAAGAGTCATATGTTGCTTTTGTGCTTTTGAATAAAAACTAATTTTTTTAACAATTCCCTGACTATTAAAACGTTTTTCTATCTTACTTTGCTCTGACTTTGTAAACATATCACTTGAAAATCTCTCAAGAAATCTACTGCTTATATATATAATCCCACCATCATTTTTGACTAATATGTCTACATTATTATCATATGAAAATTGATTTAAATCTATAAACATATTTGTCAAAGTGCTCTCATCTTTACAGTTACTAATTATATGATTTACACCTGTACTTACAGTTTCACCTTTATAAAACAAATAAGCTTTTGGGAAAAGTGCATATAATGCTGAATAAACTACAATAGTACTTAATATTACTAATGTTATTGAAGTAAAAAAAAGCTTATTACTTACCCCAAGTTTATTCCATATTTTTTTCAAGAACATACCCAACACCCTTTACTGTTTTTATATAATTTTTAGTTATTTTTTTTCTAATATTTTTTATATGAGCATCTATAACTCTCATATCTCCAAAATATTCATATCCCCAAACATTATCCATAAGATGTTCTCTTGTTACTACTCGTGGGTAAAACTCTACAAGATTTTTTAATATATTAAACTCTTTTAAAGTAAATTCAATCTCCTCCATATCTATATATACCTTATAACTATCACTATCAAGTTTTAAAGATTCAAAACTCACAATATTTGTATTTAAGTCCTTCCTACTCTCTTTATTAGACTCTCCTCTTCTAAGCACTGCTTCTACTCGTTTTATAAGAACATTAAATGAAAATGGTTTTGTTATAAAATCATCACACTCAAATTCAAAACCTTTTATTTCATCTTGTTCCTCGCTAAGCGCTGTTAAAAATATAATTGCTGCATCAGTTTTTACCTTAGCCATTTTACAAAGTGAATATCCATCCATATTAGGCATCATAATATCCATTATAATAAGGTCATACTCATTGTTTTTTATTTTTTCATATCCAAGTACCCCATCATCAGCTGTATCTACTTGATAATTTTGAGCCTTTAAAAATTCCTTTACAAGTTCTTGTATTTGTAAATCATCTTCAACTACTAATATCTTCTTCATTAGTTTTCTCCTTAAATTTTTTACTTTAATCATATATTCCTCAAAATTCAACTATTCTATAAGTAAAATTTCTTTTTTATTTAAATTTATCTAAAGAAAAAGAGAGCCCACAACATCAGCTCCCTTACTCTTTACGATTTAGTTTTACATTTTAGGATTTTACATTTCAATTTATACTACATAATAATAGGTCTATACTTTAGCCTCTTCAACTTAAAATCTATTATTTTCATCTACAATACCTATTCTAAAATAGTCATCTATATTTAAAATGAATCCAATATGAATTCTATGTGAAATTTAAAGACTATATATGACTATTCCTAATTTTCACTATTATTTGTATTTCCAAAAACTATTGGTGACATTTCTATATCAGTGCTAAACCCTTGTCTTGTTACATTTCTGCTTGCTGTAAGCCCCATAGTTTCTTTTCCATTTATATTCACATCATATATAACTTGCTCTGGCCCACCAAATGACCCAGTTGCTTGACCTATATATATTTCTACATTTCCATCCCCTATATACTTATCTTTTATAGCAGTTTCAAAATCATTTAAAATTCCAGAATTTAATGCCTGTTGTGATACCTTTACAGTGAATCCTTGTGGCACATTATTATCATAATTACTACTTGTGCTTCCCTTTGAACCTAAGCTAACATATTGGCTAGACTTTGTTGTATTATTATTTTGAACTTTTGTATTATTGCTAGGTACTAGCAAATAAACTATACCTAAAACAATAGCTATTGCAACTGCACCTTTTACCATTAACTTATTCATAATCTATCACTCCTTAACTAATATCAATATTAAATTACTAAACAAACTCTCTTATTCTCTATAAGTTTATTTTATTCAAATAATATGACTTAATAAAGTTATATAAATTAATATTTATTTATAATACAAAGACAATATCACTCTTTACTATAATATATTTGTAACCTTATACTATTTTCTCCACTCCATTTTCATGTATTTTATAAAGGCTTTTTTCTATAATTGAATATCTATTAGGATTAAATATAACATAATTTGTTCCTTTAGGGTCTAAAGAACTCTGATACATAAATCCATCAAATTTTCTATTTTTTATATATTCTGATATGAACTGAAGCGGGAGATATTCAAGTTTTTCATGTTCATCTATACGTTTTGTAAAATCTCTATTAATGATATATACCAAATTTGCAACTTTTTTATCAAATATGAAACTTTCATTTATACTACTACTTTTTATCTCCTGACTTGATAAATCAAAAAAGCTATAAACTCCACCAACTTCTACCTTAGCTATTGTTACTAAATCACCAATTCGTGCTCTTGTTTCTTTCATAGCTGTTTCTTCTTTATCTGCTAAATAAAGATACGGTATCCCCATAGGGTTACATCTTCCCATAGAATGCATACCTATCGGAGGTCTTTTCATTTCTGAATCATCTAAATTAACATAATTCCCTATTCTAGCTCTATATAAAACGAATTTAGTGCCTGTTGTGTGAAATGTTGAAATATCTAAAGCTTCCTCAGTATTTAATACTTCCACTATTTTTTTTCCACTAAAAAATCTATTTTCTTCTTTTATATCTTTTTTAAATTCTTCCCATATTCTTTTTGCTTTCTTATAAGATTTACTTTTCTTCTCTACTACAAAATGTCTCATATGTAAACCTACCTTATTCTTTAGCTATATTATATACAATGCAAATCAACTAAAATTTGTTTGTGTTATATACTTTTTATTCTACTCTTTTTTTTAAAATTTATATAGTTTTTGTCTAAAAAATAAAAAAAACAGAGTTTCACACTAAATATGCATCTCTGTTTTTGATATAATTTTAATTCAAAATATAAATTTTAAATTTCTCATACCACTCTGTATTCCAACTATTTTCAATACAAAGATTTAATAATTCATCTTCATCATTTATATTTTTAGCTGTAATTTCTTTATGAATCTGTTTATTTACTATAAGTCCATTTTCCACATCATTTGCACTAGCTGAAAATATAGCATATGATCTTATATGTGAAAACTCTGCCCCATACTTTAAAATATCATTTGTAAGCTCATCATACTTTATTTTGTATCTTCTAACCCGTCTACTTTTTAAACCTTTTCTTTTTTCTTTAGACTCAAGCGCAAAAGAAGCTCTTATATTGAATGAACTATCACAATCTCTTATCGCTATATATATAGACTCTGAATATTTTAAATATTCTCTAGTGCTTTGCAGTCCAGTTGTCTGTATTCTTGAATCTATAAGCTTTCCAACCTCATAACCTGTAACATATATTTTAGATGCTACAAATAATTTAAGACTATCTGGTATTTCTGAAACTATATGCCTTGCAATACATTTTGTTGTTCTAAGTATTCCATCAAGTCTCTCTACATTAAACCACATAACACCACGCCTATCTAAAAAACAACATTGATTATAAGAATTTTCTATCGCTGTAATAGTTTGTTTTGCTGCTATTTCTGGTTTTTCTGGTTTTTCAAAAATAATATCTCTCATACTATATACCATAATCGCTGGTAAATTTTTATTTTTACTATTCTTTTCATTCATGACCTACCATCTCTGTATACAATTGATTGATTTTTGCACTTGCCATAGTTGCATATTTATTTTTGCTTTTATCAGGATGTATTTTTTTAGATAGATTATTTCTCCAAACCTTAGCATCTTTTTCACTCATAAAACATTTTCTTGTTATTCCTAAAATGTTATTTCTCTTTCTTCCCTCTAGTTCTAAAAGTGCAAATATAATTTTATCTTCTTCTGTCTTAAAATACTCTATAGATTCGTTTTCTTCATTACATTCAATTTTATCTTTATCAAATTGATTTAAAAAATCTTTTAACGCTATAATTTTATCTAAAAGACCGTCCCAACTATTACTTGTTATTTTAATTATCCCTATAATATTTTTATCTTTAGACTTTTTTTCTTTAAAGTAATTTTCTAAATCTACTTTTATACTATTTTGAACATCTCTCATTTTACCAAGTTTTTTAAGTTCTTTTACATTAGATGCATTTAACCATTCCATATATTTACTCCTAAAAAAATGTTTACAATCTAATATATTTCCATTAATCATCTATTATTATATAAATTAAAAATATTTTTTTAAAACTAACTAAAAAAAAGCCAAGGATATTATCCTTGACTAAAATTTATCTAACACCTACAACTTCCACAATCTCTTTTACATATTTTTCTTTTTTTTGTTCTTTCTATATCTTTTATCTTTTTCTCAAAATTTGGTAAGTATGCTTTATTATTAATAAGAAACTCATCTAATATTTTTTTTGCTTTTTCATCTGATGACACAAGTTGATTTATACATAAAGCTTGATATGCTTTGTAATAATTACCTGCTATTGCTGCCTCTATACAAAGTTTTTCAAATGATTTTATCTCTATAATTAGTGGTTTTATCCCTATAGGAAGTCTTCCAACTGATAAAGGTCTTACACCATTTGAATCAACTATACAGTTAACTTCCACAGAATCATTTTCATATAAATCTGATATAACACCATTATTCATAGTGTTTAAAACTTGGATAGACTTTCTATCATTAATAATACCATCAATAACATCCATAAGGGCTTCTTTATAAAGACTACCTTTTCTAAGATTTAAGCCTCTTGGAAGTTCTATATTCTCCTCATTTTCGCAATATCTTAAAATTCCTTCCTCAATACCTTTAACTATTTGTCCCCTTGTTATCCCCATATGACATTCTTCTATTCCATTTTCTAAGAATTGCTCTTTTTTATAGTAATATCTATGATTAACACAAGGTATAGCATCAAGTCCTTTAGCAAAATCACTGCTAAAAGGCATAAGCTTAGATGTTGTAACATCCAATTTTTCTAGTAATCTAGTATTATAACACTCTCTATTTGCATTTATTGATAGTGCATATAATATGTTACTCACTCCTGCAAACCCTATATTAATAACGCTCTTATCAAGTTCTAAAATACTTGCAATTCCTCTTGTCATCTCACTTGCAAGTATACTTACACCTATTATATTTTTAAATCCAGTTTCATTTACTACTGCATCAATTATCATTCCTATTGGATTTGTGAAGTTAATTACAAAAGCATCACTACATATTTCTTTTACATCAGATATAATGTCTAAAAATACTGGTATTGTTCTAAGACCTAGTGATAATGCTGCTGCACCTAATTTTTCATCACCTATAACACCATTTATAAATGATACTTTCTCATCATTTATTCTCTCTTCTATTCCCCCAACTCTAAATTGAGTAATAACAAAATCAGCACAATTCAAAGCGTCTCTTCTATCTATTGAAGTTGTAATTTTGAAATTAGCCTTTGAATTAGCAATCATCTTTCTTCCAAAACTTGCTAATATCTCCTGCTTCATCTCACCACTTTTTATATCAACAAGACATACTTCACCTATATTTATATCTTCATTTTTTTCTATAAGACCTTTTATTATTTCAAGTGTATAACTTGAACCTCCACCAATAACAACTACTTTAATTTTCTCTCCCATTATTTCTCCTGCTACTTAAAATATAGACAAAAGTGTCTATATCAAGAATTTTACTGCTTCCTTGTCCCTTGTTTCGCATACACTACTCCAATTTGATATAAAACTATGTGAACAACAAAGTGATTCACATAAAAGCAAAGCTTTTTATTCTCTACTTTTCCACAGTCTTTAGATCCGACTAGCCATCGGTACTTAAGTAGCTTTCCCCTTTCTTTATTTTTTTAGCTAGTTCTATTACACACTTTCTTCATTCGAAAGTATATTTAGATACTTTTATATCTATTTATTTATAAATTTGCTAAAGGTTTATATTCTCCTAAGTTTATTATAAACATTAATTTTTTGAATATATTATTCATAATTTTCTGATAAATCTTTTCTACATATCTAAGTATAAAATATATTTTTTCACTTTTAATGTATTTATTATTAAATTACTATTAATTTCACTCCATTTAATTATTTTTATTGAAAAATTAAATTAATAGTATATATTTTTACATTTTTTGTAAATATAATGTATTAGTACAACTAATTTTTTTAAGGGGGAACTTAAATTATGAAAAAAGGAATATCTAGAGTACTTTCTCTTCTTATGTTAGCAGTTCTATTCGTAGGTGCAATTCCTGCAATGGCAACTGAAACTGTAGAAAAAGCAAGTTCTGAATCTAGAAAAAAATCTATTATGTATTTTCCTAACTGGGGAGTATATGACGATGCAAAACACAGATTAACACCTGATATGTTACCATGGGAAGACCTTGATGTAATCAATCATTCATTCTTCTCAATCGACAAAAATTTTGAACTTATCTCAATTGATGAATATGCTGACTATCAAATGGACCTACCACATTCTGCTGGTTGGGATAACACTGATGAGCCTAGTGGTTGCTTTGGTGAATATAAACATTATGCAAAAAAATATCCTGATGTAAAAATCATGGTATCTGTTGGTGGTTGGACAAGAGGAGAAAACTTCCATGATATGGCTAAAACTCCTGCTGGAAGAAAAAAATTCATACAATCTTGTATAGATCTTATGAAAAAATATCCATTTATCTCTGGTATAGATTTAGACTGGGAATATCCAGGTATAGACAGAAAACCTGAAGCCGGTAATCAATGGGACAATGGTTGTCCTGGAGGACCAGAGGATACAGAAAATTATACTTTACTTTTAAAAGAAATGAGAGCGCAATTTGATGCTGCTAAAATGAAAGAAAAATGGATTACTGTTTGTGCGCCTGCTGGATATGACAAAATGAAATTCCAAGAATTCAATGAAATTCATAAATATGTAAATTCAATAAATGTTATGACTTATGATTATCATGGAGCTTGGGATAACTACACAGGTCACCTTGCACCATTAAAAGCTAATCCTAATAATGAGTTAGCTCCAACAGAGCCTACTGATATTAGAAATGAATATAATGTTGTTTCTTCTGTAACAACACTTGTTGATGATTATAAAGTACCACCTGAAAAGCTTTGTATTGGTACACCTTGGTATTCAAGAGGTTGGGCTGGAGTTGATGCAACACCTGAAAACAATGGTATGTTTGCTCCAACAGATGGTTCCCAACATGGCGGAAGCTGGGATGAAGCAAGTCAACCTAGTGGACAATACCCTTGGTTTGAACTTAAAAAGATGGAAAATACAAATGGTTGGACAAAATATAGAGATGAAATTAATGGTTCTCCATGGCTTTACAATGAAAAACTAAAAACTGTTTTAACTTATGAAGATGAAGAGTCAATGGCTCTTAAATCTGAGTATATTAAACAAATGGGACTTGGTGGAATGATTGTTTGGGAAATTACTGGAGATGACTATTCAAAAGGCTTCCCAATGACAAAGCAACTTAGAACTTCTCTTGATAAGCCACTTGATGGTGATACTTCAGTACAATCTGCTCCTACTCTTTCAGTTGATAAAACTGAAAATTATGGTTCATACACATTAACAGCTAATGTAGGTATGTTCTCTAATGGAACAAAACTTGAGATTTTTGAAGGAGATAAAATTGTTAAAACTTTTGATGTTGATAAAATTAATGGTGGAAACTTTACTTTTGATGTTGTAGGTAAAACTTCTGGTAAATACTCTTATAAAGCTGTTCTTACTGGTGGAAAAGATTCTAAAGAATCAAAATCATTAGAAATAACAGTTGTAGATGCTAGTCTTTTAACTCCAACTATTGATGTTGATTTTAAAATCAATAGAGGTGAATTTAAAATAACAAGTAAATCACCTGCAAATTCAAGTGCAACAAAACTTGAAATATTTGAAAATGATAAACTTGTTGATTCAAAAGACCTTACTGCTACTTTAAATAAAGAACAAATTTTAACTCATGAAGTTAAAGCAAAAGCTGATGGTAAATATACTTACAAAGTTGTAGTTACTGATGCTAAAGGAACTTCTCTTTCTGATACTGTAGATGTAGAAGTTGATGCTAATGCTAGCATTATGCCTACAGATATTGATGTTAAATTTGAAGTTACAAGCGATTGGGGAAGTGGTGCAAACTATAAAATAACAATTGCAAATAACTCAAGTGCTAATATTACAGATTATAAACTTGCATTTAATAGCACAAAAAAAATTGATGGATGTTGGAGTGGTGGAACTTTCAATAAAGATGGCAACACTTATACAATAACTCCTGCTTCTTGGAGTTCAGGGATTGATGCTGGAAAATCTGTAACTTTAGATGGTGCTATGGAAGGAAATTCTAAAGGCCATAATATCACAAATATAGACTTTACATTTGATTTCGAGGGTGGAGTAAAGCCACCTCTACCTCCAATCCCAGATGAAGTTAAGCTTATATCTGCTAAAGTTGGTGCTGATCAAACAACTAGTACCGGTGATTATAATATAAAAGTAACTATTCCAAAAAATAATGCTGCAACTAGTGTTCAAATCTTTGAAAATAACAAAGTTATTAAAACAGTTTCTTTAACAGCTGATGCAAGTACTGATAAAGTTATTAATATAAAAATGACTGATAAAGCAGAAGGAACTTATGCCTATAAAGCTGTTGTTTCTGATGAAAAAGATTCTAAAACAAGCTCTTCTGCTACTGTAATCGTAGAAGAAGGTGAAAATCCAGGACCAGATCCTGATCCAACTCCAGACCCAGACCCAACTGTAGATGCTTGGGCTGCTATGGTTAACTATTCTGCTGGTGATAAGGTAATTTATGCTGGAAAAACTTTTGAGTGTAGACAACCTCATATGTCACTTATCGGATGGGAACCATCTAATGTTCCTGCACTTTGGCTCGAAGTAAAATAATTGATTTTAAAAGGTTAACTTTGTTGAATTACAAAGTTAACCTTTTTCTTTTATTTTCCAATTTTTCATAATATAATATAAATATAATTAATTATTGGAGGGGTACAATATGAGTTTCTTTAAAAATACTTTAGCAAGTATTGGAATTGGCGGTGCTAAAGTTGATACTATTCTTCATTCTAGCCAAGTAACATCAGGTGATGCTATTTCTGGTGTTATAAATATATTAGGTGGAAATGTTGAACAAAATATAAAGAGAGTTAATCTTTTTGTTAGAACCAACTATGAAAAAGAATCTAATGATAAAAAAGTAATTGCGACTGCTAATATCCAAAAACACTTAGTTGAAGTTGATAAGATGGTCTTCGTAGAAGAAAGACTTCAAATTCCGTTTTCTTTTAAACTTTCTAAAAATTGTCCTATTTCAACTTATAGATATAAAGTTTGGGTAGCAACTGAACTTGATATAGAAAAAGCTATTGATTCAAATGATTGTGATAGCCTAAATGTAGTTCCATCAAAAAAAATGCAAAACCTATTTAATGCCTTTTCAGAACTTGGCTTCCGTTCTAGAGAAACTGAAAATATTCAAAGTATCTTTAGAATTAATAATCTTCCTTTTGTACAAGAATTTGAATTTGTCCCTACTTCTGGACCTCTTTATGGAAGGCTTGATGAAGTAGAACTTATAATATCTGTAAATGAATCTGGATTTAATTTATATCTAGAAGTAGATAGAAGTGGTAGAACTCTTGGTGGTTTGATATCTGAAGCATTAAATCTTGACGAATCTAAAGTCAAACTTAATTTTAGTAACTATGAATTAGAAAATGTTGAAACAATAAAAAATGCTTTATTTAGTGTAATTTCTGGAAATTGCTAATTAAGAAGACCAAATTACTGCTTACTTAGTTTTAAAAAGGACTATATCATATTTAGAAATTAAATTCTATTATGAAATAGTCCTTTTTGCTTCTACTTCTTTATTTTTCTCTCATTAGTTATATATCTTAATTTATTTGCAAAAAAAAAACTGTATTAGAATACCAATTATTAGTATTCTGATACAGTCCCTTTTTACTTTTCATTCATAACAGCAAAAGCTATTATTTTAGGTCCCGAATGAACTCCAATAACTGGAGTAAACATCCCCATATACTCAAATGTTGTATTTTTATGTTCTCTAAATGCATCCATAAGCTTATTAGCCTCACCTTGCATTGTTCCTGTCATAACTGCAACTTTTGATTTCCCTTTATCTAATGCCTCAGTTCCTATCTTTATAAGCTCAGATAATGCTTTTTTTGAACCTCGTACTTTAGATGCTGTTGTATATTTCCCATCTTCATCATCCATTGTTATAATCGGTTTTAAATTTAACATTTGTCCTATTGCCCCTGAAACTTTTCCAACTCTTCCACCTTTTATTAGGTATTCAAGCGTATCAACAGTAAAGTACATTGTCATTCTTTCTTTCATCTTTGGAATTTCATTGCATATATTATCATAGCTCATTCCTTCTTCTACAAGTCTTGCTGTTTCCATCACTAGAAAACCAACTGCCATTGAAATCATTTTTGAATCAAATATAAATGACTTTAATCTATCATCAAACTGATTTGCTGCAATTCTAAAACTATTCATAGTCCCTGATAAACCTGCTGATATAAACATTCCGATTACATGAGTATATCCTTCATCTGCAAGTCTTTCCATTGCATCTACTGCATCCTGTACTGATGGCATTGATGTTGTTGGTATTTCATTATTTTCAAGTCTTTCATAAACTTCTGATGGCTGTATATCTAATCCATCTACAAATTCATCTTTTCCATATATTATTTTTAATCTCATGACTTCTATATTCTTATATTTTTTAAGATATTCATCTGGCACTCCACATGTACTATCTGTAATTATTGCTATTTTTTCCATAAAATCCTCCAAAGATATTATTTAACTGCTCTATATTTATGTATAAACTTCATATACAAAACCTTGATTAAAGATTAACCCCATATAATTTTTATTCATTAAAAATTTACCTATTATTTATTATACTATAAAAAACTCTTATATAAAGCACTATTTTAATTATTTTATCCCTAAAATAATATATAATTATATTTTTCTTCTAAAATATCAAAAACAGTCTGTAATCTTTGCTACAAACTGTTTCTTTAAATCTAAATAATTTATTTTTTCTTTTTAAACTTTTTAAACAAATAAATTATAACTATTATTCCAATAACAACGATTGTTGCTTTTGTATATCTTCCTAATATTTGATTTATTAATGTAAGATTATTTCCTACAAAATATCCTAAAAATATCAATATAACATTCCATATTAAAATACCTATTGTAGAATAAATTGTAAATGGTAGAAATTTAATTCTTTCAGCACCCGCAATTAAAGATACATATGTTCTAATTACTGGAAGAACTCTTGCTATTAAAATACTTTGCTTTCCATATTTAGAAAACCAAACTGCAAGTTTATCAAAATATGGATCTGTACTTGGAATTTTTTCTTTAATCCAATTTATTAAAGCTGACCCACCATAAAAACCTATGTAATAACAAATTATAGAACCTAAAACAGCCGCTACTGTACTAACTATTATTATTACTGGTAAAGAGGTTCCACCCTCAGCAGCACTTATCCCAAAAAACGGCAATATAAGTTCACTTGGGATTGGAATAGATGCGTACTCTATTAACATAAAGATAAATATCCCTATGTATCCCATTTTTATTGCTAGATGACTAAGTGATGTTACTATCATACTTACATCCATATCTCTTCCTCCTAAAAGCTTTATCTTTCGTATACTTTTTATTTTATAACTAGTAGCCCCCCTAATTTCTATCTAAAATAGTCTTTGAACTTAACTTATTCTAGACAACAGTAACTATTAAAGTTTCTGTTTATAAAATAGCACTAGTATTTATTATACTCGTTTTATAATAATTTATATAGGATAATTTAATTAAAGTTAAATTTATTATTAGAAAAAAACTATGAATTTCATAATATTTTATTTTTTTTCATCTTTTTCATTTAAATTAATAATCATACACTAATTTCACAAGAAATTATTCAATATATTTTTTTTTAATAAAGAATAACTCTTTATTAAAGCACTTTTAATCATTTTAACGTTGAATTTATGTAACGATTAATTTTAAATTTCATTGTATAATGATAAAAAATATATTTTTTTATTATATGTGTAAGGGGGATTCTATTATGAATGATAACTTAGCAAGAGATTATGACTATTATCAAGTCCAACCAGAGATGCTTCCAAATGAACAAACTGTTGTTCGAAAAAAGAAACAGCTTACAAAAAATCAAATTATCGCTAGAAAGAAAGCTAGATTAAAGCGTAAAAGAAAAATGGAAGTTAGAAAAAGATTATCTTTAATTGTAATAACTTTATTTTCGATATTCGGAACTTTAAGTATTGCTTTATATGCTTTTGCACTTCAAAGAGGCTAAGAATTTGTTAATTGCATATAAAAACTTATTAAATGAACTAACAAGTTTTTATATAAAATTAACATAAATAAAAGCTACCAAGAAATAAATGGTTGTATAGCAAGAGCGTGTTAATAAACCCTCCTGCATTATACAACTATTTTTTATACCCATACTTGAGTAAGAACCAAATAAATCTTAGTAGCTTTTATAATATATTTTTAAATATAGGGAAGCATTGTTATTTTGGCTTTTTAATAAAAAGCCCATTTATACTATTTTCTAATAATGAATATGCTACTTCTACAAAATGTGCTGTAATATCCATATCACTAAAAATTACCTTCGCATATTCTTTTGCACATATAAAATTTTCCCATTTTGCATCTATATAATCAAATTCTGTTAAATTTGCTCTATTACTTAATTTCTCTGCTTTTCTTATTAACTCTTCTAAATTTGCTTTTCCTTTAATCTCTACTAATGACTCTATACTATTACGAAGTTTCTCTTTTAGCTCTAGTGCTTGAGATTTTGTGATGTTTTTAATATCTTCTATCGAGCTCGTAATCTCTATATCATTTTCTAAAAATCTCCATGTTTTTTTTGTATATAAACATTTATTTAACTTATTAGCTTCGTTAATAATAACTATTAAATCTTTATATTCAATTTCTTTATCTATGCTAAAAAATTTTAATTTTTTACATACTCTAGTTAATTCCTCTTGGTTATACATATTTTCAAAAAATTCTAATACTTTCCCCTTTACATCTACTATTTCTTTTAAAATCATTTCACTTGCATACATTTCACATACATCCTTTTCTCTATATTTCACCTTATCTTAAATCTACTTTTCACACCTTTTATTTTATAAATCCTACTAAGTTACCGATTCTAGTGAATATATTTCTATATCTTTTGCAAGGTCATTATTTTTTTTTCTAACTTTTTGATTAATATTATTTATACTTACTCCATTAATCGTATTTATTAAAAATATCATCAAAATAACTTTTTTTCTCATAATCAATTCCCTCCTGATAATTTTAAAAAATCCCTCAGAAGTACATAAAAAAAGTTACTCTAAACAAAGAGTAACTTTTTTCCAATATATAAAAATCACTTCTTATATACCTTCAAACAAAAAGTAATACAAATGTACTCTTTGGCAACTGGCTGACTTGGTCTTAACAACTTTAGTCCCTATAGCTTTGCGTCACTAGATTTCTCTAACTTTGCCGTATTCTATTGAATATAATTTACCATATAAGAATTTATTTAACAATAAATATAGTTTATTGTTTACATTTTTTTAACTTTTAATATTAAAATTTTTATAATTCTTTTGCTAACGGGCAATTTTTCTTAAATAATTCTATGATTTTTTTGTTTTTACTCACAATCATAGTAAGCGAACTATCAAATGCTATAATTTCAAATTCACCTAATGGATTTTGGATAATTGGCTCAACTCCCCATATCTTTGGATTTCCATCTAAACTTGGCAAATCATAACTTAATACACTCTCTAATGCAATCTCTTTAGAAAATGCTATCAAAACACCCCATATCCATTGAAAATCTTCTCCTTTTTTAATAAGCTCTGTTAGTTCTTTTCCACTCATCCACGAATAATTCCTTGATAATTTATTTTCTATCTCCTCATCCATTGAATATCCTTCATAATTTGTTATAAGAAAATTATATTCAAGTTGCATATTATCAATTGCTTGAAAAACTTCTCCCATCTGTGTTTGTATTCCCTCTTCTAATGTAACTCTTTTAAGCATAATATCTCCTCCCAATATTTCATAATAAAATAAATCACTTTTTCTATATATTTATATCATATAAATTTGTCTTCTCAATTATTACACAGCAATCATTTACAATATTCAAAAAATTTCTCTAAAAAAAAAGAACACTAATAAGTGCTCTTTTAGCATATTCTTGCTTCAATAAATATTGAAGTTGCTTTATATATTTTTCTACAACTAAATTTCCTTGCATATACAGTTTGGACATATGGTGCTATA
The DNA here is from genome assembly GCF_947039605.1 of uncultured Clostridium sp. Classification (GTDB taxonomy): domain Bacteria; phylum Bacillota; class Clostridia; order Clostridiales; family Clostridiaceae; genus Sarcina. The sequence goes on from NZ_CAMQZG010000015.1 coordinate 43,521, forward strand.
AAAACCCTATTAGCTCTTATTAAAGCTTTTATATCTAACTTCTTTAAATTCTCTGGAACTATAATAAATAGACTTTTATAGACTTCATTATAAATTATATGAACTGGCTCATCTGTACTTACTCCACTATACGTTATTTTTTCATTTATTTTAACAATTATAATTAATTTTGTTCCTGTTAATTTTTGTCCTTCATTTGATATTCCTATTTCTGTTTTAATAACCTGTATATCCTCTACCTCTGGCCATATCTTTATAGAATTTACAGAATCAATATCAGGGTCTGTATTTTCTAGTTCTAAGAATTCTGCAAATTCTAATTCTTTAAAATATATTGGATTCTCTGGATATATATTTTCATTACTTATGATATTTGTTTTTAAATTCATTTCTCCCTCCTAACAAACACTTCCTGTAAGAACTAAACTAATACTTGAATAAATACTTCTTGGTCCATTCTCTTTAATATAAATATCTTCTACAAGTATACTTGGTGCTATATATGACTTCTCTCTTGTTCCACTTGGTAAAACAACCCCACCACTATAAGCCGTTTCATAAAAAAAATTATTTATTAGTTGGCATTTTTGATCTGTTAAGTACTGAATTTTAACTTTTATATTACCAGATATAAATAATTTATATCCTGTAAGTCTAACCCCTTCTACAGATTTCCCTACTGGTGTTTTAATAAGATATGAATCAATAATATTTGTTTCTATACTTACTCTAGTTATCTGAATCATATCAGGCTTATAACTAGGAACAAGACTAATTTCATCTATACTTATCTGCTTAAATGCATTATTATTTTTTGAAATATCAATATTGTCTATACCTTCATATTCTATTAAATCTCTTATAACAGATGACACTTCTCTCTTCCTCCTATTCTTTAGACTGATAAAATTTTAGCAACTAATAATATCGTTGTATTATTAAAAAACTCTCTCTTATTTATTCTTTTATGATATATATTTTCTATTTTACCTTCAACTTCAACCCTACTATTTATATTAAACCCTACAGGCATTATTATATAATCACTAAATAACATTTCATAACCAGCTGAATAAACAGCCTGCGAATCATTTTTTGATGTATATTCTATAGTTTCATTTATAACACCATTCACAATTAACTTGTATCCACTTAGGACCTGCCCCTCTATAGAATTAACTATAGGTGTTTCTACTAAATGTGTACTCAATATTTCAACTCTTGCAATAACATTATCTATTTCTTCTATATCTGGCTTCTCTTTCGGAATTTCTAAATATTCATCTTTATCAATCTGTCTAAAGTTAGATAATGCTATATCAACCGTTTCTAAATTTTTAGTTTCTATCTCACTAATATCTCTTCCATTTGACCCATCCATTAAAATATAAGAATATTTAACATAAGTCTTTGTCCTTATATCTAATTTCGAACTGGTTTTTTTAACCTTTACCTTATATTTTATTATTTTAACATCCGCTATATTTATGTTTCCTATAATTATTCCCTTTGTTATATTAACATTATTTACAAATTCACCATCTATAGAAAAACTTCTATTTACAAGTTCTACCCCCTCAAATAATTCATCTATAAAAAGAACATTTAAAGTATCCCTATCACCTGTATTTATAATTGTTACTTCATATGCTATTTCATCTCCAAGCCTTACAAAATCTTTATCTGATTTTTTATAAATTTCAACCTCTATTTTGTTTATATAAATTCTACACTCCTCAGTTTCAACATGATTATTATAATACTCCTGATTTTGTATTTTATAATTATATATTGCAAATGCCTTTATTAATGCATATCCATTTACCTCTGGCTTTTTAATAACCTTAAACTCACACTTTATTTCAATTGATTCTCCAACCTCTATTTTATCTATATTTATACCTGAAATTATACTCTCATCTACCTTTGGCTTACTATTTATACTTACACTCCCCTCAACAAACTCTAATTCTGCTGAAAGAATATCCGTTACAACAATTTCCTCTAAATGCATATCACCAGTGTTTGAAAGTACAATTCTAAGGTCAACTACTTCTCCTATAATTACACACTCTTTACTTATATATTTCTTAATGCAAAGACTAGGATTATAAAGCTCTAATATATTTTCAATTTTTGTACTTCCACTTATTTTACTGCTATTAACCTCATCTATTTGTATTTGTGCATCTATCTCAATATGTGTTTTCTTTCTTGTATATATAACATCTGTTGCCTTTAAATTAAACTTTAATGTTTTTTCACTATGGCCACAAATATCACGAAAGTTTATCCCCGCCTTTAGTTCCCCTAAATATTCCCCTCCATCTAAAACCGCTGATATTACATCAAATTCTTTTTCAAAAGGATATACTACAACTACATTATTTAAAGTAATCTCGCCTTTATTAATTAGAATAATTTCCACCTCAAATATTTCACCAACGATTACTTTTTCCTTTGAAAAGTTCATTTCCACCTTTAAATCATATTTTAAAATTTCAAGTGAAACTTCTTCTTTTTCTAGCTCAACACTAAATATTTTTCCACAAACCATATAATCATATGATGAGGTTGTAATAAGTTTAACCTCTTTATTAACTGATTTAATTTCCGAACTTATCAATATATCAAAAGAAATATCTACCATCTGTCCTGCTGCTAAAACTGCAAAATCTATTCCCTTTAAAATAGATAAATAAGATTTTTCTCCATCAATTATTAAATTTTCCTCATAAATAATTCCCTCTTCTAAATACTCTTTTAATGAAAAATCTCTTGCATTAGTATCTCCTATATTTTTTACTAAAATATTACATCTTACTAAATCGCCAACTATTGCTCTATCTTTATTAAGTGATTTTTCTATTTGTATTTTAGATACAATATTTGCAACACTCAACGTATTAAATGTAAAACTTCTAGTAATTTTCTTATAATCTACTAAATACTCATATTCTAGAGTTGGAGTAAAATCTAATATATTTCTATCAGAGCTTATAACCCTAAGACTGTATTTTATCTCAATAATCTGCTTTATCTTAATACAATCTAGTACTACTCCATAATTTCCTGTATCAAAATAAAACTCTTCACCATCCACAATAATACTATCACTATTAAACATTGTTCCCTGAACTACTAAATCTTTCAATAACAATTTCTCTATATTAACATTCCCTGTATTTTCAAATCTCACAGTAAAATTTATAATATCGCCAACTGTTGTAACAGATTTATCTGATATAAATAAAACATCTTCATTTGATATATTTCCATAAATAATATTAGTTCTAACCATATTACTTTCAAATACTATTATTTCTCCCTCTTCTGACTTATTTGTTTTAAACTCACCTCTAGCACTTGCCCTATTTACAACTTCATCTTTTTGTTCTATCACCTTGTTTAAATAAACTTTAAATTCTATCTCTACACTTTCATCAATATCTATTTTTCCAACCTCAATAAAAGTTAAACTTTTGCATTCATGACCTACCCTATTTATTTTCAAACTTCCTTTTTCAAATAAAAGTGCTCCATCAATTAAATCTTTTATAATAACATTCTCAGCTATAATATTTCCTATATTTTTTACATATATTTTATAACCTAAAGACCCATCAAAAGAAATACTTTCCTTATCACAACTTTTTTCTATATATAATTTAGGATTTAATATATCTAAATTTATAGTTTCTACTTTATACCCAGCGGTTCTATTAGAAATTAAAACTTCAAAATCATCAGCTCCTACCGCTGCAATATATGGCTCATAAGACCAAATACCTGTATCTCTATTTATCTGTGCAACTCCTTTTCTAGCACCATTTTTTATACTATAATTAAACTCTCCCTCAATATAATTATTAATTCTTTCATTTATAGTCTTATTATTTAGTAGCTCATATATACTTTCTCTCTCATCATCTCTAAAACTTGCTATCGAAACTTCTTCAATTCCTTCCCTAACAATAATTTCAACCTTTATTTTTATATCTTTACTATTTTCTTTAAAAGAAACTACAAAATAATCATTTCCTTTAAAATTACAGTTAGGAATATATGCCCAATTCCCATTTGTTATATTTATATTTAATGATCCATAGTCAACATTTTCTAAAATTTCAAATTCTGTAATTTCAGTCCCTTTTTTATTTAATCGCCCTCTTCCTATATCATTTTCATCAATATATTCTTTTTTTATTATCTGATTAATTTGAATATCACCTTCATAGTAATCAATACTACACTCTTCTATATCAAAACTTTCTATCCTACTATTATTTTTTTCTTGTACTCCTATAAACTTTGAATTTTCTTGTTTTTCTGTACTATTCTCCATATTTTTTTTATTTAAATACCGTCCAAATTCTTCTTTTACTATCCCTCTATCTCCAAGTCTTGAAGCTCTAGCCCCATTTAAACTTATTATTATTTTATAAATATTCCCCGTTACATTATCAATTGCATATATGTATCCGAGCTGATCAGAAAACATTATACTTACCTCACATCTATCTATACCACCAGTTAATATTAAAGTTGTAACCTCTCCACTATTAACATCAATCCTTTTAAGTTCATTTGTATTTTTTCCTATACCATAAATATTATTATCAACAATATTATGTGTGAATGCATCTAAATTAATTTTCATATTTAACTTTATAAAATCATTTTTCAACTTACAAAACTCGCTATCATATGGATTCAATGAAAGTACAAATATTTTATCATCATTCTTATTCATAAAATACAATTCACCAGCAACACTTATATTACTTATAATTTTTTCTAAATTATACTTTGAAAGGCCATCTATATTAGCTATCTTTAATATTTCATTGTTTTCAGTTAATCTAAATACCTCATTATTTTTATTACCTGAAATAAAATAATAATTTTCATCCATTTTGTTATAATTAACATTTGAAAAATCCATATTTATATTCATGTTAAATTCAAACATTATTTCTCCATTAAATGTATCTACTAAAAAAACATCTCCTATCGGTGAAATTACAACTCTTTCATTATTTTTAACTACAAAAAAAGAATTCATATTATCATGTGAGAAATTTATATTTTCTATGAATTTTGCAGTTAGAATATCCTCTTTTGTAACTTCTATCTTATAAGATTTATAATTTGTAGAATTTCTAAACTTTTTTATATTCCCAAATTTATTTTTTCCTTTAATATCTTCAATTACCTTATATACTCCCACTTCCTTAATATTATCAAAAAAATAAAAACCATCTTTATCCGTTCTTCCTCTTAGAACTTCCCCTCTTACACCTATAAGTACTATATCAACACCATCTATTCCTTTATACTCGCTTGAACTACTATCAAATACTCTCCCTGATATTTTTATTCCCACATATACCACTCCTAACATCACCATTAAAACTTCTTCTGATATATGTATATGTAAACTTCTCCATAAAAAGTAAAAGTAAAAACATATAAAATGCTTTTACTTTTATAAATCAATTTAATTTTTATTTTTAATTAACAATTACAATTATCTAAACTACAAACTGTTCCACCACAATTTGTTCCACTAATTCCTGTTGAAACTACTTTTTCTCTTCCTCTAGCAGCTTTTCCAACTAAAATTGTAAATCTTGTTCCATTTCCACCATCTGTACATCTACAAATATCAAATTGATAATATCCATTACAGTCTGTAATAGTATGAGCGATTCCTTCCATACCATTATTACTTACTCTTACTAATTTTAAATAAGCATAAGGCACAGAATTTCCATCACAATCTCTAATTTGTCCCCAAACTCTTACTGTTTCTCTTGTTCCAACTGTAATATCAGCTTTAATTTCTGAATCACATTCGTCAATATCAAAATCTACACTATTACCTACAACGTACTGTCTTAAATACTCATCACATTCGTCTATAGGTGATCCACCATTTCCGCCACATCCTGAACCTGACCCAGTGTTTCCACCACAGCCTGAACCTGATCCACTGTTTCCTCCGCAACCTGTTCCTGACCCAGTGTTTCCACCACATCCTGAACCATAATATGCTGAATTGCTATTGAAATAATTTTTACTCATTACTTTTTCCTCCGGTTGTTTAAATATAATATACTATATTCACTTTTCTCTTAATTTGCTACTCCCTTTAATAAAATTATATAAAATAATTTTATTAAATTAAGATATCACCATCACTTATTTTAACTAAATAATCATCTATATCGTAATCTCTATAAATAACAAATTGAAAGTAACCAATTGCATCTGAAATAGCATCTGCTTTATTTAAATAAGTTACTTGGCTATTGCATATGACCTGTTTAAACAAATTAATCATAACACCGCTTACACCTGTATTAAATTCATCCTTTACATACCCACTTATTTTTAAATATTTTATTTTATTCAAGGTACAATCTAATCTATAACTTGAAGATTCATATTTTATATTCATAATATCTAAATATTCGCTTTCTATATATTCAGCCTCTTCTATTACATAGTCGCACTTTAACCCTTTTTTTCTTTCGCAAAGTTTACTTGTTCTATAATTGTTTATCATATCCTTATCCCTAGTCTCTCTTATATACCTGCTAGTGCCCATACCTTTTAGTCACCTCCTATCTATTTTAATAAAGATTTTCTTATAATCTAATATATGTTTAAACTTCTATTTTGTTCAATATTTAAATATACAAAAAAGAACAAACATTTTACAATGCTTGTCCTTCTTAAATAGATTACTGCAATAACCTATAATTATTATACTACATAATTGGTAAATTATGTTATTTTTTTTAAAATTACTCTTGATTTGAGTTACTATTTGTAATTACTGGTATATTTTCAAATGAACTTTTTGGTGCATTCTTTATAACTTTAAATGCAAAGCCATGAGCTTTAAAATATTTTATAACCGCTGGAAGTGCTGTTACCGTATCAACCTTTGCACCTGCATCATGCATTAATATGATAACTTGATTTTTTCCTTTAATAGCATTTTGAACATTTGCAACTAACTTATTAACATCTAATTGTCCTGATGTTTCTGCATCCCCTGTTTCTGCATTCCAATCTAAAGCTGTTATATTTTCTTTATCAAAAGCTTTATTTAATGCTGTAAGATGTGGATCATTATAATATCTTCTTGACATATATCCACCTGGCATTCTAAGAATTCTAGTATTAAAGTCTGGTCCAAGTAAATCTTTTAATAAAGTAGCTGTTTCATTATCTTGTTTCATATAATTTGATACACTAACCTCATTATTTGGATATAACTCAGTATATTCATGATTAAAAGTATGATCCCCTACCGCATTTCCATTCATAAGTTCTTCTCTAACAACATTTTGAAGTTTTGGATAACTCTTTAAAAATTTACCAACTACAAAGAAAGTTGCATGTACATCATTTTCTTTTAATATATTTAAAATTTTAGGTGTATTATTAGGGCTTGGACCATCATCAAATGTAAGGAATACTTCTTTTTGAGTTCCTTTATATGTCCCATCAATCATCTTTGCAACATCATTTGCTGGCACTGCATAACTATCTGCTGATTTAATTATATTTTCATTTTGAAGTATTAAACTTGGGTCATATCCTTTATAAATAGGATTTATATATCCTAATGCTTTATTCGAAGCCCAATGTCCTGTCTGCATATCTTTTAACACTTTTACTTGTTCCATTTCTTTTGTTATCTGCTCTGCTGTTTTTATTGATTTAGCTGCTTTGATTGCACTATCAGTCTGTATTTTTGCATTTGCTATCTTTGTATTTGATCCACTTCCACTTAAGCCATAATATGCTAAACCTCCAATAACTCCGATAACTATAACTGTTGTTATTAATTTTTTCAATGCGCTTTTTCTCATATTTTATTCTTCCTTTGCTACTCTATAAATTTAATCGTATTAGTGCTCAATTTACTTTATTAACTATTTTTTAGTATTTTCTACTTTAATCTCTTTTGCCGTATTAAATGATTCTATTGTAGGATTTTCTATAACTTTAAATGCATACCCATGTGATTTATAATAATCAATTAAATCTGGTAGTGCCTCAACTGTTGATTTTTTAGTTGCAGAATCATGCATTAATAAAATTATATGTGTGTCATTTTTAGTTTCTTTTATTGCATTATTTACAAGTTGATCTGGTGTATACCTTCTTCCTGTGGCATCACCTGTTTCACCATCCCAATCTATTGATGTAATATGCTCTTTTGCAAATTTACTATTTAATTCTGGTAAATTTTCATCATGGTAATATCTTCTAGACATATATCCACCTGGCATTCTTAAAACTCTCGCATTAAAATCATTCCCTAAAATACTTTTCATAATATTGTTAGTTTTATTTATCTCTCCCATAAATACATCTACATCTACTCTATTATGTGGATATAATTTTTTAAAACTATGGCTAAATGTATGATTTGCTATTGCATTTCCATCTAATATCTCTTGTTTTAAATATTCTTTGTTCTTGCTTGAATTCTCTAACTGAGATCCTAATACAAAAAAGGTAGCATGTACATCTTTTTCTTTTAATATCTTTAAAACTTCTGGTGTATATTTGCTTGGTCCATCATCAAATGTTAAAAATACTTGTTTATTATTATCTGTATCCTTTCCTTCTAACATTTTTTCTACTTCATTTGCTGGAACTCCGTAACTTTTTGCTGAATATATTATATTATTATTAGGTATTATATCCGTAGAGCTTGGCTCTTTATGTACTTGATCTGTTTTCTCTGTATTAATTTTAGGATTTGCTATAGCTGTTTTAGAATTGATTTTATTGTAAGTAAATATACCTACTCCCCCAACTGAAAGTGCCGCTATTAATGCAATTGCTATCAACTTGCCTTTTCTATTCATCATTTTTTACCACCTTTGTAACCTTTTCATCTTAAGTATTTCTATTTCTTAACTATATATTCATTCTATACTAATCTCTTCAAAAAATTGTAACATAATTTTTACATTTATATTTTTTTTTTAGTAATTTAAAAATATTTTTATCAAACTATAGCAATATAAGTCTTTTTTACAACAAAAAATGTAAAAAAGCATTAATTATTCAACAAAAAAAGCTATGGATTTAATTATCCATAGCTTCTTATCTTAATATCCTGATTTTGTAGTTGGTGTTTGACCTTGATTTGAATCAGTACTAAAATCATTATCTGCTATTCCATCAAATGATTGTGTTGGTGCATTTTTTATTACCATGAATTTATATCCGTGGTCTTTAAAGAATGTTATAACACCTTGAAGACCTTTAACTGTATCAGTTTTAGCACCTGCATCATGACATAATATTACATCTTGAGGCATATCTTTCCAACCTTTTGTTGAAGCTGCAAGCATTGCTGCTGGGCTTATCTCTCTAGTTGTTGCTGCAACTCCTGAATCTGATGTCCAGTCCATTGCTGTCCATCCCTCTTGATCTAAAGCTTTATTAAACTCTGCTAAATGTGGATCTTTATAGTATACTCTTGACATGTATCCACCTGGAAGTCTTAAAGTTCTAGTATCAAAATGTGGTCCTAAAACAAAGTGCTCTAAATCTTTACAATCATTTATTTGTGTCATAAATGTTGGAACATTAACTGTTGAAGTTCCATTTACTATTGGGTAAAGTTTATCTAATTGATGTGTAAATGTATGATCTCCAACTGCATCCCCATCCATAATTTCTTGTCTTACAATATTTTGTATTGGCCCATTATTTTTCATATGGTCACCAATTACATAGAATGAAGCATGTACTCCGTTATCTTTAAGTATTTTAAGTATTTTAGGTGTATTATTTATACTTGGACCATCATCAAATGTTAAGAATACTTCTTTTTGTTTGATTTTTGAATGTCCTGAAACCATTAATGCTACTTGGTTAACCGGCACTGCATAACTATTAGCTGATTTAATAATATTTTCTCCTGGGATTATTTCATTTGGATGATACCAACTTGGCATAGGATTAACATATCCTAATTTATAAGGTGCATCATATCCTTTTTTCATTAATGCTAAGTCTGCTGTTGATACCTCACCTGCTTCTGCCCCTAAGTCTGGAACTTTTGTATATGATGATTTTATTGTCGAAACCGCTTGTCCTTTTCCATCATTTAATATTGGTGATGTGCCTGTTGCTGCATCATAACCTGGATCTTCATAAGTAGCTCCATGGCCTGTACCCTTGCCTGGTGCTGCTGCTTTTGTAATATCTGTAGCTGTAACCTTGCTAGCACCTATTGTTGTTGTGACCACTTTAGCTTCTTGTGTTTTTGTTAAAGTTGCTATATGTTTAACTTTTGGTGCCATATTTGAATCTTTTGAATAAAAATATGTCCCCGCTCCAATTCCTGCAACCACAAGCGCTGCTATCACTACCGCTAGTGTTTTATTTAATTTACCATCTTTCTTTCTTCTTATCATCTCGTAAATCTCCATCCTAAAATATATTTGTAAAACTTGTTGCGAATAATTCGCTTCGTAAAATTCCTATACTTAGAATATCACTTACACTTAAAAGTAATGTAACAAAAGATAAACGATAACTTTAATATTTATTGATATTACTACTAAATATTAGTTATAACATTTCATAACTTTGTAATTCATCTATCAAATTTTATACTACCGATATATTCTTGTTAAAAAAGTGAGTAAATTGATTATTTCAACTTCCTTACAAAACCTTCTTTTATCTAATTCTATCAACTATTTATGCTATGTCTTTTCTTTTTAATAACTCTTCATATTTACTTTCATTCCTAAGTGAATTTAACATCATCTTTTTAAAACCAAACTTTGTGATAAAAGCAACTTTTTTAAACATACTACTTGTTCTTCCTTAGTGCCATTTCCCATAAACGAGTCTAATTCAAATATAAAGACTCCATAGAATCTAAACAATGGAGCCATAGTATAAGTTTCTATATGATAATTCAACTATTAGTTAAGTCATATTTATAAGTTTTCCACCTAGCCTTTTATAATCTTCAATATCATGTGTTACTATTATCGTAGTTTTTTTATTTTTATCTATATGTTCTTTTACAAAGCTTGTTACTATATCTTTTGTATTTTTATCAAGCCCCTTAAAAGGCTCATCCATAATAAGAATATCACCATCATATAATATCGCCCTTGCAATACTTACTCTTTGCCTCATGCCACCAGATAGTTCCCTTGGATAGTACTTTCCAAACTCTTTTAAATGAAAAGCTTCTAATATACTATCTATTCTTACCTTTATCTCTGCCTTCCTATATTTATCCTTTAATACAAGCTCTAAATTTTTATATACAGTTATATAAGGTATAAGCCTATCTTCTTGAAAAACAATACTAATATCTTTTTCACTTAAAAGTTTATTTACTATATATCTAAGCAGGCTTGTCTTACCAACACCTGATTTACCCATTATAAAATTAATATTACCTTCTTCAAATTCTATATCATATCCCCAAAGGATTTTATTCTCACCATAAGATATATTTATACCCCTAAAACTTAACATAATCTCACACCCTTTTTAAAGACTTGTGCATAATCTTAAATAAAATATCTACAAATATAGAAATTAAAATTATTATAACTGTCCATGCAAATATCCCTACCATATCAAAATTAATTTTAGCCCCCTGAACAAGTGCCCCTATACCATAACTTGGTTGACTATAAACCTCTGATGCTATTATAAGTTTTAATACTAAGGAAAAACTTGAACTTCCCATATTAAGAATTTCCCTTTGTATTTGTGGGTAATAAATAGTTTTAATCTTATCATAAAGTTTTATTTTATAAATCTTTGTCATTTCAAGTATAGCTACATCAGTATCTATAATACTCTTTACTACTAATTCATATAGAAGAGGAAAAACTATCATAATTCCCACAAGAAAAGAAACATACTCTTTATCAAGCCATATAAGTGCTATTAAAATAACTATAATTGTTGGAATTGACTTTAAAATAGCAACTAATGGGTAAATAAAATTATAAACATATTTATTAAAACTTGAACACATCCCTATAATTACAGATAATATAACTGCTAAGCTAAAACTTATAATTGAAGTTATTAGAGTTTTACTAATATTTATAACAAAGTTTTCTTCAGTACATATTTTTAATATCTTCTTTAAAACTTCTAATGGCTGTGGAAGATAAATTTCATTCCCTATAAACTTTGCTAATACCTCCCAAATTAAACTCCAAATAACAACCGCGATAATAATTCCTTTTTTACTTTTCATAGAAAAACTCATCATCTGGAAGTTTTTTACCTATACTCTGTGGATTTAACTTATTTAAAATTTTGTAGTAATCATTATAATCATCGATAGTTTCATTTACTTTAATAAAATCTATTTCTGCTCTCTTTATAGAACTTTCTAAAATAGAATTTTCAAATTTTGATCCATTTTTAATTTCTTGCACTGCTGCTAAAACTGGATTTTCATTAACTTCATCAACTGATTTATCTAATTTTAATCCAAACTTATCTACAAACTCTTTATTCTGAGCTAAATCTGATTTTATTATTATACTTGATTGCGGAAATCCATTCTCTGAATTAAAACTCTCTTTCCAAACATCATTTAAGCTAGCTATAATTTTTATATTTTTATTTTTTGCCATAATAACTGATAATACTGGTTCTGGAACTATTGCATACTCTGCCTTTCCACTTAAAATGGTTGGTGCAAGTTCTGTTGCCCCTCCAACATAACTAAACTTGACGTCTTCTTCTTTTATTCCTTTTTTATCAAGCAACGTCTTAAATACTATATCTGGTGTTAGACCTTTTCCTATATTAAAAACTTCCTTGCCTTTTATATCATCAAAATTTTCATCTCCATTAGTAGAAATCAAATATAATGACCCAAACCCTATTGTACCTAAAAGCTCATATGACATTCCTGAATTATAAGCTTTTAGTGCTATATTTGATGGAACTATCGCTATATCAGGTTCACCTTTCATAACAGCTGTCATGAGCACATCTGTACTTTCTGTAATTTCATATTCTAAATCATATAAATTATGGGCGTCATCTGTATCTATATTATTTTTTTCATCATCTGATTCTATCATCAAAGACATTGCAAGACTTGTTGTTCCCCTTGGAATAACTATATCCAAATTATGTATTTGAGATATATCTGTAGTTAATTCTCTCTCATCATCTTTATCAATACTTATACTCGATTCTACCTGACATCCAGTTAATATCCCCCCCATTAACATAGTTGTTACTAATAAAATAGTTATTTTTTTCATAATAATACCCCCTAAAAAATCCTGTGAATACTTCCACAGGATTCACTCTTTAGTAAAATATTACCAATATAAAGTTATTTTTTCAATATAATTATTTTAATGCCTGACTAAATTATATAAGTTCCATCATTACTAAATCTTCTATTTCTTTAAATCCATTCTTTTCATAGAAATTTACTACTCTTTTTTCTCTCATAGTATATAAACTTATATGAACTATTTTTCTCTCTTTAAGCTCATCTACATAATATTTTAAAACTCTTGTTCCAACACCTGCACCCTTTTTAGTAGCATCTACACAAAATTCTTTTATAAGAAATCTTGTTCCATCATAATAATCTTCTTCATGTCCAACAATCATTGCCATGGGCTCATTATTCTCATAAGCTATAACTCCAAGTGAACCTTCACCTCTCATTATTTGTGAAAGCCTTTTAACTCCAGTTTCTTCTGTCCACTTTTCAAACCAAGGTTCTACATTAAAACTATTCATAAAAATATTTGCTGCTATTGCCACATTTTTTTCTGTTATATATTCAAAATTCATAATTAAACGCTCCTATTTCATATAAAATTAACGAGGCATAATTTTATACCTCGTTAATCATTATATCTATTTTTTTGCTAAAATTAAACATTTATTATATTAATTTTTTTGAAATTAACCTTCTTATTTAAAGTCTAAATATTCTTTATTAATTTTACCTATAAAGGGACTCTCACTTGTATTATACTCACTACCATTGTAATTTTTCGCTTTATTAGGGTACGTTAGTACAAGCCTTTTTTTAGCCCTTGTAATTGCAACATAGAAAAGTTTTCCCTCTTCATCTAAATCTCCCCTAAACATTGGGAACTTTCCATCTACAAGACCTGAAACTATAACAGTATCATATTCAAGCCCTTTTGCCTGATGCACTGTTATTATAGGAATTCTTGGTTTCTCCTGTGTACTTGATATTAGTTGCTCTACATCCCCTGCTGAAAGTGCTGTAAGGTCTATTGCATTGATTAAAGAATCTCTTGAATTCTTCTCACTATCATCTAATATAGAAAGTATCTTATGGAAATTCTTCACTCTAGCAAATCTATCTTCTCTTTCATCGGCTGGATATTTACTCATTATATCAAAATACTTTTGTATCTCTAAAATCATCTCAAATGGTCTAATCTCATATGACCTTTGATTTAATATTTTATAATTTTCTCTAAAACCTTCAAATTTTCTATAAAGGTCTGCTATAAGACTCATTCGCTCAAGTGTTGTGGGTCTTATCTTTTTTTCAATAGCCATTACTAAGAGTTCTTTTGTAGCTGCTATGTCATCCATTGCATTATGACTTGGCTTATGAATTGTTTCAAACTTTTCACTTAAATATTCAAGCTTATGATTTTTCTCTAAAGGATAAAATCTTCTATAAATATCTAATGTGTCATAAAAACCTTTAAATATTGGTACACCTATATTCTCTCTACTAAGCTCACTTGTAAAAATATTTATATCATACTGAACATTATGCCCTATAACTATTTTATCTTTTGTATATTCTCTAAATTCTGTTAGAACTTCTATTTTAGATAATCCATGTTCCTGCAAATATTCATCTGTAAACCCATGAACTTTAGCTGATGGACCAACATTTTTACTTGGTTTTATAAATCTTTCATAAGTATCTATAATATTCCCTTTTGTATCAATCTTGACTGCTGCTATTTGAATTATTTCATCACTTGTAACATCAGTCCCTGTACTTTCAACATCAAAAACTACTATATTTCCATCATCAGACTCTTTATCATAAGCATTTAAAAGATTAGTATAAAACTCACCACTTGCTGTATAATCACTTATAAAGTCTGAAAGCTTTATTCTTGCTTTTCTAAACTCTGTTGTTTCAAGTTTATCTAAAATAGTTTTTCCTATACCTGTATTAAGCCTTTTTAAAACTCTCTCAAGGCTTACTGTATCATAAGGATTTGCAAGAATTTTAAATACAGATGTAATATCCTTAATCTCAGCTCTTCTAAAAAACTTATATTCATCTACTAAAATGAACTCAAAATCTTGCTCTAAAGTAAGTCTTGCGAGTACTTTACTTATATCTTTATTATAATTATTAGACCTAGTAAGTACACAAGCTTTGCTTAAATCCTCTCTATTCAAATAAAGTTCTCTAAAAGTATTTAAAATTCCGATTGCCTCTGCTTCTAAACTATCATAAGTTAAAACAGATATCTTTTCTCCAACCTCACTACTACATGCATGAACACCATCTTTATAAATATCTGCTACTTTATTTTCAAATACATTATTTAAAAAGCTCATACTAGCATCAGTTAAATTTTTAGTTGATCTATAATTTTTATCAAAAGCTACCTCAAGTGGCTTACACTCTTTTTTAAAAACTTCAAATATCTTATCTGGCTGTGACCCTCTCCAGCTATAAATTGTTTGGAATATATCCCCACAAAGTAAAACATTTTTACTTTCATCATTTTTAAATAACTTTTCAATAATCTCATAATCACTCATACTTGTATCTTGAACTTCATCTATGTTTATAAACTTATATTTTTCTTTATAATAATTAACTATCTCATCTTCTCTAAACAAAACTTTAGTAAGTGTAATTAAATCATTAAAATCTAAAGCCTTATCACTTCTAAGCTGTTTATTATAAAAAGAAACATAAAAGACACCATGCTCTAACATATAATTCATAAGATTCATCTTAGTGCTACCCTTAGCCTTAAAACAATCTACGACCTTTGATTTGAACATAGGTGTATTTAAATTATCAATAGTGATTTTATAATCATGTTCTTCATCATCACTTAAAAAGCCCCATTTAAGTCTATAATCTTTTACAAGGTCTATAAACTTTTGCATCATAGGTATTTCTATAAATGCTCTATTATACCCCATTCTTTGAATAGTTGATATTTTTCTCACTGCTTCCCTTGCATCTTCTTCATCAAAAATAACAAAATCAGTAGCTATATCAGTTTTATTCTTAACATTATCTCTAACAACCTGAAGACAAAAACTATGAAAAGTTTTAATTGTACATTTAACACTCCCATCAAGCCTTGATTCTATTCTTTCTTTCATTTCTTTTGCAGCTTTATTAGTAAAGGTTATGCAAAGAATTTCTTCTTCTTTTGCAAGACCTTTATCTATTATATTAAAAACCCGATCTGATAAAGTATTAGTCTTCCCAGTTCCAGCTGGTGCTGCTAAAAATATATTCTTATCTAAAGTATTTGCAACAATACTTTGCTTTTCATTTAATTTCATATGCCCATTACTCCTATTTAAATTTCTATATATTATAGAATATTTTTTTAATATTAATACCTTTAATTATAAATTAAATACAAGCTTTATTTCCACTAAATTTTAGTTTTTTGATATTAATATAAAAAACACCTTAGATTTTTCTATCTAAGATGCCTTATCAATATTCCCTAAAAATACGGTTATTCTTGTCCCTATGCCTTTTCTGCTTAAAACTCCAAAATACCCTTTATGATTATCAACTATCCATTTTGCTATTGATAACCCAAGACCTGTCCCGCCATCTTTTCTCCCTCTTGTTGTATCTGCTCTAAAGAATCGTTCAAATATATATGGAACATCCCTCTCATCTATACCAATGCCACTATCCTCCACACAAAAATATGTCTCTTTTTCATTTCTACCAACTTTTATAAGTATTAATTCACCTTCGTCTGTATATTTCACTGCATTTTCAACAAGTATTCTTGCAGTCTGTTTAAGTAATGCTACATCTCCTAAAATTCTTATATCTTCTAATTTCATATATTTGTAAATATGCTTTTCATCTATCATTCTAGATTCTTCAAAAACCTCATGTAACATATCACTAAGTGAAAACTCTTTTATATCTATCTGATTTTTCCCATTAATTCCTCTAGCTAAAAATAATAATTGATCTACTAAAATTTTCATACTCTCCGATTCTGATTTTATTGCTACTATTGATTCTTCCAAAATACTTTCATCATTTTTCCCCCATCTATCAAGCATATTTGCATATCCTTGAATTACTGAAATTGGTGTTCTAAGTTCATGTGATGCATCTGATACAAACCTTGCTTGTTGCCTATATGACTCTCTCATTTTTTCAAGTAGTGTATTTATAGCATTTTCAAGACCTTGAAGTTCACTATCTCCTATACTAATTTTTTCATCTGAACTCGTTGGACTTATATTTGATATAGCTTTTTCTAAATCTTGAAATTTCTCTTCATCAAAAGTCATATTGCTAAGTCTTTCTGCTGCTTCTGCCATCTCATCAAGTGGCTTTAGATACTTTCTAACTCTTCCTGTTCCAAAAATAATTCTATCAAGTAGAACTCCCCCTTCAAATATTAGTAAAACTGCTCCTCCAAATTTTAAGCTATATAAAAAATCACTAGCATCCTTAATCATAGTTTTCCCATTATTCCAAACTACAGTATAGTTAGCACTTTCTATTGGATGCAAACTTAAACTTCTTTGAGCCTCTTCCA
This sequence comes from uncultured Clostridium sp., assembly GCF_947039605.1. GTDB lineage: Bacteria > Bacillota > Clostridia > Clostridiales > Clostridiaceae > Sarcina. The sequence continues at coordinate 61,370 of NZ_CAMQZG010000015.1, forward strand.
CTAAACTACCATAAAAAGCTTTTTCTACACTAAGACACCATATACCACCTATTAAGATAATTAAAATCATATTAAAACCTAAAAGCTCAAAAAATGTATCTCTAACATATTTTGAATTAATCTTTATTGCAATGGATGTAAATCTTTTGTTTTTTTTCTTATTCATCCTTTATCACATACCCAACACCACGCACAGTAGTAATTATCTTTACTTTAAAAGCATCATCTATTTTAACTCTTAAAAATCTTACATATACATCTATAACATTTGTTTCTCCATAATAATCATAGCCGCAAATCTTTTCAATAAGTACATCTCTTGTCATAACTATATTTTTATTTTCAAGCAAAATTTGCAATAGCATAAACTCTCTATTTGTAAGTTCAATTTCTTTATTATTATAAATCACTTTATGCTGTGGCTTATCTAAACTTAATAATCCTCTTCTTATAACATCTTTATCTTCTACAGAAACATTCTTCTTTTTTAATGCAAGTCTTATTCTTGCAAGAAGTTCTTCAATTGCAAAAGGTTTAGTTATATAGTCATCTGCCCCACCATCAAGCCCTGCTACTTTATCCATTACCTCATCTCTTGCTGTAAGGATAATAACTGGAATTTCAGATACCCGTCTAAGTCTTCTTAAAACCTCTAACCCATTAATTTCTGGTAACATTACATCAAGAAGTACAATATCTACCTCTCCATTTTGTGCTATATCAAGACCATCACGCCCATTATCTGCTTTTATAACCTTATATCCCTCATAAGCTAATTCAAGTTCTATAAATCTAGCTATTTTTTCTTCATCTTCAACAACTAAAATTTTAATCATACCTCTAAAGCTCCTTTTTAATCCTTTCTTTTATTCCCTTAACAAAACCAGCTAAGTCTTTAAGCATTTCATCTATCTTTGTAACATTTGTCTTCTTAGAACTAACAGAAAATTCAACATCAAAAATTAATGCAATAATCATTATAGGAATCATACTTCCAACTAAAAGTATTGTTAAAACTATAAAAACTGTCACTGGAACCTCAAATTTTTTTTTCCCTTTTCTACTAACTTTCACTAAAATATTATTACAAATATCTATTAGTTCACATATCCACTCAAATAATTTAAACCCACTTTCTTTCTTATCAAATTTATAATTTATATCTTCCTTACTTAAATCAATAAGAGCACTTGGCTTATTATATGTTTCCCAACTCTTGTTCGTATAAAAAGTTTTTTCTGTAAACTCTTCTCCTTTATTCTCACACTCTATTTTCACAACAGCATCTAAAAGATTCCAACCACAACTCTCTAATATTTTCCTAGCTTCTTTACTGTTTATATTAGTTTTTTTTTGCAACTTTTCTATAATCCTTTCTTCTTGACTAATCACACTTTTATCTCCTTATAACTTTTCTTTATAAATCAAAAGAGATTTTAAAACCCTTCTTTTAAAACCTCTTATTTTTTATTCTATATTCTATTCTACAAATCCTTTTTTAAATACCTTTTTTAAAATCTTTTTTAATAGTATCCGCTGATTTAGAGATTTCTTCAAAAACATTATTTACTTCATCACAATTTAAATCAACACTTGAAATTGAATATTTATATCCAAGGAATAATCCTGAAACTAATAATACAATTACTGGGACTGTTAAAAATATTGCTACTACAATTGATAAAGTTAATGATATTCTTATAGTTTTTTCATTTTTCTTTCTAACTTCAAAGTAAACTGTATTTCCTTTTTTTATAATTTTCCCTATAAACCTAAATATCTTTGCTACAACCTGACCAAGTCCACCAAAACTTTCACTATCGTCTTTGCTAAATTCATCCTTATAATCATTTACCTCAATAATAGCCATTTCATTATTTTCTTTTCTTTCCATTTTATAAAACCTCCAAAATTTATTTTCTTCTTTCTATATTTATATACTATGCTTGGAAAATTAATCTAAAATATAAGAAAGATTAAAATTAGATTAAAATAAAAATAAAGCAAGAAAATTTAGCATTAACTAAACTTCCTTGCTTTACTCTAATCTATATTAATAATTAACTTCTTTGCAAAATGACATGCCACAAAGTGATTTTCTTCATATTTTTTTAATTCTGGTTTTTTAAGCATGCATACTTCCTTTGCATATGGACATCTTGTTCTAAATTTACACCCTTTTATAGAATCTACCACTGATGGTAATTCTCCTTTTAGAAGTTTTCTTTGTCCTCTTTGACTTGGATGTGATATTGGTACTGACTGCATAAGTGCTTTTGTATATGGATGCATAGGATTTTTATAAATTTTTGTTTTATCTCCAATTTCAACTATTTCCCCAAGATACATAACCCCAACTCTTGTCGCTATATATTTAACTAAATTTAAATCATGTGAAATAAATATATAAGCCATTCCTATCTTTTTTTGAAGTCTTATCATAAGATTTATAATTTGTGCTTGCATTGATACATCAAGTGCTGATACAGCCTCATCTGCTATTATTATTTTAGGGTTTAAAGATAATGCCCTTGCTATTGCAATTCTTTGTCTTTGCCCACCTGAAAACTCTTTTGCATATCTATCTAATACAGTTTCATCAAGTCCACATAGTTTTAAAAGTCTTATACTTTCTCTTTCCATATCGCTTTTTGTTACAAAACCATGATACAACATAGCCTGAGAAATTATATCTCTAATTTTCATCGAAGGATTCAAACTGCTATATGGGTCTTGAAAAATCATTTGTATAAAGCTACTTTTATTTTTAATATCACTTTTTCTATAACTATCTCTATTTATTCCATCTATTATAATAGTCCCATTATCTTTTTTATGAAGTCCTATAATTGTTCTTGCAAGTGTTGATTTCCCACAACCTGACTCACCAACTATTGCAAGGGTTTCTCCCTCATTAACTTTAAGTGTAATTTTATCAACAGCTTTTAAACTTTTTTTAACCTTTCCAAAAAAACTTTTTTCATAAGGAAAGTTCTTCTCTAAATTATTTACTTCTAAAATTACTTTTCCACTCAAATTTATTCCTCCCTTGCCATATAACATGCTACTTTATGTTGTTTTCCTATTTGTTTTAAATTTGGTAAACTTTTTTGTTTACATTCTTGAATACACTTATTACATCTATCATAAAATGCACAATAACTCGGTATTTCATAAGGACTTGGAATACTTCCCTTGATTGATTTAAGCTCTTTTATCCCTTCAAAATCTAATTCTATAGAAGGCCTTGAATCTAGAAGTGCTTTTGTATATGGATGTTTTGCCCCATCAAAAATTGTAAAAACATCTGCCTCTTCTACAACTCTTCCACAATACATCACAATTACCCTATCACATAATTCTGCTATTATCCCAAGGTCATGTGTAATAACTATAATAGACATATCAAATTCTTCTTTAATCGCTTTTAATAATTCTAAAATTTGTGCTTGTACAGTAACATCAAGTGCTGTTGTAATTTCATCTGCAATAAGAACTTTAGGTTTTAAACAAAGAGCCATTGCTATAAGTGCTCTTTGCCTCATTCCACCTGAAAGTTCATTTGGGTAAGATTCAAATACTTTTTTCGCATCATTTATTCCAACTTTTCCAAGCATCTCAACCGCTAAAAGTTTTGCTTCTTTTTTTGATACTTTTTCATGAATTAATATCCCCTCAATAATTTGATGTCCTATTGTATACACAGGATTTAAAGATGCTAAAGGGTCTTGATAAATTGCACTAATCTCTTTCCCTCTAATATGCATCATCTGCTTTTCATTAAACTGTGTTATATCAACTCCATAAAGTAGTATTTCTCCACTCTGAGTACTTCCACTTTCTTTGTCTATAAGTCCCATAAGTGACATTGCTGTAACTGACTTTCCACTTCCTGACTCTCCAACAATTCCAAGTATCTCACCTTTTTTAAGTTCAAAGCTAATATCATCAACAGCTTTTATAATTCCATTATCAGTTTTAAAACTAACTTTCAAATTTTTATATTCAACTACATTCATACATATTACCTTCTTTTTCCTATACTCTTTTGAAGACCTCTTCCTATCATATTAAAAGCAAGTATAACAAGTATTATTGCTATGCTTGGAAATATAACAAGATATGGCTCTGTCATCATGTTTTGTTGCCCTGCATTTAGCATACTTCCAAGAGATGCTATTGGTGGCTTTAAGCCAAGTCCTAGAAAACTAAGCATTGCCTCTGTAAGTATTGCACCTGCCGCGCTCATAGTTGCATTTACTATTATAATTTGTGAAATATTCGGAATAACATGAGTTCTTATTATCTTAAAAGTTCCTATTCCTTGTGTTTTTGCACACTTTATATAATCAGCTTCTTTAAGTGCATTAACTTCACCCCTTATAATCCTTGCTGTACCCATCCATGAAAAGGCTGCTAAAACAAGAACTATTTCCATAAGTGATGATTTTAAAATAACACTTAAAACTAATAATATAAAAAATGCCGGAATACTCATAAGAATCTCTAAAATCCTCATAATAACAGTATCAAAAACTCCACCTATATATCCACTTAAAGAACCTATAATTGTCCCTATAAAAGTTGATATTATCATAACACTAAGTCCTACTAAAAGAGTTATTCTACCACCGTATAAAAGCCTTGTAAAATAATCTCTACCAAGACTGTCAGTTCCAAAAATATGATGTATACTTGGTGATTCAAAAGCATTTGCTAAATTTATTTCATTAGGTTTATAAGGTGATAAAAATGCAAATATACAAGCTACACCAAATATAACTAAGAATATTAAACTAATAAATGCTCCTTTATCTTTTTTTATTGCAATCATAATATTTTTCACTATTTTAATCCTCCCTTAACTCTAGGGTCAACAAGAGTATATAAAATATCTGATATTAGATTCCCAATAATTAAAAGCACCGCTGCTAAAAGAGTAGTTGCCATTATAGCTGGATAATCATATGAAATAGCTGCATTATAAGCCATTCTTCCAACTCCTGGCCATCCAAATATCTCTTCTATAACAACGCTCCCCATCACAAGACTTGGAAGTGATAGCCCTACAAGTGTTATAACAGGTAAAATACTATTTTTAAGTATATGTCCATAAAATACCGATTCTCTATCAAGACCTTTTCCAAAAGCAGTCCTTACATAATCTTTTTCTGCTTCTATCTCTATTGAATTTTTCACATATTGTATTATCCCACCAATATCAGTTAAAACTACTGCAAAAACTGGCATAATAAGATGTGCTATAAGACTAGTTATACTTTTATCACCTATGTTATACATCCCAACACTTGGTAAAATATTAAACTTAACAGTAAAAACAACTATAAGTATAAGTGCAAGAAGAAATGAGGGCATAGCAATACTTATATTAGAAAAAATATCTATTATTTTTCCTATAAAGTTTTTTCTATTCATTCCTCCTATTACTCCAAGCCCTATCCCTGCTATAAAAGTTAATATCATTGATATTCCACTTAAAATTAATGTAGGTATAATTCTACTTGTAATTTCCTGTGCTACAGAACTTGATGAAACAAGAGAATTACCAAGATTCCCTTGTAAAATTTGTTTTAGCCACTCTATGTATTGAGTTATAATAGGTCTATTAAGCCCTAAATTTTCTCTAATTATTTCTACTTGCTTATGGTTCATCCCAGGTGTCATATACATTTGAACTGGACTACCTGGTGCTGCTTTTATTATAAAAAAGCAAATTATTGAAATAACAAAAAGCATAGGTATTGCTAAAAGAATTCTTTTTAAAATAAATTTCCCCATAAAATCCTCCTAACTTATTTTATGACAATAGCACCTATCTAAAATTTGATAGATGCTATTATAAGTTTTCTCTAAATTTTATTATTTATTATAATAAAGTGCTCCAAAATTTTGCATAAGAGCTATTGGTGTTGGAGCAGCTTCTTTAATACCTGATATTTTTTTTGAAACTCCTAAAATTGTTTCAGGATAGTTAATTGTATAAACAGGTAAGTTTTCTGAAACCTCTTCCTGAACTTCTTTGTATAAATCTTCTCTTTGACTAACATTTGTACTTGTTTGCGCCTCTTTAAATAATTTATCTATCTTTGGATTACTAAAGTTAGATGCATTATTAGCTCCTTTAGTAGTAAATACTGTTGAGTATCCATCTGGTGTTGTACCCATATTATATCCATTTATAGCAAGGTCATACTTTGTACTATTTGGTGTAAATATTTCTTGGAAGAATGAGTTAAGCTCTATTGGCTCAAGCTCTACTTTTATTCCTATTTTACTAAGATTTTGCTGGATAACAAGAGCTTCATCCTGTGCCCATTTAAATCCTGCTGCATAGCTAAGACGTAATGTTACATCCTTTGCACCTGATTCTTTCATAAGGTCTTGTGCCTTAGTCAAATCATAATTATATGTTTTTACATCATTTGTATAATACTGAGTTTCTGGTGAAAATACTGAGTTTGCTGGTGTTACATACTTACTATTTCCATACTCAGCCTTAGTTAAATCTTCTCTATTTAAAGCATATGCAATTGCTTGTCTTACTTTTAAATTTTGTAAGTTTTTATTAGTAAAGTTAAATACTACTGAGTTAACTAAACCTGATCCAAATTTCTCTACATTATAGTTATCTGAAATTTTCTTATTTGCTAATAACTTCTCTGATAAGTTTCCAACTGATAATTGTCCTGATTCTAAAGCTGCTACTCCTGCATTTTGGTTAGGTATAACTTTAAATACAAGATTTGAAATATTAGCTTTTTCTCCATAGAAATTATCATTTCTAACTAAAGTAACTGTTGAACCTGCTTGTTCTGATTCAAATTTATATGGACCATCACCTACTGGTTTTTTATTCTCCGGTGCATTTTTTAAATCTTTAACATTTTTATAAATATGCTCTGGAATTGGATATAACTGCGCAAGATTTTGCTCAAATCCAAGTGATGGTGCTGGTAATATAAACTCTATTGTTGTACTATTTAAAGCCTTTGCAGTAATTGCTTTACCATCCATCATAAATGTTTGAGTTAATAATGCATTATTTTTAGGATTCATTATTGAATCAAAAGTGAAAACAACATCATTTGCTGTTAAGGCCTGTCCATCTGACCATTTTAAATTAGGCTTTAATGTTAAAGTATATGTTTTTGCATCAGCTGAATGTGTCATACTCTTAGCTAATCCATTAAAATCAAGTTTTCCATTCTCACCAATATTATAAACTGGCTCATACATAGCATCAGCTACAACAAGTGAACTATTTGAATTTGCATATAGTGGATTCATTGTTGGTGGTGTTGATGATACAGATAATACAAGGTTTTGATTCTCATTTGCCTTGCTATTATGTGTATTTGCATAAACTGCATATCCACCTCCAGCTACTATTGCCACTACAATAACAACTCCAATAATTTTAGATAATTTTCCTCTTGCCATAATGTTCCTCCAAATTTTATCTTATGATTTATTAATTTATAATTTCTGCTACTTATGCTATTTTTAAAATAAGTAACCTCTATAATATAACATAAATTCATATATAATTCATACTAAATTCATCAACTTACTACGAAATTTTTCTTTTGTTGATTTTTTATATCCTTTAATAACCATAAAAAAAGACAAAGTATATTCATACCTTGCCTTCCTGTTTATATAATTTCATCTTACCTCTCAGGATTTGTCTCTTGATATGTTAGCTCACTATCTCTGCGTATAGCATTAAAAGCTAACTCCCCAATTCTATCATTGGATACATCTGATAAATAATATTTTTCACCCTCAATTATTATATAATCAACTGCTTTTCTAAATTTAGCTGCCTTCATTGCATCACCATCTGTTATCACAGCATTAGTTAACCTGTTATCTATTCCAAACTCTAGGAGTCCTAAATCCCCCTTTTTCTCATTCACTAAAGTCATACTAATACTACGTGCATGCATTACTTCATTTATTTCTGCTTCTGTTCTAGCAACTTGCACATCTTCTTTAACCTCTACTATTTCACCATTAGATATTTTTATCCCAAGACTAGTAAATAACCATGTAAATCCAAGACCTAATACTATTACTGTTGATACTGATGCAATTAATCTTTTCACCGTATTTGACATTCTTTCTACCCCCTATTAAATATTAAAATCAAATAATACCTCGTAAAAACTTATTAACTAAATCATTGACCAATTCGTTTATATTTATTCCTTCAAGCTATTATTTGCCTATATATATTATGATTAAACTCCATTTAATAGAACTATCTCTTTAATAATACCGTTTACACCTATTCTTACCATTTTAAACATACTAATATATCTAATAACTACTCTACTTATTATTTTTTAATTATTAAACATTTGTTTCTTTATTAGAAAAATCTTTTTGCTAAACTACCTTTATTAAACTATTTAAAAGGAGCTATTATGTTCAATAAAAAGCAAGAACCTAAAAACAAAGATTATTTAGAAGTAAAAAAACGATGGGCTAATTTAAAAGACGAAGAGGCAAAACAACAAATAAAAAAAATATACAATATCGATGAATATACACCTATAAAATTAAAATTTTTTCAAAAATACAACAAAAGATTTTTAAGTAATTTTTGTTGTGTTTTATTTTTTTTCAGTTTTGGTTGGATGAATTTTATGGTGCTTCCCTTTTTACTAATTGGTATTTTTACAGAAATTTCTAATGCACCACTTAGAATTTTTCTTGATTCTATATTTAATACTTATGAGAGAAAAATTGGTACCTGTTCACTAATAAAGAATGATTTAACCTTTGGAATTCCACATCGTGATTCTAGAATATTAAACTATGCTGAAGTTCGCATATCATATTTAGATAAAGAAGATATTGATAAATTTATAGCACTTAAACCTATTCTAATTTCTGAAGGAACTATTGTAAGTGTTATTAAAGGGAAATTTTCTAAAAAGATAATACATATAGAAACTCATAAAATAAAAATAATTTCTCACCACACTACTAATTGTCTTGATGAAGATTAGTAAACTACCTAACTCAAAAAAGAGCAGAAAATTTTTCTTTCTCCTCTTTTTTTATATGTATAAATTATGTTGCTGGTAACTCTATTTTTTTATGTACTGTCTTTGCCCATACTCTGTTAGTATAAGTTAATCCACCATAAACCGTTGCAAAAAACATTGTTACTGTATACATCATGCTTGGTAATAAATATTTAATTTTTCTATTATCACACAGTATTGTAAATACAATTGAATATGTTAATGGAATTAATATTAAGTATAATGGAACATGTATTTCTTTATATAAAAGAATATCTATGAATAATACTACAACATATAATAAATCTCTAAATGGATTAGTTATAAATAAAAAACTATCAATTAGCTGAATTGATGGGTTTTTTAAAAATTCTTTTATAACACTCCATGACAGTTTCATAAATACTTGCATATGTCCTCTACTCCATCTTACTCTTTGAACCATACTTGGTTTAAACTCATCTAAATGTTGATTTAAAACATAATCATCAAAAACAAATTTAACCCTATAACCTGCAAGAATACTAAGTATACTAAATTCTAAATCTTCGGTTAAAGTATCACATTTTATAAAATCCACTTCATCCCAAACTTTTCTATCTATACTAAAGCCTGTCCCACTTAATGAGCCACTAAGCCCAACTCTATTCCTTGCATATTGAAAACCTCTATTCATATTGTTAAAAGCAGATGTAAATCCTCTAGCTACAAAACTCACATCATTTAATGACTTTATTGCACATTGAACAAGCTTCTCACCCTTTAGATGTTCTTCATTAAAACTATTAAATATAGTAGGACTAACTTTATTATCCGCATCTAGTATAACTATATTATCCGCAGTCCATAGCCCCTCTTCTTTTAAAATATTTACAGCACTATTTAAAGCTTTAGGCTTACTACCACCTCTTACCTTTAAAACCCTACAATCAAATAGTGGATTGTTTTTTATAAAAGCTTCACATACCTCACTTGTTGTATCACTGCAATTATCAGCAATTACATATACCTTACACAAAGATTTATCATAAATTGTTTTATTAATAGCATTTAAGGTCGACTCTATTACTTCTTCTTCATTATGACATGGTATCAACACACAAAATGTATTTTTATCCTCTATCTTTATACTCTCATTCTTCTTTTTTATCTTTAATGAAAACATTGTTATTACTATATTATATAAAAACACTACTAATACTATATAACTTATAACTCTTACTACTAAATCAAATATCATCTTTTGTCATTCCTTTACCGTCTAATATTAAATTTTAAAATAACTTTTTAATTTCCTCAATTCTTTCCATTGTTAAATCATATCCATTCTTATACCCCTCTCTAAGTTTATCTATATCTTTTTCAAAACTCTCAATTGCTTGTTCTTTAGTTGGTCTTAAAATTATAGCTTTTCCCTCTCTTTCAAGTTCTTCGCATATAGCTACCGTTTCATTATATTTTATATGTCTTTTTAAAAGTCCATCAACAAGCTTTGGATACTTTCCTTTAACTATCTTTGCAACCATAGCATTCTTTCTTTTAGGCTCAAGTTTAAAACCTTTGGGTCTTGTTAAAATTATCAGATGCTTTTCATTTCCATCCTCTAAAGCTTTTTTTATTGGAATAGGGTCACATAATCCTCCATCAAAATACTTACCCTGCCCAATTTCAATTGCTGGGAACAGTACTGGTATTGCACAAGTAGCTCTAAGCATTGTACACTTTTTATCAAGTTTCATACCATTTAAATACTCAGACTTTCCTGTCAAAGCATTAGTAACCCCTACTAAAAGTGTTCCCTCATACTTATCAAAAGTTTCCTGGTCGAATATATTAAGTTTATTAGGAAGTTCATCAAATACAAAATCTAAACCAAATATACTTTTACATTTGAAAAAGTTCCTCTTACCTAAATATCTTTTATCATGTCTATAAACCTCTAATATCTCTAAATTCCTTTTTTTCTGTTTTGATATGTATGAAAATCCATTTGTTATCCCAGCTGAAACACCTATACAATATGGAAACATAATATCATTATCAAGTAATGCATCCATCACTCCTGCACTAAATATAGGTCTAAAAGTTCCACCCTCTAAAATTAAACTTGGCATAATATTTCTCCTTCCTTATTTTTATTATTTAATTATAACCTTAATTTTATCAATTAGTACTATATCATTTATTATTATATAATATGTAAATTTTTATCTTTCTATCTATCATTTAATAATTATTTATAAAAAATCAAAAAGCCTTATATCACTATCTTCTAGCAATACAAGACCTTCTATATTATTGTTTATAAACTGATTTTAAAAGTTCTATTTCTTTTGCATATCCATCTAAATCATCTTGTGGAGTTTCAAGGAAGAAAGGAATTCCTTTAAGCTTTGGATGATTTATAATTCTTGTAACTGCCTCAAGTCCTATAAATCCTTCACCAATCTTCTCATGTCTATCTTTATGACTCTTATATGGGTTTTTACTATCATTAAGATGAATAGCTTTAAGTCTATCAAGACCTATAATTCTATCAAACTCATCTAAAACTCCATCAAGGTTATCAACAATATCATACCCTGCATCGTAAATATGGCAAGTATCAAGACATACCCCCATCTTATCTTTTAGGTTTACTCTACTTATAATCTGTGCTATTTCTTCAAAATTTCTACCAATTTCCGTACCTTTTCCCGCCATTGTTTCTAAAAGAATTGTAGTTGTTTGCTCCTCTTTCATAACTTCATTAAGCATATTAACTATAAAATCTATTCCAACCTCTGTTCCTTGCTTAACATGACTACCTGGGTGGAAATTATATAAACTATTTGGAAGATATTCCATTCTCTCTAAATCATCAGCCATCATAGCCCTTGCAAAGTTTCTTGTATCCTCACTACCAGAACAACCATTAAGTGTATATGGAGCATGTGCTAAAAGTTTAGCAAAGCCATTACCTTTTGCAATTCTTAAAAGTTCATCTACATCACTTTGAACTATAGCTTTAGCTTTTCCACCTCTAGGATTTCTTGTAAAGAACTGAAAAGTATTTCCACCAATACTTACAGCCTCTCTTCCCATATTAGCAAATCCTTTAGTTGTTGATAAATGACATCCTATATTTAACATAAAAACACTCCTTTTTCATCTTTTCTTTCTCTTTATTATTATTTATATCATACTATAAAACTCTACTTTGGCACAAGTTTTTTTATTACTTAATAATTATTATAAATTATAAAAAAGACCTACGGATTACTCCATATGTCTAAAATTTATTTATCTACAATTTACTTTTCACTTAACCACTCTTTTATCTTTTCAAGTTCTCCAGCTTCTAATAATCTTTCTGAAAAAACCTCTAACATATTATCTTTTCTAAGCCCAAGCTCACTCCAAGGTAATTCTTCCTCATCTTCACTATTTCTTAAACTAACCTCAGTTTTAAAGACTGTACTTTTAACATAAATTGTCCAACCATCGCTCATCTCAAATTTTTCTAAATTTCTTTGTCCAAACATACTTTTCTCCTTTGTACCTTTTAATTAGCTTATATACTTGCAAAGCATTCTACATACTTTTACTTATTACCTTCTATGTATATCTTTATATTCTACTATACATTTATACTCATTTGTATAGTCTTTCACATTTATTTTATATAATACTTCCTCTAAAATAAAAAAGTGATATTTTGATTTCTCTAATATCACTTTTTTATAAATAAATATTTAATTATGTTTATTTTAAGTTTTAATATTTTATACTTGCTATACTAACTATTCACTTCATCAACTCTCATTTTTAAAGAATTAAATAATCTCTCTTTATACTTAGCTATATCACCAATATCATCCATCAATATTTTTTCTGAATTATCAGAAAACATTATATACTTCTTGCTTCCATTTAAAAACAATCGACAAATCCACTTTCTAACATTATTAATCAATAATATATTAAAATAACTCTCAGTATCTTTATAAGAAATATTACCTACATCAATATATTCACCAAGTAGACCTAAAACAAGGCCATATGCAACAAGTTCTTCCTCTGTTGTAACTATTTTTTTAATTGGCTTTATATCTAGCGGTTCTCTTATTTCATTTGTAATTTTATCTATTGCAACTTCTTTTATTTTCTCACTTAGCATGTCCTTAACTATAGGTCTATACTTTAAAAAGTATGTACTTGTCTTTCTCTTATTATTTACAGAAGACATTAACACACTAATTAATTCTTCACTTGGATTCTCTAGCTCTTGATTAATTATATCTTTAATCTTTTTTCTTTCCTTTAAATCATGAGCTATATCTCTTATTTTTTCTTCTGAGAACTCACCTTTTAAAAATCTATACAAAAGTTCTATATCTGAATCTTTAAGCTCTAACATATTAATAGTACAAAAAGCATCTTCATCCATTCTATTTGCTACTTCTATATCTGAAAAAAATCTATACTCTATTCCATTAGTTAAAATTCCAATAGGCGCAGTAGCATTATTAAAATATCTTGATAACTGCCCTGCATGCCTATCTAACTTTACATTACAACTTTTTGCTTCAATAAGAATAGATATTTCACCATCTAATTTAATAGCATAATCAACTTTTTCTCCTTTTTTAATTCCAAAATCTGCTAAACATTCTGGAATAAACTCTATAGGATTAAAAACATCATATTTTAAAACTTGGAAAAATGGTAATATCAACGCCTGTTTTGTAGCTTCCTCAGTTATTATATTACTCTTTATTGCTACAATATTATTTGATATTTCAAATAACTTATCTTTTAATATTTTGACTTCTTTTTTATTCATTATTCTCAGTCCCCTCACATATTTACCATCTGTAAAATTATAATTACCTTAAGATAATTATATCATTCCTTTATTTTTTTTGTAATTATTATGCAAATTAAACATTTACTTATTTTTAATAATAGAACAACAAAAACTCCACTCACAATATACAATTTTTATTAAAACTATATATCACAAAAGGAGTTTTTATCTACTATTTTATTTATTTTCTTCTATAAATACTCTTATATCATAATTTAATATCATCATATAAATTTCGAATCCAAACTTTATAAGTTCATCTGAATAAGGACTTTCCTCTGTAAGTTCTTCACATTGTAGCATTTCTTTAAAGCCATTCAAATTTCCTTGAATTTCATTACTCTCATGTCCTATATTATTTTCAATCATATTAATTACAACATGCATTGATAAAGCTGTTTGGTAATCACATTTACAATAACTCTGTGCAACAAGTTCATCAAGTTTATACTCAATGTCTTCTTCACCTGTTATACCTAAATATCCTGTTTTTTCATGCCAAGGGTTAATAACAAACCTTACTATTTCATCTAATGCAAATTTTGATAAATTCTCACTCTCATTAGTAAACTCATATTTTAATCCTTCAATAAATGCAACATATTCTTTTACTTTAGCCTCATATAGCTTAGAAAACATAAATGCTATCATATTTGAAACAAATAATTCATCACTATACTCAACTTCTTCATCCGACATATCTTGATCAAACTCTTTTAAAAATGTATATAAATCAGTTTCAATCCCTGGAATACTAGCCTCATATCCATTATTAAATATTTTCTCAAACTCATCATACACATTAACTCCATACTCAACGTCAAAAGCACTTTTATCATTTTTATACTCTACAAGCGCCTTTTCACAAGCATCCTTATATAAAAGTTCATCATATACTAATCCTGTTTTAGCCTCTATAACACATGATATATCCTCATAGTTATCATATGATAATACAATAGGATTTTCACTCTCTAATATATGATTAAAAGTTTCACCAAACTCTCCTGTTTTTAAATCTAAATCAAATTTCATAACTTCTGCTACTCAAAATATGGACAAAGATATCCATATCGAGATTTTTACTGTTTCTTCGCACCTCATTTCGCCAAAGCTACTCTGATTTGATATAACACTATGTGAACAACAAAGTGATTCACATAAAAGCAAAGCTTTTTATTCTCTACTT
>NZ_CAMQZG010000016.1 GCF_947039605.1 uncultured Clostridium sp.
AGCAGAGGACTGAAAATCCTCGTGTCACTGGTTCGATTCCGGTTCGGGCCACCAGCAAAGAAGTTTGATTTTTATCAAACTTCTTTTTTTTTATACTTTAATATAATATTAAAGTAGAAAAAAAAGAAGGTGGATTTTGATAAATTTTCTTTTTTTTATACCTAAAAGTTAAAAAAAGACAAATAAAGACTATTTAATATATGATATTCTTTTTTTTATCTAAAATTAGCGTATATATGTTTTTGGTAGTAGGATGGTAGTTTTGAAAAATTATGATATTATTAATACTGTTATTACGAGAGAAGAATTACATGTTGGAGGAAACTTATGAAAAAAGGTCGTATAGTTAGTTTAATTATAGTTGTAGCTGTTATTGTTGGGATATCAGTAGTATCAGGATATGAGTATTATAAAAAAACTGATGGAAACAAAATGAATAGTATACAAGCTAGTAAGGTACCGGTAGAAGAAATTACAGTAACGAAAATTCTAAATAGTAAAGAGGTTATTGTTAATGTAACAGGCAATAAAAATATTAATAAGCTTATGATAGCAAAGGTTCTAGAATTAAATGGAATAACAGGTGTTAATGTTGATATTAAAATAAATAGTGAAGCGTATGGTGGAGTTAATGGTAGTGAAGTTTTAAAAGCGTGTGCAAAGAAATTAAATATTAAAGTTACAGCGGAAGATTGCAAACTTGCAAATATTTTAGTTGCAACAAGCACAGGTCTTGATATGCTTGATACTCACGAGAATGTTTATAAAGTGATTAATCTTACAAATGAACATTTTGAAGATCATTATTCAAATCAAGGATTATTTATGGGAGTTCCAGATAGAATACTTAATAAATATAGTCCAAAGATTAAAAATGATGACGGGGCAGATTCATTATATGTACAGATGTGTATATTCTTAAATCAGTATTATACAAATTTAAATAATACAAATAGTACAAGTAGTTCAGATAATACAAATAATTAAAAAATGAAAGCTATACTTTTAGACTAATCATTTAAAGTATAGTTTTTTAGATTTTAAATAGTTAGTCTAAAAGTAGTTGATTTAAAATAAAAAAAGAATTTTAAAAATTTAAAAAAAATGCTTTACAAAATTAGAGAAAGTATGTATACTTATAAAAGTAAGTTCGTCTTACACATGGCCCGATAGCTCAGTCGGTAGAGCAGAGGACTGAAAATCCTCGTGTCACTGGTTCGATTCCGGTTCGGGCCACCACAAAGAAGTTTGATTTTTATCAAACTTCTTTTTTTATACTTTAAAATAGAAAAGATAGGTTGAAATTTAAAGTAAATAAATTAGTTATGATATTTAAATTTTGAGAAAAATGAAGAAAAAGATAGAAAATAATAGATATATATTAGTTAAATTCTTTTAATAGCTATATTTATAAGAAAAGAAACTTTACAAAGTAGTCATATATTTATATAATAAATGAGTAAGTTAGTTCTTACATATGGCCCGATAGCTCAGTCGGTAGAGCAGAGGACTGAAAATCCTCGTGTCACTGGTTCGATTCCGGTTCGGGCCACCAGTAAAGAAGTTTGATTTTTATCAAACTTCTTTTTTTATGCCTAAATATAAATTTATAATTGAAATTATGAGAAATTTTATATATTGTAGATAGTAAGGAAGTTTTATGATGATTCTACGTATAAAGTTTTGTTTTATGCATAAAATTACTTTTATAGAAAACTTTTTTTAAATAATTTAATATGGTATTATATTATTAGTTTAATATAACAGAAAGAAGGAGAATTTTACTATGGAAAATAAAGTTTTAGCAGTAGTTGCTGGAAGAGAAATAACAGAAAATGATATAAACTCAATAATCGCTAAGTATCCTGAGCAGCAAAGAGCAATGTTTGCTAACCCTGATGCAAGAAAAGCTATATTAGAGCAAGCGATAGGATTTGAGCTTATGTTCCACAAAGGACAAGAGCTTAAAATAGATGAAACAGATGTTTATAAAACACAACTTGAAATCTTCAAAAAAGAATTATTAATTCAAAGAACAGTTGAAGATGTATTAGCAAAAGTAGTTCTTACAGATGCAGAAGCAGAAGATTACTACAATAATAATAAAGAAGAATTCCAAGAGCCTGCAAGAGTTGCTGCAAAGCATATCTTAATGGAATCAGAAGATGAAATTAAAGCTGTTAAAGCACAAATAGCTACTGGAGAAGTAACATTTGAAGAAGCTGCAAGAGCTAACTCAACATGTCCTTCAAAAGAGCAAGATGGAAATCTTGGTGAGTTCTCAAGAGGAATGATGGTTCCAGAATTTGAGAATGCTGCTTTCTCATTAGCGGTTGGAGAAGTAAGCGAGCCAGTTCAAACTCAGTTTGGATATCACTTAATCAAAGTTGAGAACAAGATGGAGTCATCAGTTCAAACTTTTGAAGATGTTAAAGAAGCTGTAATGGAAAAATTAATGGTAACAGCACAACAAGATAAATATCTTGGAATATTAACAGAGCTTGAAGCTAAATATGGTGTTGATAGAAAATAATATATTATATATTTAAATATAATATTTAGAAGAAAAAGAGGTGCGAAATATTGCACCTCTTTTTTGCGTTTAAAATAAGAAAATAAATAGACTAGATTTATGACTAGAAAGTCTAAATGTTTAGAGTTTATTAAGGATGCTAATTTTAAAGAATTGAGACCGAGTTTATGTTATAATAACATATGTTAATTTAAAACAAATTAAGTTATTAAAACAGATTAAATGTTAGGTAATGCCTAGGAATATTACTTAGTATTTAACGTTTAAATGATTAGAGGTGAATTTTTTGAGAAAATGGATTGAATTAGAAAAAAGTGTTTTTTCTAATTGGAAAATGATTCTAAACATATCAAAGAAAGAATTCAAGAAAGAATTCGCAGGTTCAAGACTTGGTATTGTTTGGGCTCTTTTAAGACCTATAGCAATGATACTTGTATTCTGGGTAGTATTTGGGATGGTATTCTCAGGTGGTGCACAAGATGGACCACTGCTTCCAAATGGTACATATGAAAAAGTACCTTATTTAGTTTGGCTTGTAGCAGGGTATGTACCATGGATATTTATTTCAGATTACATAGTAGCAGGAGCAAGTTCTATTAGGAATAGTGCTTTCTTAGTTAAAAAAGTTAAGTTTCCAGTACAGATATTACAGAGTATTAGGCTTATGCAAAGTTTTTATACTTTCCTGATATTTCTTGGAATTAACTTTATTATTATGGCGTTTAATGGTTGGCTTGGTAAGATAAACTATTTATTATTGATATATGCAATAATTGTTACAGTTATATTTATGTCAGCACTTGCAAGACTTTTATCAACTTGGGTTGTTATGTCTGTAGATTTTATGCATGCAATAGGAATTTCTATGCAATTTTTATTCTGGCTTAGTCCTGTAATGTGGGCTATGAATCAGATGGTTAAACCAATGATGGCAGGTGATTATGCACAGTATACACACCTTGCAGTAAGTTTGGTTAAGCTAAATCCTTTAACTTATCTAGTTTTAATGTTTAGAGATGCATATCTTGGAACAGACTGGGTTAGTATGGACTTCTTTGGAATGCCAGGATGGACATACACAGTGTATTTCTTTGTTATTACAATTATTTTATTTATAATTGGAACAAGAGTATTTAATAAGTTTAGACCAGAATTTGATGATGTTCTATAAAAGTGAGGTTAAAATATGTCAGTGGTTATAGAGGCCAAAAATCTTACAAAAATGTATAAGATGTATGGCGATCAAAATGAAAAATTATTTTCTTTTAAAAAGAGAAGACATGAAGAGTTTTATGCCTTAAATGGTGTTTCTTTTGAAATAAAGAGTGGAGAGTGTGTTGGGATTATTGGTCATAATGGGGCTGGTAAATCAACACTTCTTAAAATTTTAACAGGAGTTGCTTTTGCAACTACTGGGGAGCTTAATGTTAAAGGTAAAGTTTCATCTTTACTAGAACTTGGTTCTGGATTTAACCCAGAGCTTACAGGGGTAGAAAATATTTATTTTAATGGTACTTTAAATGGTTTAACAACGCAACAAATTGATGCTGTTAAAGATGGTATTATAGAATTTGCTGATATTGGAGATTTTGTATACCAACCAGTTAAGTGTTATTCAAGTGGTATGTTTGCAAGACTTGCATTTGCAGTTGCGATAAACATTGACCCAGATATTCTTATAGTAGATGAAATTTTATCTGTTGGAGATGTAGGTTTCCAAGTTAAGTGTATGGAGAAATTTGAAGAGTTTAAAAATTCAGAAAGAACTATTATCTATGTTTCACATGGACTTGGTACAGTTAAAAAGTTCTGTGATAGAGCTATTTGGCTTCAAAAAGGTGAAGTTATGGATGATGGTAATTCAGTTATTGTTGTTGAAAGGTATTATAATATAAACTTTAATCCTGCAACAATCGAAAACTTAGAGGATGGAGTAAGTGATAAGTTAAAAACTTTAACACTTACAGGTGAAAAAAATGTACTTTCTTATAGAGAAGATTTAAATCTTGAGTTCAATTATGAACTAGTAGAAGAACTCGAAGAGCCAAGAGTTATATTTGAACTTAGAAAAACAGATTATGAACCAGGTACAACAAGAGGTAGTGACCAATTTGTTTGTGCTTTTGATAGTGTGGATAATAGTCTTAATATAAGAGGTATGAAAGGTTCAAATAAATTTAAACTTAATCTTGAGGACATTAGTCTTGTAGCAGGAGTTTACTACCTTGATGTTGTTATAATGAACAAGGCGGAAACTGTATATAGAAAAGTTAATGCTTTTAGCTTTACTATGGAAGATAAATATAGAGGTGAGGGGTTCTTGATTCTAGAGCATTCTTGGAGTTAAGTAATTAGTTAGGAGGATCCTATACGTGGGAGTTGTGTTTGATAATTTTAAAAGAACTATAAAAGAAGAGGGCGTAATCGCTCTTCTTAAAAAAATATGTATGGATATTGGTTATAAGTTTTATTGTTTAAGAACTAGGTCAAGATTTACATACAATAGAAATTATAATAAGTATTATAGAGAATTTACAAGAATACTTAAAGAAGAAAAGTACGAGGCTATAGTTGTTTTTGATTCAAGAGTTGGGTGGAATATTCCACTTTTTCAAAGATCACAACATATGGCAAATGAACTTACAGATAAAGGACTATTATATTTTTACCGTTCATCAGAACAGTTTGATAAGGATATAACTGAGTTCAAAAAACTAAAGGATAGACTACATATAGTTAATATGGCAAACTATGCACTTAATAATGCTATGTTTGATGTTTTAAGAGAACACACAGGACCAAAATTCCTTTCACTATATTCAACAGATGTTTATCTTGATGAGCCTTATATAAAGGATAAATACACAGATGCAGGTTTCCATATTATTTATGAATATATTGATGAGATGTCAGACCAAATTTCAGGCTGGCTTCCAGAATTTGTTTATGCAAGACATCAGCATATTTTAGAAGATACAGAAAACTTTGCAGTTGGTTCAGCAGATAAGCTTATTGAAGAGATAAGAGAAGTTCGTGGTGATGAGAATGTAGCTATGATTACTAATGGAGTTCAGTATAAAGATTGGATTAAACATGAGATTGAAGTTCCAGAAAAGATTAAAAATATAGTTGCAAAAGGTAATCCTATAATGGGATACTTTGGTGCACTTGCAAAGTGGTTTGATTATGAATTATTAAGAGAAGTTGCAGTTCAAAGACCAAATATAGAAATTCTTCTTATTGGATTCTTATATGATGATGAGTTTAAAAAGAGTAAAGTAGAAGAGCTTCCAAACGTTCATTATATTGGAGTTATAGATTATAAAGAGCTTCCAAAGTACGGAAAATTCTTTGATTTATCAATTATTCCATTCCTGCTTAATGATATAACTGAGTCTACAAGTCCGGTTAAATTATTTGAGTATATGGCTATGGCTCATCCTATAGTTACAACTGATATGAGAGAATGTAGAAAATATAAGTCAGTTCTTATAGGAAAAGGTGCTGATGATTTTGTAGCTAAAGTTGATGAAGCACTTAAAATACCAAAAGATAGTGAGTATTATGAGTGGCTTGAAAAAGAAGCTTTAGAAAATACATGGACAGAGAAAGCAGAAGTTCTTTATGAATTAGTAAAGAAAAATATTAAGTAAAAGGTGATTTAATTTTATGAGTATATTAAAATCTATACAAAATTTCTTTAGACCAGTGGCACTTCCTTTATATCACTTAATGAGATCAAGAGGACATGAGAAGCACAAAGATGATTTCTTTAAAGAGATGAAAGAAGTTTTAAATAGCAAAAAATATGATGCAGTAGTTATTTTTGATGTGTACTTTGGGTTTAATGTTAAGATGTTCCAAAGACCACAACATATAGCTTTAAATATGGCTAAGGAGAATATATTATATCTTTACAAAGCATCACCTTATGTAGAGATAGACAAAGAGGTTAAAGTAAGTCAGAAGGTTAAAGATAATTTATACCTTGTGAATACAGATCTTTATTGGTTACAAGAGGGTCTTTTAGATATGATAAAAGAATCTGGAATACCTTGTTTTGGGCAAATATATTCTACAAGTTTTACAGAGTATGATAAGTACATGAAGAAATTTACTGATAGAGGACTTAAAGTTATTTATGAGTATGTTGATGATTTATCAGATGAGATAGCAGGATATAAAATACCTGATTCAGTTAAAAAAGCACATGATGGAATGCTTAAAAATTCTGAGGATGTTTATGTTGTTACAACAGCAACTAAACTTTATGATGAAGTTGTAAGTATAAGAGGAAAGAATAGAGTAGAGCTTGTTACTAATGGTGTTGAGTTTGAACATTTCTCTGATATCAAGTGTAAGGAAGTACCAGAGGAAATTAAAACAATAGTTGAGAGTGATAAAAAAATAATAGGATATTTTGGTGCTCTTGCTAAGTGGTTTGATTATGAGCTTATTACAAAGATGTCAAAGGAGCTTCCAGAGTATGAGATTATGCTTATAGGAATTAACTATGATAAATCTTTAGATAAAAGTGGAATATTAGAACTTTCAAATGTGCATTATTTAGGGACAAGGAATTATACGCAGCTGCCTACATATGCAAAATTCTTTGATGTAGCTACTATACCTTTTGTTATAAATGATATAACAGAGGCAACTAGCCCTGTTAAATTATTTGAGTATATGGCACTAGGTAAGCCAATAGTTACTACTGCACTTCCAGAGTGTAGAAAGTATGAGTCAGCATTAGTTAGTAATTCACATGATGAATTTATAGCTAATATAAAAAAAGCCAGTGAGCTTGAAAATGATGAAAAGTATTTAGAACTTTTAAGAAAAGAAGGACTTGATAATACTTGGAGACAAAAGGCAATAGATATGAAAGAGCTTATTTTAAACTCTTAATTGGAGGTAAGTAGAAATGTCTTATGCAGTTAAAGTAGAACATTTAACTAAAAAATATAAAATATATGGTTCAGGTGCTAGTAAAACATCTATGTTAGTAAATCCTTTTTCAAAGAAGAAACCAGATGAGTTTGTAGCTTTAAATGATGTTTCTTTTGAGATTAATAGAGGTGAGATAGTTGGTATTATAGGTAATAATGGGGCAGGTAAGTCTACATTATTAAAAATATTATCAGGTGTTGCATTTCAAAATGAAGGTGAGGTAGATGTTAAGGGGAGAATATCTTCTTTAATAGAACTTGGTGCAGGATTTAACCCAGAGCTTACTGGGATAAGTAATATATATTTCAATGGAAGTATTATGGGAATGGAGAAGGCAGAAATTGATGCAGTTTTAGATAAGATTATTGATTTTGCTGATATTGGAGATTTTATAAATCAGCCAGTTAAAAACTATTCAAGTGGTATGTATGCAAGACTTGCTTTTGCAGTTGCTATAAATATTAATCCAGATATTCTTATTGTAGATGAAATACTATCTGTTGGGGATGTAGGTTTCCAACAAAAATGTATGGCTAAGTTTGATGAGTTTAAAAAGCAAGGTAGAACTATTATCTATGTTTCTCATGGACTTTCAACAGTTCAAACATATTGCGAGAGGGCTATATGGCTTGAAAAAGGATGTGTGAGGGATATAGGTCCAGCATTTGATATAGTAGAAGACTATTATAGAACTATGATGGATAAAGGTGAAGAGGTAGAAGAAAAGAAGGCTTTTGTTGAACTTTCAAAGATAGAAGTAGCAAATGGAATTGAGGAAGTTTCATATGGTGAAAAAATAGAGTTTAACTTAGAATATGATGTTTTAAGGGATGATATAAAAAGTCCTGGAGTTAGTATAGAACTTAGAAAAGCTTATAGAGAGCCTTGTGAATTTAGACATGTTGACCAATTTATATGCTCAGTTAACAGTAATGTTGATGGAGTTAGTATACCTTGGGAAAAAGGAACTAATAAGATTAAGTTTTCATTTGATGATTTAAGAGTAATAGAGGGACTATACTACCTTGATGTTATTTTTTCAGAGAGTCAGGATTTAGTTTCGCTTAATTCAAATGAAAATGCTATCTCTTTTAAAGTGAATGGTGATAAAAAATCGCAGGGGTTTGTGTTCTTAAAGGATAAATGGGAGGATTAAAATGTTTTTTAATAGTCAAAAAAATAAGATGGAAAAACAACTAGCAGGGGATTTTAAAAATGCAGTTGATAAGGGGTATGAAAACTTAAGTGATGAGGAGAAAATTGCTATAAGTAATCAGCTTCTACAATGTTTTCCACAGGTAACACAGGATCCTCTTTATGGAGATTATAAGGGTGATTTTTCAGAGGGAGTTTTAAGTGGTGAGTTTTATCAAAGATATTTAGATATTATGAAATTACTAGATGGAGCTTTAAATACAGTAATTTATCAAACACAACATGATCAGTTTAGAATGGGAATTGAAAAAATCTTTGATACACAAGATTATGATTCAGTTGTTATATTCCATGCTGGTTTTGGTTGGAATATAGACTTAAAACAAAGACCACAGCATCTTGCAGAGGCTATGGCAGATAAAAAGATACTTTATATTTATAGAGCGAGTATTATTCAAGATGATGATGTATATGCAATTAAAAAGGTTAAGGATAATCTTTATATAGCAAATATTGATATGGCATTACTTAGAGATATATTATTTGAAGTAATGGATGCAAAACAAATCAAGAATAAGTTTGTTCATGTATATGCTACTTGTCTTTATGATGTAACATATAAGGATATAAAGAAATATATGGATAGGGGATTCAAGGTTATATATGACTTTGTTGATGAAATATCAGAAGAGATAAGCGGAGTTGAAGTAACTGAGGAACTTATAGAGGACCATAATAGAATTTTATCTAACACAGAGGATGTTTTAGTAGTTTCAACTGCTGATAAGCTTAAACAACTTGCTGACACGGCTAGAGGGTGTGAAAAATGGAGTGTACTTGCTCAAAATGGTGTAAACCTTAATGACTTTAACAATCTTGGCTCAGAAATCGGTAAAAAGATTAAGAAGATAGTTGAAATGAAAAAGCCTATAATAGGTTACTATGGTGCACTTGCTAGTTGGTTTGATTATAATAAAATGATAAAACTTGCAAAAGAAAGACCAAACTATGAGATTGTTCTTGTAGGAATTGACTATGATAAAACATTAAAGAAAAGTGGACTTCTTGATTTAGAAAATGTTCACTATCTTGGAATTGTTGAATACAAAAATCTTATAAAGCAATATGCTTGTCATTTTGATGTATGTCTTATACCATTTATAAAAAATGAGATAACTGATGCAACTTCACCAGTTAAATTATTTGAATATATGGCACTAGGTAAACCAGTTGTAACAACTGATATAAATGAGTGTAAAAAATATAAGAGCTGTAATATAGCATCAAGTGATGAAGAGTTTGTAGCACAAGTAGATTATGCTCTAACATTACAAGATAATGAAGAGTATAAAAAGCTTCTTAGAAAAGAAGCAGAAGAGAATACTTGGCTTAATAGAGCGCAGGTAATTAAAGATGCAATGATGAATAAATAATAAAAGGCTACACTAGAATTTAATTCTGGTGTAGTTTATTTTATTTATGCACGTGTTAAATAAGCTGTAAGTGCAGCTGTTGATGAGTTAAGAAGTATTAATTCTTCATTAGCAGCATTATAATAAGTTACGGTAAAGTCAAAAAGTCCATCAGAAGTTATTGGACCAGTTATATCAGTAATTAAGTTTATATATGCAACTTTTGTATCATTTATCATAAAGGAATTAGCAAGAGTAACTTCTTCAGAACTTATAGCAGTACCATCGGCAGACATAAGTCTTATGGTTAATTTATGCCCTGTACCAGCTTGGTCAGTACCAATACCAGCAAGCATTTTTGTAGGAGTAGTTGCTGTTGTACCATCGCCTTTTAAAGTTTCATCAATAGAAGCTGTATTTATTATTCCACTAAGAGGTGTTGCTTTAACTAAGGAACCTTGTTTTATATAAATAATATCAGTAGGAAGAAAAGCGGCTGAAAGAGTAATCAATAATTCTCCAGTACTACCATCACCAACTAAAGCATAACTTGAAATCACTAATGGAGCACGTGTTCCAGCAGTTGATTTTTCAATATATAACATATCAGTAAAATCATCATTGGTTAGACCTGTTATAACAATTGGAGCGGTGTTAGTATCATTTAAAAGCAAAAGGTTTATAGTTGTATAGTCACTAGCATAAGAATTAATTTTAATTAACATAAAAAATCTCCTTTAAAGATTATATTTTGAATGTGTTTATTCATTACTATATATTATGTTAACTTTGTATAACTTGTTACGTCTTTAGTAAAGCAGATTAGATACTAAAGCGTTTAGAGTTTAAAATGATGTTAGTTTGAGGTCTATCTGAAACAGTACGTTCCTTAGCTAAAGAAAACACACCTTTACCATTTTTGATTTTTACTTTAAGGAGTAATGATTTAAGTGGGACTACAATATTAGAATCTTTTTCAAGTGATTCTACAATTTCTTCAGATGCTATTACAGAATCAAAAGTTTCATCAGTTACATTTTTAAATTCATTTATTGTAGAACTTTCTGAAACTATTAAATTAACATGAGAACTTTCACCTATATCAAAGCTTTTAATATTAGCATCTATAATGATATTTTGTGTATTTGTAGATTTTAAATTAATAGGTAAGGGGATATTATTTTGTGTATCAATTGAATTTATTTTAAAAAAATCATTTGTATTAGTAATTGGATTAACTGATAAATTAATTACTTTATCAGTTTTATCAGTAGAAGATATTCCAAATGCTATAGATATATTATTATCAGATATT
Organism: uncultured Clostridium sp.; assembly: GCF_947039605.1. GTDB lineage: Bacteria > Bacillota > Clostridia > Clostridiales > Clostridiaceae > Sarcina. The sequence goes on from NZ_CAMQZG010000016.1 coordinate 11,366, forward strand.
ATATCTAAATCATTATTTATAAGGTGTAGAACACCTGAAAAAACAATTTCTTTTTCTTCATTATTATCATTAATCAAATTGATTTTAGCGGTGGTTAAAATAAAATTATCATCAAGGTTAAGGTGGCAATTATTGATGATATTGATTTGGGTTTCAAACTCACCTGAGAGTATAGATAGTGGTGTATCTAGATTTAATGTATCAATCTTAGCATCAATATTTATTAGCTTAGATGTAGTTTGAGATGTTGAGTTAATTTTTTTTAGATTACTATTTTTAAAAGTATAAGTGTTCAATTTCATTCTCCAATCATGATTTCTATTAAATATTCAGCATCAGGTACAGAATTTCCAAGAGAATCAAACAATGTTAGTTCAAATTCTTTTCCATCATTTGTTGATGATAAAAGTTGTATAGTTGAACTAGGGGAAATTCCATTACAAATTGTTATGGGGTAAGGTGGACTTGATAAGGGCGTATTATCAAGAGTTAAAAATGAAAAGTTATAGTTATAACTTTTAAGTTCACTAGGGAGATTTAAGGATAAAGCACTCATATTATTATTAAACTCAAGTAAATTTATTTCATAATAAATATATATAATTCCAGAAAAATGAGTAGTAGAGTCTATAAAAAAATAGAGTGAAGTAGTTAAGGGGAGAGGGGATAAGATAGTTAATGAATAATCTTGATTAGAATTTTCTAATGAAAAATTACTTTGTGGTATTTTTAAGTTATCTATATAAATAGAAAAATCGCTTTTATTCAAAGTAAGATTTTCAGATAGAGAGAATGTGATGAAGTTTGCATCAACTAGTAAGTTTTTAATTTCTATTGTTTTTTTCATTAGAAACCTCCTTATAAAATAATTGTATTTTCAAATTCACAAGTATCAAAGTTAAAAGAATAAGCATCATCAAGTGAGATATATAAAGTTTCACCTTTTAGATTTATAAAATTTATAGTTGCAGTATCAAATATTTTCTTGGTATCTGTATTTTTTATATATAAAGAATCTTGAAATATTGTCTTTTTTCCTAGCGAACCGTAATTAAAAGTTTGATATACCTTGTTAACTAGTAAAGTTGTGGGGAGAACTACTGTTTGTCCAAGTAGTGTCCATGAATTACCTTGATTTGTAGGGTCACAAATTATAGATTCTGAATCACTTGCTATAAGTGTTAGTGGGATTTCTATGCTAGTTATAGGAAGTGTATAGTTATGACTTTTAATTTTATGAAGTGGAATAACTTCAATATATTCAATAGTATCATGGATACTTGATAGAAAATTATCCATTTCAGCTACACATCTTTTTTCTGTTAGACTTACTTTTACATTGTAGGTATCATCAAATTCTGATGCTGAAATTATATTTAAAGGTGTATGAAGAAGTATAAGAACTAAATCATTTATATAAAAAGTAAGCAAAGTATCTTCAATAGAGCTTAAATATTCACTATGATTCAATATAGTAGGTAGAAAAAGTCCTTTTTTTAAGTCTTTCCATAGTGATAATTTACCAAATGTATCAAAGTTATCTTCAAGTAAATAATTGCTGAATTCAATATCTAAAATAGCTATATTAAATTTGTTTGTGCTTGTAGTATCAAGTATTCCACTGATACCATAGAGTGTATTAGAAGTAAGTTTAGTAGTCATTTGAATTGCTTTTAAATTCTTATCAAGAGTATAAGGCTTTTTAGGATTCTTATAGGTAATACTTACAGGGGTAGAGTAGCAGTCAAAATCATATAAATCATAAATAAAAAAATATATTATGTTACCTTTTATATATCTTTCACGCCCTTTAGCATTATATCTTTTGCCTTTTATAGAAAAATAAAAATCATTAGAATCATATCTTTTAATTTCATTACTAAAATCTAGTGCAATTCCTAAAATATCATCTACATATGAAAAAATACTAAGACTTATTGGTGTTGTAGGAAGAAAGTTTTCTATATTTAAGCATTCATCTGTACTTATAGTAATTCCAAGAGCATCAGTAGACTTACAAGTTTGAGTAGTACAAAGATATAAGCTTTCAGAAGCTTTTCTTATGATATCAGATTTAAATTTAAAGATATAAGTATCGGAAGTTTCTTCTTTAATTTCATAAGGTGAGTATGAAGTATTTTCATTTTTGATATAAAAATCACTTGGTATTAGTTTATGATACTTGATTAAGTTATTATTTTTTAGAGTTAGGTTTTTAGATTCATATAATGAAGCTGTACAAAACTCTAAGGAGGTTGAACTATTATGAGTAGTTATTAAAGTAGAACATGAAAAATCATGAATAATATCAGCTACATCAGTTATAAAATAAATATTTTCTTTATCTATATATCCACATTGTATAGTAGCATCTAAAAGTGAGATATTAATATTTTTATATTTGAAAGAAACAAAATCATCACCAAATGAATATATTTCACATGTTAAATTAGAAAGACATACAGTTGAGCAATTATTAGTAATTATAAGACCACTAAGTAAGTAGTTTTTTGTATTTAAAATGCTATGGGGTCCTGTTAAGGTCATAGGCCTATTAAATTTGATATAAATATATTTACTAGTAGTATAGCAAAATTCCACAAAGTGATTCTTCAAAATAAGTAGACCTCCTAAAGTATTCATTATATATAATATTAAGATATAGGTTAATATGTTATAAGATTTTGTGAAAAATATTAAGCACTTTTTACGAAAAAACAAAAAAGAAGAATCTCTAAGATAGAGAAACTTCTTTTGAAATTATATATTAACTAAAAGTTCTGTATAAGATTTTATAAATTTATCAGACTTGTCCATCATTTCTTGTTCGTGGTGAGCAGAGTATTCATCATAAACTCCAATTACCTTAAAGTCACCTTTTTTAGCACCTTCTACAGCCACAGGAATATCTTCAAAGACTATTATATCTTTTGGTTCTACTCCAAGTCTTTGTGCTGAAAGCAGGTAAACATCAGGGAAGTTCTTACCTCTAGAAACTTCACTAGTGATAGTTATACTATCAAAAAGGTCTAAGATACCATTAAATTCAAGTGAAGCTTTTGCAAGTTCTACAGAATTGCTAGTAGCTAGTCCAATTTTTACGCCAGAGCCTTTAAGTTCTGTTAAGAATTCAAAAACCCCTTCTTTAAGTTTTATATCTTTACTATATTTTTCATAAGCCATTTCGTGCCATCTAGCACAAATTTCATCAACTGAAAATTCAAGATTAAATCTATTTTTAAAATATTCAGCTGTACCTCTATAGCTAAGATGATTAATTTCTTCTTTTAATTTTTTTAAGTCAATGTTAGCATGTCCAATTTCTTTTATGTAGTCAATATCTATTTGAACCCATACTCCCATTGAATCAATTAAAGTTCCATCTAAATCAAAAATAGCTGCTTTTATATTATTTATCATAAATCCACCCCCTATTAAATTATTCTAACATAAGTGGATATAGAAATTCTAATGAAATGAATATTAACTTGAATTTAGAACAGATTAACACCTAAATGTAAAATAACTAATATATTATTAGAAGATAGATAGATAACATAATTAAAATAAAATAATTTATAGGTTAAAAATTAGCAAAAAAGTCAATGATTATATAGGAAGAATTTTTAAATTAAGGGGGAGCATAAATGAAAATAGCAATAATAGTAGGAATAGTATGGATAATAGGCATAATGTTCTTTTTAGCATTATTTAAAGCAGCAGCAAGAGGGGACAGGATGTTAGAAGAAGATTTTAAAGAAAAAGAGAATGATGAAGAATAACATATTTTTATAAAAATATATTTTAAATAAAATAAGTATTAATAAAAAGAATTATTTTACTTTACCTTTAATATATTAGACTGATAACAATTTTTAAAGGTTGAGGTAAGATGATAGATGTAATTTTAGATGCTAGTCATGGGGGAGATGATATAGGAATTGTAGGTCTTCTTGGAACTAAGGAAAAAGAATGTACTTTGTACATAGCTAAAGCTTGTAGAAATATATTAGAAGAGAGTGGAATAAGGGTTAAATTAACAAGAGAGAATGATGAGTGGGTTGAAGGTGCTAGAAGAAGTGATGTTGCAAATGAAAGTAATGCTAAATGTTTTGTTAGTATACATCTTAATTCTTCAGATGATAGAAGAGAAAGTGGAGTAGAAGTAGTATCTGCAAATAGCAGTAAAGATGTTTCAAGACTTTCATTTAGTCTTCTTAGTTCACTTAGCAATAGTACAAAGCTTAATAGTAGAGGGACAAAGTATAGTGATTTAATATTATTTAAAGAAGTGCGAATGCCATCAGCTATGGTTAAGGTATGTTTCCTTACAAATCCAAGAGAAGAAAAACTTTTATTAGACCAAAAGTTTAATAAAGAAGTTGCAGAGCTTATTGCAGAAGGAATAATAAAGTATATTTCAAATGAAAATGCTAATATGATAGTTGAGGATGGAGAAGCGGTGGAAAGTTTAATGAGAGAAGAAGAGGTAGAAGAAGTAGTGGAAATTCAAACACAAATAGAAACGTTAACAAATATTATTGGTGGGGAAATCCCAGATAGAAATCAAGCTAAGCAGTGGGCAAAGAACAGGAAGTGTTCAGATGAATTTATAGGACTAGTTGATTTATATTGGAATTTATATGAGAAAAAGGGTGGAGTAAATCCAGCTATTGCTTATTCACAAGCACTTATAGAAACTAATAGGGCAAGTCTTCTTATTGATATAAATGATAATTATTTTAATCCAAGTGGTTTAAAAGAAGATAAGAGTGAGAAATATAAGAAATTTACTTCTTGGAAAGAAGGAGTAGAGGTTCATCTAGATCATTTAGCGTTATATGCAGGTGGAAAAGGATATCCTAATAAGGAAAGCCAAGACCCAAGACATTTCTCTTATCTTTTTGGAGTTTGTAAGTACGTTGAGAACTTATCTGGAAAGTGGAATTCTGACCCAGAGTATGGAATAAACATATTGAAGTTTTATTATGAGATATTAGAAACTCAAACAAAAGATGTTTTTAGAGAAAGCATTGAGAGTATAGATGGATTAAAAACACAAATTAGTGATTTTAAGTCTAAAGTTGTATTGATGGGACGAACTCTTGAAGAGGTGTGTAAAGAGTATAATCAAATTTATAAAAGTTTAGAAGTTTTGAAAGATGAAATTGTAACATTAGAAGTTGATAAAAAAGATTTAGAAAGTAAGAATATAAAACTTAATAAAGATGTAGAAGATCAAAAAAGAGTTTTAAAAGATATTGTTAAAATAATTGGTGGAAGTGTAGAAAAAAAATAAAAAAATAAAAAATCCTAACTTGTAGCGTTTAAGTTAGGATTTTTTTATTAAGAATGTTTCTGCAAATAAAAAAAGAATTGCAATTGCAATTCTTAAATGGTCGGGGTGACAGGGCTTGAACCTGCGACCTCATGCTCCCAAAGCACGCGCGCTCCCATCTGCGCCACACCCCGTTGACATTTATTATTATACTATGAGATAGGGGGAGAAGTCAATAAAAAGTTCATAATTTATTTAAAAAGTTTAATAAGGTCAAATATTATGAATAAATTACGTAGAAATGTATTATAATATAGCTTTGGAGGTGGGGAGAATGAAGTCAATAAGTATAGTTTTAATAATTGCCAGTTTCCTTATGATAGTGATGGGAATATTTTTAATGGCAATGAGCAAAAGATATTCAGGGAGTAATGGAAAAATTTCAAAAGTAAACGGTATTAGTCAAATAGTATTAGGTATTTATGGTACAACACTAGGGATAATATATCAATTTGCATCAATGAGTAAAAATTTAATGCTAATATTATTTATAATAGGAATAGTTGGAATAAATATAGTACAAATTACATATAAAAGAAAAATACAAAAAAGTAGTTAATAGTAAAAAGTAAAAAAAAGTAAAAAGAATTTGAAAGTGAGTCGCAAGTGTTGTATAATATGACATAAAGATTAAGAATTTATTACAAATTTAAAAAATTAAAGTGTTTTATAAGAGAATTCGATAATTTAATTTTTAAGGAAGTCAATTTGTAATCTTAAATCAAAGTATGGGGAGGGACATCCTTTTAAACTTAGGTTAGGGAAAGCTAAAGTTTAGGATGAATTTTAATTATGAAAAAGAAAATAATATCACTAATATTAGCAGGTACCTTTGTAATGGGTACAAGTTATCAAGTATTTGCGACTCCTGTATCAGATGGACAGAAAGAAAAAATTGAAACTACAAGAAATCAATATAATGAACTTAATTCTAAAATTACAAAGCTAGAAAGTGAATTAAACACATTAACAGCTAGTATGAATCCAGTTTTCTTTGCAAAACAAGAGAATGATAAAAAAATAGCTGATGTAAAAGCACAAAGTGCAGAAATTGAGAAACAAATTCCAGAACTTAAAAATCAAATTGCAGAAAAGCAAGAGGCTTTAGGGAAAAGAATGAGTGGAGTTTACAAATCTGGTGGGCAAATGAATTATTTATCAATGCTTTTGACATCAGATAGCATAGGTGATTTCTTAGGGAATATGAATGCTATAAGTACAATAATGCAGTTAGATAATGAAGTTATAAAAGAGATAGAAGCTGATAAAGCAGTTTTAGATACTAAAATAAAAACTCTATCAGATCAAAAGGTGAAATTGGACAAGCTTAATGCTGACAATGAACTTAAGATAAAAGAGTTTAAAGAAATGGAAGCTAAACAAAAAACATTAATGACTGAGTTTGATAAAGAAATGAAAAATCTTAATGTTGACCTTACAGTACTTGAAAGACCTTTAGCTAAGCCTTTAATTGATGTTATCAATAGTTCAAGTAGTACAAAAGAACAACTTCAAAGAGCTGTAGATTCATTAAAAGGGTTAAGGAATCAGATAGTAAGCCCGGTTGTTGATAAAGAAATAGTATCAGCAATAGAGCAAGGAAAAAGTAGAATAGAAGAACTTTCTAGACCGGTTATAGTCCCAGAAATACCAGATGCAGGTGGTGGGAATAGTGGTGGAGGATCAGGCAGTCAGGGAGGCGGTAGCATAGTAACACCACCAGCACCATCTGGAAATGTTGTAGAGGCTGCAATTGCAGAAGCTTATAGACATGTTGGAAAACCTTATGTTCATGGAGCAACAGGACCAAATGCATTTGATTGCTCAGGTTTAACTCAATATGCTTTTAGAGCAGCAGGGGTTGGCTTAAATAGAACTACTGGTGGACAAGTAACTCAAGGTAGTTATGTTCCACAAAATCAACTTAGAAGAGGAGACCTTGTATTTACAGAGGGGTCACCATCAAATCCAAGTCATGTGGGTATTTATCTTGGAAATGGACAAATGCTACATGCTGCAAGACCAGGTGTTGGTGTTGTAGTTGGTTCAATGTATAGATATGTAACAGCTAGAAGAGTAGCTTAAAAATTATATGAATTAAGAGCAGACTAGGGGGAATAGTCTGCTCTTTTTATATTAAATAAAAGTTAGGGTTTTATGGTTTTTAATTAATGAAAAGGTTTTAATAAATAATATGATGGAATTGTAAAATGTGTTACACTATGGCATTATTTTTTAGTATTTTATATAATAGAGGTTAGAGTCTAAGAAAAGTGAGTGTGAACATATGAGTAATACTAAAGAAATGGATATGTCTTTATTAAAAGATGATGAAAGTTTAGATGATTTACAACTAGATGGAATTCATTTAATTCAAAAAAATGATGGGTTTAGATTTGGAGTAGATGCTGTCTTATTAGCTAATTTTGCTAATGTGAAAAATAAACATACAGTAGTTGATTTATGCACAGGTACAGGAATAATACCTTTTATTATTAAAGGAAAAAGAAATCCTAAGAAAATAATTGGTGTTGAGATACAGTCCGAGTTTGCAGAAATGGCAAATAGAAGTAAAATGATAAATGGGTTTGATGATGATATAGAGTTTATAGAAGGAGATTTAAAAGATATAAATCTTATAAAAAAACTTCCAAGGGCAGATGTATTAACAGTAAACCCTCCATATAAGCTTAGAAATGCCGGAATAGTAAATGAAACTGATAAGCTATCAATAGCAAGACATGAAATAATGTGTACACTTGAGGATGTTATAGCCTCATCAAGAAAAATATTAAATGATAATGGTAGAATGTTTATAGTACATAGACCAGAGCGATTAGCAGATATATTTACAATTATGAGAAAATATAAAATAGAACCTAAAAGAGTTCAAATGATTCATCCAAATACTAAAAAAGCAGCTAATATTGTTTTAGTTGAAGGTCAAAGAGATGGAGGGGCATTCTTAAAATGGGAGGCACCACTATTTGTTTATGATGAGAATGGAAATTATTCAGATGAGATAAATAAAATCTATGGAAAATAGATTTTTAGGAGGATTTAATTATGACAGGAACTATTTACTTAGTACCTACACCGATAGGTAATTTAGGAGATATAACACTAAGAGCACTTGAAACTTTAAAAAAGGTTGATATTGTTGCAGCAGAGGATACAAGACAAAGTTTAAAACTTTTAAATCATTTTGAAATTAAGAAGCCTTTAATAAGTTACCATATGCATAATGAACAAGGTAAAGGAAATGAGCTTATCGAAAGAGCAAAAAGGGGAGAAAGTATAGCAGTAGTAAGTGATGCGGGAACTCCAGGAGTTTCTGATCCAGGAGAAGTAATCGTTAAAAAATGTATAGAACATGGTATACATTTTGAAGTTTTACCAGGAGCTACAGCTTTTACTACAGCATTAGTTTATTCAGGTCTTGATACAAGTAAATTTATGTTTAAAGGGTTTTTCCCAAGAGAGAATAAAGATAGAAAAGTATTTTTAGCAGATATAGAATCAAGAACAGAAACTATAATGGTTTATGAATCACCTTATAGAGTTATAGAATCACTTTCAGTAATGAAAGAGGGACTAGGAAATAGAAATGTTGCAGTTTGTAGAGAACTTACAAAGTTATATGAGAGTATCTATAGAGGGACTTTTGAAGAAGCAATAGCATTCTTTGTGGAAAATGCACCAAGAGGGGAATTTGTAATTGTAATTGAAGGGAAAACTAAAGAAGCTATAGAACAAGAAGAAAAGGCAAAATGGGAACATATGACTATAGAAGAGCATATTATTTCTTATATTGAAGCTGGTGAGAAGAAAAAAGATGCAATTAAGTCGGTGGCGAAAGAAAGAAGTATGGCAAAATCTGATGTTTATAAATATTCATTAGACTTATAAAATGGTTAAAGACGTCTAAATTAAAATTTAGATGTCTTTATATTTAATAAAAAAATTTATTTTCAAATAAAAAAAACACCCTAAATTGCGATTAGGGTGTTTTTTCTATCTAAAAATGAAAGTTATTTTTAGATGTTATGTTAAGTTAAAATTATTTCTTTAACTCATCAAGACAGTTTTTACAAATGTTTTTACCTTTGTAGTTAACTACATCTCTTGCATCTCCACAGAAGATACAAGCTGGCTCATATTTCTTTAATATGATTTGCTCACCATCTACATATATTTCTAAAGCATCTTTCTCTGCTATATCTAATGTTCTTCTTAATTCTATAGGAATAACTATTCTTCCTAGTTCATCTACTCTTCTTACTACACCTGTTGATTTCATTGTGTTATATCCTCCTTGCAAACTACATCTTTCGACAAAATATATTTTAATGTTAACAAAATTTACATAATAAGTCAACACTTTTGGAAAAAGAAATTAAAAAAAATGAAAATTCTTACTCCAAATATATTATATATTGAATATACTACCAAAATTTTGAAAAGTCAACACATAAAATGATAAAAAACACTTTTTTTGTAAAAAAAGTAATAAAACTTGTCCCTTTTTTGCTAGTAAATAGATATTTTTCTGGAAAATTGAAGTTATAATGCAGAAAAAACATAGATTGTTCTAATAAAAATAACAAAAAAAGGTAGAAAATTTATTTTTTTAGAAAAAATGGAATTTTAATACTGGAAATTAGGAAGTGAGATTTCCAGTGTGAGTTAATACTGAATTACTTTAAAAGTAAATTTTATAAAATATAAATAGTGCAAGATTAAATACAATGTAATAAAAAAGAGAAAAAAAGGAAAAAATTTAAAATACAAAATAAATTATAAAGTATTTGCGAACTATGCATAAAGACAAAAAAGTTAACTTGTAATGTGATTTTATTTACTATATAATTAGGGTAGTAAGTGATTGAGAGGTGTGAACATGGATTCTAAAAGACTAGATAAGGAATATTTTTTAGATTTGGCAAATGAGATGTCACATAATACAATTGTTCCATATGATGAACTACCAAAGTATGATTTGTTTTTATCACAAGTAATAGATTACTTGAATGATGCATTTTCAGGGGATAATTATACTAATAATATAGTACAAAACTATATTAAGAGTGATATAATTTCTAAACCAGTTGATGGTAAAAAAAGAGGATATACAAAGGATCATTTAGCACAATTAGTGTTATTAAGTTATATGAGACCAGTTTTGACAACAGAGGAAATCAAAAATGTTTTTAGCTTAGCATTTAATGATATCAATAATAGAGAAGATGATATTATTTCTTGGAGAGAGGCTTATAAAATATTTTCAGAGATACAGCAGGAGAGTTTTAGTGACTTTTCATCAGGACCGGTTTATAATGATGAAAAATTAAGTGAAAAAATGAAAGAACTACAGTTAGAGCCAAAAGATGAAGAGAGAATAAGAGTATTTATACTTGTGATGTCTCTTGTAGCACAAGCTAGTGCTATAAAGAATATGGTTCAAAACATAGTGAGTGATTATTCAGAAAAAATTTAATTTAAAAACTTCTTTCAAGTAGCATATGTAGTTGTTATAGAAAGGAGTTTTTTTTATGGAAAATTTAATTGATTTAATTGCTAATGTTGGGTTTCCTATAGCAACAACTATGTATCTTCTTATGAGAATAGAAGTTAAGCTTGATAGACTTAGTGTTAGTATAGAAAAATTATGTAATGTTTTGAATAAAAACTAGAAAAAGCCTGTGACTATTAAATTTGATAGTCACAGGCTTTTTATCTATTCGTTGATAGTTACTGTGTAAGCACAAGTAAACTCTTTATCAACATCAAGATTTATAACATTAGGTTTGTTTTTAAATTCATCATCAAAGTCCTCAAAATCAGCATGTCCAAACCAAGGTTCGATACATAAAAATGGTGCACCTTGTGCAGGAGCCCAAAGTCCTAAGTGAGTAAAGCCAGAAAAATCAAATGATATTGATTTGTTATGCTTGTCTGTTTTTACACTTATTATATCTGAGTTAAGCTTAGAACAATTAAATACTAGAGCATCATCTTTAAATAATTCTTTAGATAAGTTGATTTTAGTTTCATTGTTTAATAATTCTCTAGTATTATGAGTGAATAATCCAGTTGAAGTATTAAGCATCATTAATGGGCTTGATTCTTTTTTTTCAAATTCAAAGTAATAATCACTTAAGTTTTCATTTTCTAGTATAGGACACATATAAGCCGGGTGTGCACCTATAGAAAAGTCTATTTTTTGGTTATCTAAGTTTTTAACATTATAAGTTGTTTTAACTGATTTTCCAATAAGTGTGTGTGTTACAGTTAATAAAAACTTATAAGGGTAAACTTTAAGACTTTCATCTGAGTATTTAAGCTTAAAACTAATACTATTATCAGTTTTATTACTTAGTGTAAATTCAGATGTTCTAGCAAGACCGTGTTGTGGTAATTCAAAAGTTTTACCATCTACTTTATATTTGCCATCTCTAACTTTTCCAACGATAGGGAAAAGTATAGGTGCATGATATTTCCAATATTCAGGATTTCCATTCCATAAGAATTCAGTATTGTCTAATTTTGATTTTATACTGTGCAGCTCACCACCATGTTCATGTGCAGTAATATTTAAGAATTCATTTTCTAAATTATAAAGCATATTTTCATCCCCTTTGATTAATTTCTATAAAAATATTATATAATTTATTCTATTATTTTCAAAGAAAGAATAGAAAATAATAGAAAAACATTTTTTGTGCTTAACAATTAATAGTATGAGCATAATATATGATATATAATATATTTGAAATAAAAGTAGAATAGGAGAAATGATGATAAAAAGAATTTTTCAAAACATTATGATCTTTTTTAATAAGATTATTGAAGATGATATATATGCTCTTGCATCACAGCTTGCATACAATTTAATTCTAGCCTTTTTCCCATTTCTAATATTTTTAATGACACTTATTGGGTTTAGTAACTTAAATAGTGAGGCAGTTTTAGAACTTTTAAAACACATAATGCCACTTGCGGCATATCAACTTATAGAGAGTACTGTAATATCTGTAATTAGTACACAACAAACAGGACTATTATGGGTGAGTATAGTTCTTGCTATATATACTTCTTCTTCAGGATTTTCAGCAGTTATAAGAGGGTTGAATAAGGCGTATGGAATAGAGGAAGATAGGTCATTTATAAAAGTAAAACTCATATCAATAGTATCTGTGCTTATGCTTGCAGTTATAATAATTGCCACATTATTTTTATTTGTATTTAGTAATACAATTACATCAGTAATAGTAAAATATATACCTAATCCAGAAATAATATTAGATGTTTGGGCGATTGCAAAAAATATAGTTTTAATATTTGTAATGGTATTTGGCTTTGTTATAATGTATCAAATGATACCTTCTAGAAGACTAGGGTGGTTAAATGTTATCCCAGGTGCAGCTTTTACAACTGTGGGATGGATAGCAGCATCAGCAGCTTTTGGGTACTATGTAAATAATTTTGGGAATTACTCAAGATTTTATGGTGGACTTGGAGCAGTATTTATTTTTATGACATGGATGTTTTTAACTTCATTTATCTTGATACTTGGTGGTGAGGTTAATGCAGTTTTAGTTGATAAAGAATAAAAATCTTTTTTGAAAATATGAATATAAATTTTTGATATGGCTAAAATTTAGATAAGTTAAATTAGGAGGCGTATCAACATGAATAAAATAGTATTAATGGGAAGATTAGTTAAAGATCCAGAAATTAAAAAAGTAGAAAATGGTGATAAAGTATATACTAAATTTACAATAGCTATCAGAAGAGATTATAAATCACTTGATGGTGAGAGAAAGTCTGATTTTATTCCACTTATAATGTGGGAAAAAAAAGCAGAACTTGCTTGTAAGTTTTTAAGAAAAGGTGACTCAATCACTTTAAGTGGAAGACTTATAACAAGAAATTATGAAGAACCTGATGGTAAAAGAAGATACTTCATGGAAGTTTCAGTTGATGAATTTAGAAAGATAAGTCCTTACAAAAAGTTAGAAGAGAGTTGTTAGTTTAAATAAATAAAAAATCCAGTTATCTAAATTTTAGATGACTGGATTTATTTTTATTTTTTTAATATTTCAGTAGCTATTGCTACACCAAACTCAAAACATTCTTTAAGTTCAGTTTCAGAAGGTTTAAAATTAATATTTAAAGATTCTATAGGCATTTTCATTTTAAGTTCTTTAAGTCTTGATTCAAGTCTTGGAACAGATTCTCCACTCCAACCATAAGAACCAAAAGCACCAGCAATTTTACCACCATGTAAAATAGGGTTAAGTCTTGCAAGTAACATTCTTACAGGCTCAAGCATATCAGCAAGAATAGTTGGTGAACCAACTATAAGTCCATCAGCATTAGAAATTTCAGTAAGTATATGTGTATCATCATGTTCGATAATATTAAATAATTTAACATCTATATCTGCAACTGATTTAACACCTTTAGCAATTTCATTTGCGATAGTTTCTGTATAACCATAAGCAGTAACATAGGGTATAACAACTTTTTTCTTTTCATTTGCTAGAAGAGGCTCACACCATTCTTTATAAATATCTATAATTTCTTTAGGATTTTTTCTAAGTATAGGGCCATGTCCAGGACAAATTACTTTTATATCAAGATGATTAATCTTATTAATTGCTTTTAACATAAATGGTTTAAAGGGTCCCATAATGCAATTAAAATAATATTTTAAAGCTTCCATATAATCATCATGATTTTCTATTAAATCATCAAAGATTTTATCAAATGAATAATGTGCGCCAAATGAATCACAAGTAATAAGCGTTGAGTCCTCTTGAATGTAAGTATAAATTGTATCAGGCCAGTGAAGCATTGGAACGGACATGAATTTTAATGTTTTATCACCAAGTGAAAGAGTGCTACCTTCTTTTACTTCTATATAATCAAAATCTCTGTTTACAATAGCTTTAAGATATTTTATTGCTATTTTAGAAGCAACAACTTTTGCATTTGGTGCAATTTTAAGTAACTTCTCAACAGAACCAGCATGGTCAGGTTCTGTGTGGCTAATAACTATATATGAAATTTCTTCAAGGTTAATTTTTAAATCATTAAGTCTTGCAAGGTATTCATCAAAGAAAGATGCTTTAACAGTTTCAAATATAGCAGTTTTTTCACTACCTTTAACGATATATGAGTTATATGAAGTACCATAAGGTGTATTCATTATAATATCAAACACTCTTAATTTAGGGTCAAGAGCTCCAACCCAGTAAATATTGTTTTTAACTTCTACATAGTTCATAAAATATAGTTATCATAAATAATTATGATAACATCCCCCTCTCTCAATAGAACTTTTTTTATAAAAATAATCATTAGGAAATAATTATTATATATTATATTATATTATAAGTTTTTGTAAACAAATATTAACAAAAGATAATTTTTTTATTAAGAGTTATTTTAAATTTAGATAGAAAGATAAAAATTGGAAGTAAATAGATGCAGTTCGACAAAATATCTAATAAGATGTGAAAAAGATTGTAGGAAGTATATTGATTCGGCAAAAAAGGAGATAAATGTAAAAAAAAGATCTTTTTTTCTTCGGATTTCTTTAACATAGTTTGACAGTATTTTTTTATTTAAAGTGTTATTATAAATATAAATACTAGATTATTTAGTTTTTTGAGGTATTATAGGGGGGAAATAATGAGAATAGTTAAGAGTTTAGTTAATATTTTAAAAGCGGAAGATATAACTTATGAATATAAGTATAGATTAACAGAAACATTATTTAAAAAATCAGCTATGTATGGTATAGAAATAGAAAGAGTTGATTATATTAAAGAAGAAATAGTAAATATAGAGAGAGAATCAATCGATAAAGTATCTAAGGATATAACTAAAGTTGAAAAGTTACATTCTTTAGTGTTCGATAACTTAGTATCACCAATTCATTTAATTGATGTTATAGGTGAATATGTAGATAAATACGTAGAAGAAATGAAGGAAGAAAGGGCTATAGCTTATAATTAGGGTGTAGTATTTAAAGTGAAATGATCATAGGAATAGGAACTGACATAATAGAAATCAATAGAGTAGAAAAAGTTATAAATAGAACAGAAAATTTTTTGAATAGAAATTTTTCAGTAGAAGAAGTCAAGTATTTTAAAAGTAGAAATCTAAAAGTAGAGACAATAGCAGGAGCATTTTCGGCAAAGGAAGCTGTGAGTAAGGCAATGGGAACTGGATTTAGAGGTTTTTCATTATCAGATATAGAAATATTAAGAAATGATATAGGAAAGCCCTTTGTCAAAGTAAGTAGCAAGGTTGATAGTATTATTAAAGAAATGGGGATTATAAATTATATCTTTCATTTAAGTATTTCCCATAGTAAAGAAAATGCTATAGCTTATGTTATTTTAGATGGGGATGCAATTAAAGGTGTCTAGGGTAAGTTTTAAATCTAAGTACATAAAAAAAGAGAATATTTTATAATTAACAGAATGTTAAAAAAGAGCAGATTAAGTGAGAAATAGTATTTTTGTGGAGTTGTTAAAAAAAATGTAAAGTGGGAATTTTAAAGGCTTGTAGAAGAATTTTAACCTGAAAATAAAAAGATTTAATCACTGAATTAATGAAGAGACTAAATACTGATAATAGAGTAGTTAAAGGTATTTTTATAATTTGTAACATAACGGTAACTTTTGGATGTTATAAAGAATGTATGATAGAAAAAAAGGTGAATAGCTTTTTAGGAAAAGTTTATCTTGAGGGATTAGAATACTAAGATTTATGTTAAATAAATCTTAAAAAAGTATTTTTCTATCAGATTTAGATTTGGTAAGTTATTTTACCTAAAAGAAACTTTGAAGATCATAAAGGAAATACCAAGAGATTGTAGTAGGTACGGGCAGAAGAAGTACCATAAATGTAGCAGGTATTTCTAGATAGTCTAGATGTGAAAATATCTCGTAGACTTGTAACTTTATGTTCAGATAGTTATACTCAAAGTATAGTTTCAAGCAAAGCAATAGAGGCTATTAGTTGGGATTATGATTTTGATAAAGAAAGATTTAAGAAAATAATAGAAGCATATAAATGAGCTATAATAGAATCAGGACTTAGAAGTAATGACAGAAATTTAGAAATTTCAACTAGTTTTTAAAAGATATTTCTTATGTAAATAAAAATATAGAAAAAAATTTAAAGAATAAGCAAAGAAATATAACATAATAGTTTTACTTTAAAAACATCATACAATAATAGCTGATGATAAAGAGGTATATATCACTCTAATAGAGGAATATGTAATATTATCAGTGAAAGTTAGAGGTTGTTTAACAGGTATAATATTGTCATTACGTAGGCAGGGAGTCAGTTAGATTGATGCAATTATTAGCAGTTATTAATTGAAGAATATATAGTGTAAGTAAGTGATATTATTGAAATTATATCTAGTTTTATAAAGACGCTTTTAGAAAAAAGGTAAAATTATGTAATAAATAGAATTGGAATAGAATAAGATAGCTAATGTAAAGTTCGTTACATTGGGGGATAATATGAAAAATAAAATTCTAGTATCTATTGTTGTTCTAATTCTAATTGTTGTAGGCTCTTTAGCTTTTTTTACTAGCTACAAAAAAAATAATAGTCCAGACAAAATAGTGAAAGACATTATAATGTCAACAGAATACGAGGTAGATGTTTCATACACTACTAAGAATTCAAGAGGTGAATTTACAGAAGAGGCAAAAATATCTCATGCTAATGATGAGACAAAACTTGTTTTACAAGACAAGGAACAAATTTTTTCTAAGGATAAGATAAAGATAAATTATTTTGAGGGAGACAAGCATTTTTCTGTTGATAGAAGTTATGATGAGTTTTACAGATTCTTTTTAATAAATGAATTGCCACAGTATTTAAAAAGTAATGATGTAAAATATAATCAAGTAGATGACAAGATGGTTATTGATTTTAAAACTAATAGTTTGAACAAGAATTTTTCAGTTGCAAAACTTACAGTTAATTTAAGAGAAAGAGAACCAGAAGAGTTAATTATATATGATGAGACAGGAAAAGATAGGGTTGTTGTAAAATACAGCGGGTTTGTTTCAACATAATTTAAGATTTTAAATTATTATAATACAAATTTTACGAGGTGTTTTTATGGAAAGCATAAGACCTGTTTGGGCAGAAGTTAATTTAGATAATATAAGAAATAATATTAGAGAAATTAAAAAGTTAACAAAAGATAAGGAATTAATAGCTATTGTAAAAGCTGATGCATATGGTCATGGCGCTGTTGATGTTGCTCCAATTCTTATTGAAGAGGGAGCAAGTAAACTAGCAGTAGCTGTGATTACAGAAGCATTAGAATTAAGAACGGCTGGAATAAAAGCTGATATTATGATATTAGGATATACGCCTTTAACATTTAGCGAGAAATTGATAACAGAAAACATAGAGCAGACAGTTTATAGTCTAGAGTATGCAAGAGTTTTATCAAGAGAAGCACTAAAATTAAATACTAAGGCTAAAATACAGTTAGCAATTGATACAGGGATGGGTAGAATTGGTTTTTTACCAGATGAAGACTTAGATGATATCATTAAAGTTTGTTCGCTTCCAGGTCTTGAGGTAGCAGGAATATTCACTCATTTTTCAACAGCTGATGAAGAGGACAAAACATATACAAGAGAACAATTTAAAAAGTTTAAAAATATATGTGATGAACTAGAGCGAAGAGGAATACATATCCCATTAAAGCATAGCTCAAATAGTGCAGCAATAATGGATTTAAATGAGACATACCTTGATGGTGTTAGACCGGGAATTATAACTTATGGGTATTATCCATCAGATGAAGTTCAAGTTGCTAAATTAAAATTAAAACCAGCATTAACGTTAAAAACTAATATAGTACATCTTAAAAAGCTTAAAAAGGATATGTACATAAGCTATGGAAGAGCTTTTAAGACGGAAAAAGAAACTATTATTGCAACTTTACCTATTGGATATGCCGATGGCTATACAAGACTTTTAAATGGTAAAGCAAAAGTTATAATAAAAGGACAATTAGCACCTGTTATAGGCAAAATCTGCATGGATCAATGTATGGTTGATGTTACAAATGTAAAAGGTGTTAAATTAGGGGACGAAGTAATTTTAATTGGTGAAGATAATGGTGTGAAATTTAATGCAGATGATATGGCTCAGTTAATAGGAACTATTAATTATGAGATTATATGTATGTTAAAAAATAGAGTACCAAGAATTTATCTTGAGAATGGAGAAATATCAAAAGTGCGAAATTATTTGTAAAAAAACAAAAAAATTGCAAAATATCTAACAACAAAGGAAGAATTCTTTGACTTTGTGACGAAAATTATAATATAATTGAACATACATAAACTCTTTTTAGAAACATATTACAAAAAGGAGAGGTTCTAATGTCACATAGGCAAAAAAATAAAAATTTAAAAAACTTAGAAAAAACTTTAGAAAAATGTCAATTAAATGATGACATATTAATATCATATAGTATAGAGATGTTAGAGATGATGAAAAAGGGGTATAAAGATATGGGAGATATTAATCTTCAGTATGCCAATGAGGCTAGTACTTCTGATTATAAAGATAATGTATATTATGAGATGTGGCTTTGCGGAGTGTGATATATAAATGACGAATGTAAATGTAAAAAGAGGAGATATCTTTTATGCCGATTTAAGCCCAGTTGTTGGTTCAGAACAAGGAGGGATTAGGCCGGTAATAATAATACAAAATGATATCGGTAATAGATATAGCCCAACTGTTATAGTTGCAGCTATTACATCACAAATAAATAAAGCTAAATTACCTACACATGTTGAAATTTCATCAGAGGAATATGGTCTTAATAGGGATTCAGTAGTTCTTTTAGAGCAAGTGAGAACTTTAGATAAAAGAAGATTGAAGGAGAAAATAGGACATATGACAGATGATGATATGAAGAAGGTTAATAAAGCTTTACTTATTAGTTTGAATTTAGATTTGAAATAAGAAGTTTGTTTTTTAAGCAAGATTATCCAATAAATTGGAAAATCTTGCTTTTATTTTTTTGAAAATAGAGTTAATTAAAGTAAGTTTTTATATTTAGCAGGTAGAAATTTAATAGATTTCCTGCTTTGGGAATAACTTATGTAAAGAATTTCATAAAATTTAAAAATACAAATAGTATAGCTAAAAAATTCATATTATATGTTTATTACCCTTATTTTAGTATTAAAAAATAGCACTTTATTTTAAGAGTTAAATTTTTATCAAGTGTTATTTATTTTCAAAGACTAATAGAGTAGTCTAATAAATATTTATGATATACTAAATGGTGCTAGAAAAGATAAAAAGATAAACACAATAGTTATTTTTTATAGAAAAAGTATGAAGAATATGTTAGAATGAAAAAGGAAAAAATAAAAGTGTTTAAAATAATTTAATAAAGTTATAGGCCTTTAAATTATAAATTACAGATTACTCATAGGAGGGTTAATATGAATAATAAAGTGGAAGAATTAAAGAGCATAGCGACAGTCATAAGAAAGGACATCGTTACTATGTTAACAGAGTCAGCATCAGGGCATCCAGGTGGATCATTATCAGCTGCTGATATATTAACAACATTATATTTTCATGAAATGAATGTAGATCCAAAAAATCCAAAGGATCCAAATAGAGATAGATTCGTTTTATCAAAGGGGCATGCAGCACCTGTTTTATACAGTGCATTAGCAAGAAAAGGTTACTTTGATCCTAAAGAATTATTAACTTTAAGAAAACTTGGATCAAATCTGCAAGGTCACCCTAACATGAATGATGTGTCAGGAATAGATATGTCAACAGGTTCATTAGGTCAAGGGGTTTCAACAGCAGTTGGAATGGCTATAGCAGGAAAGCTTGATAAGAAAGATTATAGAGTTTTCTCAGTGCTTGGAGATGGAGAATTAGAAGAAGGTCAAGTATGGGAAGCAGCAATGTGTGCAGCTCATTATAAATTAGACAATTTAACAATATTCGTTGATTTTAACGGATTACAAATAGATGGAGATATAACAAAAGTTATGAGTCCACTTCCAATAGATAAAAAATTCGAAGCATTTAACTGGCATGTAATAGTTATAGATGGACACAATTTCGAAGAGATAATCGGAGCAATTGAAGAAGCTAAGAAAACTAAGGGTCAACCAACATGTATCGTTTGTAACACAGTTAAAGGTAAAGGTGTTTCATTCATGGAAAATGAAGCCGGATGGCATGGTGCAGCTCCAAGTAAAGAGCAATGTGCACAAGCTATAAAAGAATTAGGAGGGGACAAATAATGGCAAAGATCGCAACAAGAGAAGCTTATGGAAAAGCATTAGTAGAATTAGGAAGCGTTAATGATAAAGTAGTTGTTTTAGATGCTGACCTTTCAAAGTCAACAAAAACAGCTGATTTCTCAAAGCAATTCCCAGAAAGATTCATAAATATGGGTATTGCAGAAGCAAACATGATGTGTGTTGCTGCTGGTATGTCAACTTGTGGGAAAATACCATTTGTAAGTACATTTGCTATGTTTGCAGCAGGTAGAGCTTTTGAGCAAGTTAGAAACTCAATCTGTTACCCAAACTTAAATGTTAAAATATGTGCAACTCATGCTGGATTAACAGTTGGAGAAGATGGTGCATCACATCAAGCAATAGAAGATTTAGCATTAATGAGAGCTATCCCTAATATGACAGTTATCTCACCTTCAGATTCTATTGAAACAGAAGCAGTTATAAAAGCTATTGCTGAATATAATGGCCCTTGTTATGTAAGACTTGGAAGAGTTGGGGTTAATGTAATCAATGATAATGCTGATTATAAGTTTGAAATTGGAAAAGGTATCGAACTTAGAAAAGGTACTGATGTAACAATAGTTGCTACAGGTATCATGGTTGATGAAGCTCTTGCAGCAGAAGCAATCTTAAAAGAAGAAGGTATAAGTGCAAATGTTATAAACATACATACATTAAAACCTTTAGATACAGACTTATTAGTTAAGGCTGCTAAGACAACTAAAACAATAGTTACTGTTGAAGAGCATAACATAATTGGTGGACTTGGTTCAGCTGTTTCAGAAGCAATTTGCGAAGTATTCCCAGTTCCAGTTATTAAAGTTGGAGTTCAAGATACATTCGGAGAAAGTGGTCAGCCAGCAGAATTACTAAAAGCTTATGGATTAACTCCAGAGAAAATAGTAGAAGCTGTTAAAAAAGCTATCTCAATGAAATAGTATATAAAAATTAATATAAATTATGAATATAGCAGTATGGTTTTGACCATACTGTTATATTTTTTTTAACTAATACAAATTTGTATAAATTTAGGTTATAATACAAAGTGCTTGATGGTATTAATTCAAAGGGGGCGATTAGTTTTGAATAAGGATGTTTTTAAAAGATATCTTTTGATAACTGTCGGAGTTATTCTTTTAGCAGTATCTTTACAGTTTTTCTATTATCCAAATAATATAGCAGCAGGCGGAGTTTCAGGACTTGCTTTAATAATTAATAGTTATACAGGTTTAGCACCTGGCATAGTTATGAATATATGCAATGTTGTATTATTTACAATAGCTTTAATATTTATAGGTAAAGAATTTGCAGCAAGAAGTGTTTACGCAGCATTCGGTACATCAATAGCTTTAAGTATTTTGGAAAAGTTATTTCCCAATGTAGTTATAACTACTGATCCAATATTAGCTGTTATTTTTGGTAGTGCTATAGCAGCATTTGGGATTGCAATGGTATTTAATCAAAATTCATCAACTGGTGGAACTGCGATAGTTGCAAAGCTTTTAAATAAATATTTAAAGTTTAATATTGGAAAGTCATTATTAATGGCAGATTGTGTAGTTGTAGTGCTTGCACTATTTGCATTTGGGGTGGAAAAAGGTTTATATGGGATGCTTTCATGCTTTATGATGGGATTTATGATTGATCGAATAATAGAAGGATTTGATGATTGTAAACAACTTATAATTGTTAGTTCAAAGTATGAGGAATTAAAAGAATTTATATTAAATACAGTAGATAGAGGATGCACAAAGATAAATGGAATTGGTGCATACTCAAATGATGAAGTAAGTATTTTGTATGTAGTGGTGAATAGAAAAGAGTTTATTACATTAAAAAATGAAATTAAAAAAATAGATCCAAAAGCCTTTATAACAGTAAGTGATGTGAAAGAGGTTTTAGGTGAGGGATTTACAAATCTTGTCGAAAAATAATAACAAGTTACTTACAAAAAATTTCAACTTTTTCACAAAAGTATGATATAATATTTGAAGAATGAATGAAAATGTAATAAATTATTAATATTTTGATTATGAAAAATACTATACATGAAAAATTGTTAGGAGTGTTTAGATGATAGAATTTAAAAATGTCTCTAAGATTTACAACAAGAATGTAAAAGCGTTAGTCAATGTTGATTTAGAAATTGAATCAGGTGATTTCGTATTCTTAGTTGGACCAAGTGGAGCAGGAAAATCAACATTTATAAAAATGTTACTTAAAGAAGTAGAGCCAACTGCAGGAACGATAATGATGAGTGGAACAGAGCTTGCAGGCGTAAAAAGAAAAGAAATACCGTATTATAGAAGAAAAATAGGAATGATATTCCAAGATTTTAGACTTATACCTACTTTAAATATTTATGAGAATGTAGCTTTTGCAATGAGAGTTGTTGAGTCATCACCAAAGGAAATAAGAAAAAGAGTTCCTATGGTTCTTTCATTAGTTGGATTATCAAATAAATATAAAATGTTCCCAAATGAGCTATCGGGTGGAGAACAGCAAAGAGTTTCAATAGCTAGAGCTATTGTTAACAATCCACAAGTCCTTATTGCGGACGAGCCTACAGGAAACTTAGATCCAGATACATCAGGTGAAATCATGGCATTAATTGATGACATAAATAAGTCTGGAACTACTGTTATAATGGCTACTCATGCAAAAGATATAGTTGATGATATGAGAAGAAGAGTTATTGCTATTGATAAGGGAGTTATTATAAGAGATGAATTAAAAGGAGGATATGAAGATGAAACTAAATAGTTTTTTCTACTTTATCGCAGATGCCTTTAAAAGTTTAAAAAGAAATTTAACTATCAGTATAGCATCAGCTGCTACAGTTTTAACTACATTAGTAGTTTTAGGTGCATTTTTACTGACTGCTATAAATGTAAATTTAGGTGTTCAAGATGTTCAAAATAAAGTTGAGATTAAAGTTTTCTTAAACAATGATATAACTACAGTACAACAAGAAGCAGTGCAAACAAAAATAAAAGCTATTGCGGGTGTTAAAGCTGTTGCGTATGAAACAAAAGCACAAGCTCTTGTTAACTTTAAAGATCAATTTGCTGATGATAAAGAAATATTAGAGGGTTACAATGAAACAAATAACCCTTTGCCAAACTCATTTATTGTAAAACTTGATCAACCAATAGTAGCAGATACTGTTGAAAAATCTCTTACACCAGATGGGAAGCTAATGGCTGGAGTTAACCAAATAGGTAATGACCAAGAAATGATTCAAACAATTACATCATTTGCAAATACAGTTAAATGGGTGGGATTAATTCTATTTGTGGTTCTTATAGGAGTTTCATTATTCTTAATTATTAATACAATTAAGATTACTGTTTATTCAAGAAGAAGAGAAGTAGGAATTATGAAATTTGTTGGAGCGACAGATTGGTTTATAAGATGGCCTTTTGTTATAGAAGGTATTGTAATAGGACTGGTTGGTTCGATATTATCGGTTGCATTAATATATGGAGTATATTCATGGATATTTAGATCAGCTATTCAAGGTGGCGGATTCTATGCAGCAGAATTTATACATCCATCATATATATTAACTACTATGTCATGGCAGTTTATCGGTGCTGGTATTCTGATTGGGGCAATAGGAAGTGTAATCGCATTAAGAAAGTTCTTAGATGTATAATTTAGGAATATAGTATATAATAAGCTTAAAATACTTACAATTAGAAATAAGTGGAAGTATTTTGGGCTTTTTTATATTTAAGGGGTGAATATTTTGAGAGAAAGAGAAAACAAAGCTAGTTACGAAAGAAGAGGGTATACAAAAAATTGGAAAGTTATTTTAATGGTCATAGGATTTTCAGTGCTTTCTATATTGGTAGGTAATAGACTTACAGCTAAGGGACTTATGCCAATTACATCAAATTTAGATGTACAGGGAAGTTTTAAGGAGATAAAAGATATAGAAAAATATTCTAAATTATTTTCTATAAGAGATCAAATTTATCGTTATTATGATGGTGAAATTAATGATGATAAATTGCTTGAAGGAGCAATTAAAGGTATGTCAATGGGACTTGGAGACCCATATACATATTATATGAATAAGGAAGAGTTTGAAGGGTTTATGGAGCAAAATTCTGGTGAATATATGGGTGTTGGAATCAGAATGGGGACTGCGGATAAGAATCTTTTAGTTGTTGAATCATTAGAAGGTGGTCCTGCTTATGCTGCCGGGATTAAGGCAGGTGACATATTAAAAGCAATAAATGGAACGAGTGTAACTGTTGCTGATATGGAGAAAACAGCTTCAATGCTAAAAGGTAAGAAAAAAGAAAATATTAAACTTACTGTTCAAAGAGATGGTAAGGAGTTAAATATAGACGTAATGAGAGATGTAGTTAAAACTATAAATGTTAAAGGTTATATGATGGATGAAGAAGTTGGTTATATTGCTGTTAAAGCATTTGAAGAAAATGTAGCTAAAGACTTTACTGCAAAGCTCGAAGAACTTCAAAATAAAGGGATGCAAGGCCTTGTTTTAGATCTTAGGGGTAACCCAGGTGGTTATATGAGTGAGTGTGTGGGTCTTGCCTCTAACTTTATAGATAAGGGAGAGCCTATAGTAACAACTATTGATAAATATGGTGAAAAAGAGAAGAATCTTTCTAAAGGTGGCATTGCTAAAGATTTGCCATTAGTAGTTTTAATTGATGGAAATTCTGCATCAGCATCTGAGGTAGTTTCAGGAGCTATAAGAGATTATGGTGTTGGAACTTTAATTGGAGAAACTAGTTTTGGTAAAGGGATAGTACAAATTCCAGTATCACAACCAGATGGAAGTGCGCTTAAGATTACTATTTCAAAGTATTATACTCCTAATGGGGAAAATATTCATGGAACTGGAATTAAGCCAGATATTGAAGTTGAATATCCAGAAGAATTAAAGAATAAACCTTACAATAGAGCAGAAGATCCACAGCTTGAGAAAGCTATGGAAGTAATGAAAGACAAAATTAAGTAGAGGGTATTATATGGGATTTTTATATGAGAGTGCATTAGAGTTTTCACAGATTATTATGAAACCAACATATTTAATAGTTTTAATATTAATGGGGTTTCATCTTCATAATAAAAATAAAAATATAAAAAAAGGTCAAAGGTTATTTATAAAAGGTGAGCCAGAAAGAGCTTTAGAGATGACTATGTCATCTCTAGCTCTAGGGCTAGTCTTTGGGTTTATAATTTTAGTAGTTTTTAAAAGTTTAGTTGGTGATGTAGATTTATCAGATGAACTTATTATAATGTTTATGGTATCTATTTTAGGTAGCAATTTAGGGAGTAGATTTATTTGTTTTGCATATTCAGGTAGTGTGATGTGTTTACTTATTTTAATTTTAGGTAGTATTACAAGCGGTATAGGAGTAGCACAAAATTTAATTAATAAATCAATGGATATTGTTATTTTAGTAGGAATATTACATATTGTAGAATCAATTCTTGTATTTTTTGATGGTGGTAAAGGTATGGTTTATTACTATAGAGATAATGGTAAGGAGATTTGTGGGGGATATAAACTTTCACGAAGATGGATTATACCAATAGTATCATTTTTTACTTATGCAGGTTATAGTTCAATGAGTTATAGTACGCCTAAGAAAGAAAAATTAAAGGGTTCAGCTCTGAAGATAAGCATCTACGGAGTTGGAATAATAATTTTAGCTATGGTTTCAAGAGGAGTATATTTATTAGAAATTATGACTGTTTTTATTATGTTTTTAGGACATGAATTTATTACAGGATATAAATTTAATAAAATAAAGAAAAAAGAAATATTTATATCAGATGATGGTATCAGTGTCTTAGATTCTTTAAAACATGGGAAAGCTAAAAAAGCAGGAATTAACCAAGGGGATAAAATAACTCATGTTAATGGTGTAGCTACTAACGATATTAGTTTTTTAGAGAATGTGATAGATACAAGTAGTGATAAACTTATAGATTTAAAGGTCAAAAAATATAATGGAAAAATAGAGCGATATGAATTAGAATTAGAGAGTATAGATGAATTAAGAATAGTTCTTGTTCCGGCAAAAATTCCCTTTAGCACAGAGCAAGTTCAAAAAGAAAACTTAACTTTTAAGGAAGTATTATAGAAAGTAGAAATATAAAAAAATTTAAAGTCAGCTATATGAAAGTATAGTTGGCTTTTTTAGGAGGAAAAAATGGAAGAATTGAAAATACATTCAAAGTTTAAGCCTATGGGAGATCAACCACAGGCAATTGATAGTTTAGTTGATGGATTGAATAAAGGGTTAAAAGCACAAACTTTACTTGGGGTTACAGGTTCTGGTAAAACATTTACTATGGCAAATATTATAGAAAGAACTCAAAAACCAACATTGATACTAGCTCACAATAAAACTTTAGCAGCACAACTTTGTTCTGAGTTTAGAGAGTTTTTCCCTAACAATATAGTTGAGTATTTTGTGTCATATTATGATTACTATCAGCCAGAAGCATATATTGCACATACAGATACATTTATAGAGAAAGATGCCTCAATCAATGATGAAATAGATAAACTTCGTCACTCAGCTACAGCAGCACTTTTAGAGAGAAGAGATGTTATTATAGTAGCTTCAGTTTCTTGCATATATGGGCTTGGTAATCCAGAGGTGTATAAAAGTCTTACTATATCTTTAAGACCAGGAATGATAAAGGATAGAGATGAAGTTATTAGAAAGCTTATAGATATTCAGTATGAGAGAAACGATATAGACTTTTCTAGGGGAACATTTAGAGTTAGAGGAGATATTTTAGATATTATTCCAGCTAATTCATCAGAAATTGGGATTAGGGTAGAATTCTTTGGGGATGAGGTTGAGAGTATTAAAGAGTTTGAAGTTTTAACTGGTAATATAGTTGCTAATAGAAAGCATATTGCTATAACTCCAGCATCCCACTTTGCAGCATCAGAGGAAACTGTTAAAAGATCTATTGGACAAATAGAATCTGAGCTTGAAGAAAGGTTAAAAGAGCTTAATGCACAGGATAAATTATTAGAAGCTCAAAGACTAAAGCAGAGAACTAATTATGATATTGAGATGATAAGAGAAATGGGATATTGTCAGGGTATAGAAAACTATTCAAGAATACTTGATGGTAGAGCACCAGGCACAGCACCAGAAACTCTTATGGACTATTTTCCAGATGATTTTCTTCTGTTTGTAGATGAAAGTCATGTTACATTACCACAGGTTAGGGCAATGTATGGTGGAGATAGGTCAAGAAAACAAAATTTAGTTGATTATGGTTTTAGAATGCCATCTGCAAAAGATAATAGACCATTAAAGTTTGATGAGTTTGAAGCAAAGGTAAATCAGATAGTTTATGTTAGTGCAACACCTGCTGATTATGAGTTAGACCATTCTGATAATATTGCAGAGCAAATTATTAGACCTACAGGACTTTTAGACCCAGTTATTGAGATTAGAGAGTCAAAGAGTCAGGTTGATGATTTGTATGCAGAGGTTCAAAAGGTAATAGCTAAAGGGTTCAGAACTTTAGTTACAACTCTTACTAAGAGGATGTCAGAAGATTTAACTAAGTATCTTAAAGAACTTGGGATTAAGTGTAGTTATATGCACTCAGATATAGATACAGTTGAAAGAATGAAAATTATAAAAGAACTCAGAATGGGAGCAATTGATGTCCTTATAGGTATTAACCTTTTAAGAGAAGGGCTTGATATTCCAGAGGTTGCTCTTGTAGCTATACTTGATGCTGATAAGGAAGGGTTCTTAAGGTCAGAAACTTCACTTGTGCAAACTATAGGTAGAGCGGCAAGAAACTCAGAGAGCAGGGTTATAATGTATGCAAATCATATAACTAAATCTATGGATAAGGCAATGAAAGAAACTGAGAGAAGAAGAGTAATACAGATGGAATACAATGGGAAACATGGTATTACACCAACTACTGTAACTAAAGCTATTAGAAATATACTTGAAGTTTCAGAAGAGGTTGTTGCAGAAGAAAAAACAGTGTATCAGATTGTAAAAGAAACAGCAGCACAGAAAAATATTTCGATAAAAGATTTGATTATAAAGTATGAGAAAGAGATGAAAGAAGCAGCTAAGAATATGCAGTTTGAGAGAGCAGCAGAGCTTAGAGATTTAGTAATAGATTTAAAGAAAAATATAAAATAAAGAAATAGAGATATATTATTTAGATAGTATATCTCTATTTTTTTATAGAAATTTATTTTGTATTTTGAAATGTTAATGATAATTATGGAAATGATAATAGGTGTAAAGTTAAAGTAAATAATAATTTTGTGAGGTGTTTATTTATGAAAAAATTTATAAATGTATTTTGTTTAAGAACTAATGAGAATTTTAAAATTTGCATAGAAAATCAGGGACAAGAGTATGAATTGTTTTATACAGATAAAGCAGAAATTAATAGTAATTTAAAGAGTCTATTAAAATCAGATAAAGCAGAGTTATATATACAAGACCCAGTACTTGGAAAAAGAACTTATTTTGTAGTTAAAATGAATGGCTATGAAGATGAAATATTTGCAGAAAGAAAAATTCCACTAAAAGGAGCTTGTAACTTTAGAGATTTAGGTGGATTTAGAACAAGTGATGAGAGACGAGTTAAATGGGATAAATTTTATAGATCAGATGCGTTAAATATTTTAACTAATGAAGATATAAAATATTTAGAGGATATGGGGCTTAAGGGGATTTTAGATTATAGAGAAATAGCAGAGGCAGAGCAAGAAAAAGACTTAGTTATAAAAGGAACAGAATATTTTAATATACCAGCAATGAAGGGACTAGAAAAGGAAGAACAAAGTATAAAAGGAAATTTTAATATGGAGTTTTTATTTAAAAATTTAGATAAAATTCCACAACTTAAAGATCCAACTATTTTTATGATTAATTCATATGAGTCTATGGCATTTCAAAATAAAGCATTTAAAAAAATGGTGGAAATTATGGAGAATCAGATTGATATTCCATTTGTTCAACACTGTAAATCAGGTAAGGATAGAACTGGAATTGGGTCAGCACTAATATTATTAATGCTTGGAGTTCCAATGGATAAAGTAAGGGAAGACTATTTAGCAAGTAATGGTTATAGAAAAGAGTATAATGAGATGGTTAAAGCTAAATTTGCAGCATTGCTTACAGATGAAAAAAGTAAAAAAATACTCAGTTTTATGACAGAGGTAAAAAGTGAATACTTTGATGCAATATTTGAATTCATAGCAAAAAAATATCCAACTTTAGAAAAATATTTTGAAAAAGAATATGGATTAACAGATGAAAGAGTAAGTGAGTTAAAAGAGGAATATCTCTACTGATTTAATGGTTTCAAATTAAATATATTTAAGTTTAATGGAGGTGGATTTCACCTCCATTTTTATATTTAGGAATATTTTTAAGGAATTTGTAATAAAGATTTCATATACCCCTTTTGAAAATTAGGAATAATTTGAAAAATAATTATTTTAAGAAAATTTAACTAAATTAGATTTAAAAAGGATTTTATGAATAAATTTGATAATAATGGTAAAAGATTATTGATAATGTGGAAATGATTAGAGAAGGAGGTATAATTAGAAAAGAGAGGTTTATGGAAGAGAGGGAGAATTATGAATTTAAAAGAATACAAAGAAATAAAAATAGGTGGAATAATTATAGCAACATTATTGTTTGTAGTGGGAGTTGCTTATTTTGCTGGAGGTGGGCAGATAATGTCTAATAATGATAATAATATAACTATAAAAGATAATGAGAATTTAAAAGAAGATGAAGATAATAAAGAGCCAATAGAGGATATTTTAGATGAGGAAACAGCGAAAGTATTTTCTACAGTTAGAGAAAATAAAAATGATTTAATTGTTTTATGTAATAAAGAGTTTATGCTTGGTGAAGATTACACACCAGATGATTTAGTTGTTCCAAATGTACTGTTAGCATATGATAAAAGTTTTCAACAAAGTCATTTAAGAGAAGAGGGGGCTAAGGCTTTAGAGGTTATGTTTGCAGAGGCAAAGGATGCAGGTCTTGAAGATTTATATCTTGTAAGTGGATATAGATCATATGATTATCAATATGGTCTTTTTAATACATCAATAAAAAATAGAGGAAAAGAACATACAGAGAAATATATGGCAAAACCTGGTCATAGTGAGCATCAGACAGGGCTTACAGCAGATATTTCAACTCAAAGTATGGGACTTACTTTAGAAGAGAATTTTGAAGATACAAAAGAAGGAGAATGGCTTGCAGCAAATGCACATAAATATGGCTATATTTTAAGATATCCAAAAGATAGAGTAGAAACAACAGGCTATGCTTATGAACCTTGGCATTTTAGATATGTTGGAAAGAGTGTTAGTGAGTATATGTATAAAAATAAGCTAGTATTAGAAGACCTACATGAGAGTGTATATGATGGAACAGATGCAGTAGGTTAATATAAAAAAGGATTGTCTGATTTTCAGACAATCCTTTTTTATAACAGTAGATATATATATATTTATAAAAGAAAGAAACCATGAAAATTCATGGTTTCTAAAAAGATTAAAGAAGTTCTTTTCTAAGTTCAGCTGGTGACTTAGGTGAAAGAAGTCCGTAAGGGATATCAAATACTGTTTTAGCACCTGAAACTCCATCTTTTGATAATTTATAAGTTGCTCTAGCATAAGCTACAAGAACACTTGATGTGAATTCAGGATTACTAGCAAGTTCAAGTGAGAATTCAATTTTTTGCTTAGTACCTTCACTTGTTTCTCCAGTTCTTATAACAAATCCACCATGTGGCATACCTTTATGATTTGATTGTAATTCTTCTTCTGTTATGAAGTTAACTTCTGTATCATAATCTGAGAAGTAGTTAGGCATTTCAATGATTTCTTTTTCTATTTTAACTTTATCAGCATTTTCATTTACAACAACATAGCAAAGTCTGAAGTGTTTATCTCTTGTTTCAAACTTAGGATTCTTACCAGCTCTAACGCTTTCTAAAGCTTCTTCTTTAGGGATTGTGTATTGGATAGCGTTTGTAACACCATCAATTCTTCTAAGAGCATCTGAGTGTCCCTGGCTTACACCTTTACCCCAAAATGTGTAATCTGTACCATTAGGTAATACACAACTAGCTAATAATCTATTTAATGAGAATAAACCTGGATCCCAACCAACTGAGATTAATCCAACTTTATTTGATTCTTTAGCTATTTTGTCCATTATCTCAAAGTACTCAGGAATTTTAGCATGAGTATCGAAACTATCTACAGTGTTAAACATTTCAACAACCATAGGTCCTTGCTTAGGAAGGTCTGTTGCAGAACCACCACAAAGGATCATTACATCAATTTCATTTTTATAGTTAGCTATTGTTGATATATGTAGCATTGGTAAACCATTTGCTTCAACTGAGCTAGCATCTCTTCTTGTGAATATTCCTTTAAGTTCCATATCAGGATTAAGTTTTAAGGCATTAACAACACCTTTACCAAGATTACCGTAACCGATAATTCCTATTTTAATTTTATTCATAGTATAACCCTCCTAGAATTAATATTTAATATCATCATTTTATCACAATGAACATTAAATAATAACCATTATGCATAAAATTTCTTGAAATATTAAAAAATACTGCTTTAATGCAAACTTTTTTTAAATTTTATGAAAAAAAAATAAAAATTTTATTTATGAAAAGGTTTTAAAATGTTTTTGTAGAATATATATATTATAAGAGAATAAAAAAATAAAAATTTTAGGGGGTATTAATTTGGAACAAAGAATTTTCCCGAAAATAAATATTAATAATGAGAGTGAGAAAGAAATAGGAAACTTAGTGTTCACTTATGAAAATTGTAAATATCCAGGTGGAGTTAGAAGAGTTAAGAAGAAGAGTATTAAAAATGTAGAAATAGCAAATAAGCATATAGATTTTACAACACAACTA
Organism: uncultured Clostridium sp.; assembly: GCF_947039605.1. Taxonomy (GTDB): domain Bacteria; phylum Bacillota; class Clostridia; order Clostridiales; family Clostridiaceae; genus Sarcina. Next base: position 44,024 of record NZ_CAMQZG010000016.1, read on the forward strand.
ATAATGGTTCATAGAGATAAAGAGGGACATAAACAAAAGTATATGATTGAAGAAAATTTTGATAAAGAATACAATAAAGAAATAAACCTTAATATATTTGATGTAAGCGATTTCGGTGAAATAGAATTTAATGTAGTGAAATCTTAAAATAAAAAAAGTGCCAAACTTTCTATAGTTTGGCACTTTTTATTTTATAAAATTATTTTATCATTGTTGCAAGTGCACCAAGAAGAATTCTAACATCAAATTCCCCTTTATAAATAGGTGTAACTTCTTTATAATCAAGACCAAGTAATGTATAAACTGCTATTTGAGCTGCTCTTATTGAGTAGTCAACTGTAAATACCGTATCATCTGGAATTTCACAATATTGACCTACAAACGCTAAGTTTTTAGATGATTTTGGAACTACAGATGGTCTATCACCAGGTAATCTTGTTAGAAATTGACTTGTGATAAATGGCATAATACAAGGTTTACATATTACAGAAGCAAGTATTTCATCCATATGATCTTCAAAGCCTAAAAGTCCACAAATTTCTTGCATTACTTCTATACCATTACATTCAGTCATTGGCTTGTCTACAAAATTACCTTTTTTATCAGGATGTAATGCATATCCCCAAGCTACTTGTACATCTTCAGATTGATTCATGAAGTATGGTTGTTTTGGAAGTACAACTGATAAGAACCAGTTTGAATCTTTAAATGTAAATTCAGTACCTATACCACCACAATATTCTCTAACTAGGTCAAAGAATAAAGGAGTTTTAAATGTCATAGTAATAGATTCCCAAAGAGATTCATTTACACGAGTATTGAAAACATCAGGGTGTCCAAAACTATCATCAACCTTAGCTATGTTTTCCCATAGATTCCAAGAACCATCAGAATCTTTAGTATTAATAATTGGAGCTTTTTTGTTATCTCCAACACTAAATCCAGCAGTTATTGAACCAATAGTCACTAGAACTAAATCATCTTCATTAATACTTATATTTTTAATAGTACCAGCTTGGTTATATTTAATACCATTAACAACTTTTTTATTACTTTTAATATCAAAACTTAAATCTAGAACTTCAGTTTCCATAGTAAAATTAACACCTTGATCTTTTAGATAGTTAATAGTTGGTAAAATCATAGAATCATATTGGATATATCTTGAGTGTCTAACTCCAGTCATATCTGTAACATGAGGGAATTCATGCATAAATCTGTGAAGATATCTTTTGAATTCAACAGCACTATGCCATGGTTGGAAAGCAAAAGTTGTTGCCCACATATACCAGAAGTTTGATGTAAAGAAGTCAGGAGTAAAAGAATCACATACTCTTGAGTCTTTAAGTTTAAATTCAGGTTGCATAATCATGTTTGTTAATGCTAATTGATCAGCTTTTGAGAGTTCAAATGAATTCACATCCATTCTTTCTGCATTTTCACCTATAAGTCTTACATTTGATCTATTAAATTTAGTTTCTTTATTAAACTTGTTGAAATCATCTAGAACACTCATAGTTCCATCTAATGAAGGAATTCTTGAGAATAGTTCATAAGTACATTCATATGCTTCTTTATCAAACATTCTAGCACCATGAGCTATAAAGCCATCTTCATTATTACCAGCAGCATCCATGCTTCCACCAAGACATTTAAGTTGTTCAAAAATTGTAATGTTTTCTGCAGGGATATGTCCTTCTTGAATGAAGTAAACAGCACTAGCAAGAGAGGCTATTCCACCACCTACTAAGAAAACTTTTTTATTTGTACATTCCATAATAAAACACTTCCTTTAATAAAATATAATTTTATAAGATGCTTTAATAAGTACTTATGTGCTCATTCTAGCACTTATAAATTTAATAACAAAATAGGTAAAATTATGAAATTTATAAGTGGTTTTAAGTATTTTGTAACTTTAAAAAAAAAAAATGTAATTTTATATAGCGAATATTTATTTTTTTCAACGATTAAATATTTTCTGAATAAAGTTTATATATAATTAAAAAGAAAAAACTCATGAAAAATACATGAGTTTTTTTGCTTTGAAAATTCTATGAAAGTTTAGTTATATCAGCATTGTAAGTTCCGTAAAGAGTGCCTTCGCCAATAATGTGACCATCCATTGCATTATATAAATCATTAAGTCCAAAACCAGGTTTAAGATTTAATGTTGAATCTAAAGCATAAATTTTCATAGTGTATTTGTGAGGGAAGTTTACAGGGACCATACCGCCATAATGGAATGCATTAGCACGAGGTACTTGGAAGCCTTTTAAACCAGCAAGGTTTAAAGGATAGCCGTTAGCATAACTATTTACACCCTGAATCATATCTTTAGCTTGTGCTGTACTTGCATTAGCAGGTAATGAAGTTATTGAACTAGAAATATCTGCTGCAATCCAATGAATCCAAGGGAAGCCCATTATTGGAACTGTATCATAATCAATTATTGTTAATGCATAAGTTTTAACTGAAGATGGAGCACCTGACCAATTTAAAGGAATTGATTCAAGTGGCATAGCATCAAGTTTATCCTTAGATGCAGAGCCATATTGTGGATCAATAATACCATTTTTAATACCGGTTGAAGCAAGATCCATTTTAACTATAGGAATATAATTATTAGGGTTAGAATTTGGGAGTGTATTTGAATTAACTTTAGTAGTGGTAGTAGTGGTTGTAGTAGTTGGCTTGGGTGTTGAACAAGAAATACCTGTTATAGATATTAATGCTACTGCTGATAGCAATAAAGCAATAGAAGTTTTTTTGAATAAATTCATATTGGAGACCTCCTTGAAATTTGATTATGTTAATATTGTTTCCTAAAAAAAACAAAATATTAAACAGATATTTAATAAAATTTAAACACTCGTTAGTTTTGTATTAATAACTAAGTGGTACATTTAGTAGTGAAATATAATTAGGAATATAGTGTAGACTACTAAATAGTATTTATAGTATTTTATATAATAATCTAATAGAGGAATCTAACTTTAATGACTAAATAAATAGTTAGAATAATTTTAGTATTAATAGTAGACAATAAGCTTAAATACTAAGATATTGGAGTGTATATAAGATGGAAGTATCAAAAGTAAAAACAGAAGATGGAAAAGAAAGATATTTTGTTGCAGATGATTTAGGTTTACCGATTAAACCGATATTAAAATTTATTAGGTTTAAAGATAATACCAATCATGCGAGAAATACTTTAAGAATGTATTGTCAGCACTTAAAGTTATACTTTGAGTATTTGCAACAAAGAAATCTTGATTTTCAAGATATAACAATAGATGACTTAGCGTTATTTGTTAATTGGCTTCAAAACCCTTATGAGAGCTTAAAGGTTATACCAAGCACTCATATAGAATCAGCAAGAAGTCCAAGAACTATAAATATTATTATAAATACAGTTTTAGCGTTCTATGATTATATTCTTAGACATGAGGAATATAGCAATAATATATCTGATAGACTTAGAAAGTTTATATCTACTCCGAGTAGAAACTTTAAAGGTTTCTTATATGGAATAGCTCACGATCAGAAAAAAGCTACGAGTAATATATTAAAGCTTAAAGTTCCAAAATCAAAACCTAAAATTTTAAATAAAGATGAAATTACAAGACTAATTATAGCCTGTACTAATCTTAGAGATAAGTTTCTATTATCTCTACTCTATGAAACTGGAATAAGAATAGGTGAAGCACTCTCTCTTTGGATTGAGGATATTGATATAAGTGATATGGTCATTGACCTTAAAGATAGAGGTCAACTTGAAAATAACGCTGAAATCAAAACCGTATCAAGTCCGAGAAGAATAGATATATCTCAAAATCTTGCAGATATATTTATGGAGTATATAGCAGAATATCATACGGAAGATGTTGAAACTAACCATATATTTATCAAAATTAGTGGTGATAACAAGCATAAGGCTATGAGCTATATTGATGTTGATAACTTATTTAGAACATTAAAGAAAAAGACGGATATATACGTTACACCACATATGTTTAGACATAGTTCATTAACTTTGCTTAGAATGGCTGGATGGCAACCTGAGCTTTTAAGAATAAGAGCAGGTCATAAAAATATTTATACTACAATGAATACTTATATACATCCTTCTGATGAAGAAATAACGGAAGAGTTCAATCGAACTCAGCCAAATTTAGATTTAGATATATACAAGGATGGTGAAGAATAAGTATGAAAAATTTACAGAGGATAAATAGCAACCAGCAAAGTAAATATAATGAAATAATTGAGTATCTTAATCAAGATAATGGATATTGGTTAGAAAATGATATTTGGGATTTTACAGAAAAGTTTTTTATAGGCAATAAGATATATAATTCAAGATATATCAATTTTACTTCATTCAAAAATGACATTATTAAAAATGAAGTAAAATATTATATTCTTTTTAGTTTTAAAGAAAAACATCTAACATCAGTATCTATGTTAGAAGCAAGTTACCGATTAAATCCTATGGGAGATTTTTTTGATAAATACTATAAAAACATAAGCACTTTAAATTCTTTAGATGACGATTGCATGATTAAATGGAATAGTTTTTTAATCAAAAATATTGTAAGTTCAGAAGCAAGTTTGCAAGTATGTAAAAGTAAAATGGTATCTCTATTAGATTTTATCAAAGATTTCCATGATGATAGAGAAGAAACTGAAAAAGATACATGGTGTTCAAAGAATATTAAAGGTGTAAAGAAAAGTGCGACATCCGATAGAACAGCAACATCCTTAAATTTTATAGAAATACCATTATATTATAGAGAAGTAGTTAAAAGATATTTCAGGTCTTTTATTACTAAAAAAAGTTGGATGACTTGTTGCAATACACTTAAATATTTAAAATATTTCTTCAATTATTTTTACTCAAATGGATATACAGATAGTTTTATTGAAACTTTAAATAGAAATGATATAGAAAAATACTTATATTATATTAATAACGATAGAAATGGTAAAAATGCGACAGAAAATTCTAAATATATAAGTTTTGTGAGAACCTTTTTAGAATATATACAAATGGCTCAATATGATAAAGCACCAAAGAAAGAAGTATCATTTTTAATATTTCAAGATGATATTCCTAAAAGGGAAAGAGTTCAAGATGAAATGAACAGAACTAAGTTTGTTCCAGAACCTATATTGAAGCAATTAGATAATAATATTATGGATTTAGATAGACCGCAGTTTATACCTGTTTATATTTTACTTCGTGAAACGGGATGGCGTGGCACTGATATATTAAATCTTAGATATGATAATTGTTTAGAAAAAATATGGAATAACAAGGAGCAAACTTATAATTATTATCTTTGTGGTGAAATAACTAAAACAGGTATAGCACAGCTTAAAATACCAATAAGAGATAAAGTTGATGAAATGGTGCAAAAAGCTATTGATAAAGCTAAAAAACTTAGTACAGAAGAGAATAATCATAAGAAGTATTTATTTAACACTCATGAAGGTAAGTTAAAAGGAAAACCATTAAATAAAAGCTCTTTGCTTAATACTCTTAAAAGATTAATAGTTCAAAAAGATATTAGAAATATTAATGGTGAGCTATATCATTTCAGACTTCATTCTTTAAGACATACAAGGGCTAAAGAATATGTAGAACAAGGTATGGGTATAAGTATTATACAACAAATTTTAGGACATCAAAGCCTACAAATGACAGTTCATTATGCAACTGTTTCGGAAAACGTCTTATACGAGAAATGGAAGAATACAGAGGACTTAGAGTTATTTAAGGTTAATACTGAAACTAATGAGCTTATAGAAGTTGATACAACAACAGATAGAGGCGAAGCCTTAGTCAGATATGAGTATGTTAAAAAGAATTTAGATGCAGTTAGAGTTCCATTTGGAGTATGTTTTAAATCATCTAAGTTACCATGTAAACAACAAATGAATCATTGCCTAAATTGTGCAAGTTTCTGTACGACAACCGAAAATATTCCTGAATATGAGGAAGAAATTGAAAAAGTTAAATCTCAAATTCAGATAAGTAAGCGTTGTGGTCGTGACGTTTGGGCAGAAAAAAATGAAATGTATTTAGATACTTTAGAAAAAATGCTTACAAAAGTTAAGGAACAAAAAATTGTTCATAAGAATGGTAAGTCAAGGGAGGAACAATAATGGCTGGAAGTACAAAAGGTTTAAAAGAATATGCAAAAAACAAATCTAAAATGACCATAGAAAAGGTAGATAAGGCTATAAGAGAACTCTCTTTGAATGAACAGAAAATTAACTTTAATAGTGTTTCAGAGCTTAGTGGAGTATCTAAAACATTCCTCTATAACAACGAGGAAATCAAAAGAAGAATCGAGGAGCTTCGTCAGAAGCAAACCAGTAGAAGTATGAACCAAAGAGCTAAATATGATAAAACTTCAAAATCAAAAGATATTATCATTATGGCAAAGGACAAAAAAATTAAAGAATTAGAGTTAGAGAATAAAAAGCTCAAAGAACAATTAAAGGTTCTTCGAGGCAAACTCTATGAACAAATTTAGACTATATTGCTTATATGTAGTCTATGTATAAAATATTATAAATACAGTATTAAGTGGATTAGACCACTTGATATAATTAGGAGTTGTGACATAAATGAATTGCTTTAATAATAAAGAGACAGTAGAGAAGTTTTTAAAGAGACATAAAAATTATGATGGTAGAGTAGCATTAATTTTAAGAAGTTATTTAAAAAAAGGTGCAAGTGTTTTGAACATTGGTTTAAATAATGGTAAGGATTTTGATATTTTAAAACAAACATATGAAGTTGTAGGTGTGGATAATTCAGAAATTTTTATAGATATATATAAAGAAAATAATAAACAAGCACAAATTTATAAGGTTGATGATATTAAACTTGATATAAATAAAAAATTTGATTGTATATTTTCAAATAAGTTAATTAATCAATTTACATTAGAAGAGCTTAAAGAGTCATTAAAAAATCAAGCAAAGTTACTAGACAGTGGTGGGAAAGTATTTCATTTTTTCTGTGATGGTGAAGGGGAAATTCTTTTAGGTGGTGTGATGCTTAATATGTATAATGAAGAAGTATTAAGAGAAGTAATACCAAAAGAGTTTGAAATAATTAAATTTAGTAAGTATTTATTGGATAATAGATTTACATATGTTGTACTTAAGAAAAAATAAGGAAGTTTAAAGATGAAGAAGGATAAGAACTTTTTCATCTTTTTTTATGGAAAAAAATAATATTAATTAAAAATCTGAAAATGACAATTATTTTTAGGTAGGAATATTTCAAAAAAAATTGACACAATTTTAATACAGTTCTAAAATGATAATAACTAACTTTTGTTTTAAATATTGAATACTTAGAATGATAAAGACTGTTTGTCAGTTTTTAAATGTAACATAAGGAGAACTTATCATGAAAGATAAAATTATAGTTAAAGGTGCAAAGGTACATAATCTTAAAAATGTAGATTTAGAAATACCAAGAGATAAACTAGTTGTATTTACAGGGCTTTCAGGTTCAGGAAAATCATCATTAGCATTTGATACGCTATATGCTGAAGGGCAAAGACGATATGTAGAATCACTATCATCATATGCTAGACAGTTTTTAGGACAAATGAATAAACCAGAAGTTGAGTCTATTGAGGGATTATCACCAGCGATATCAATAGATCAAAAAACAACTTCAAGAAATCCAAGATCAACAGTTGGTACAGTTACAGAGATATATGATTATTTAAGACTATTATATGCTAGAGTAGGAAAACCACATTGTCCTAAATGTGGAAAAGAAATAAGTCAGCAATCAATAGACCAAATAGTTGATAAAATATTAGAACTTGATGAAAAAACAAAAATTCAACTTCTAGCACCAATTGTTAGAGGAAGAAAGGGAACTCACGAGAAGGTTCTAGAGAGCATAAAGAAAAATGGATTTGTTAGAGCTAGAATTGATGGGGGAATTTATGATTTAACAGAAGAAGAAATTAATTTGGAAAAGAATAAAAAACATAATATAGAGGCTGTCATAGATAGACTTGTAGTTAAAGAAGGGATTGAAAGAAGACTTTCAGATTCACTAGAAATAGCATTAAAGTTAGCAGAAGGATTAGTTATAGTAAATATAATTGGTGGAGGAGATACTTTATATAGTGAGCATTTTGCTTGTGCAGATTGTGGAATAAGTATAGAAGAACTTGCACCAAGAATGTTTTCATTTAACTCACCTTTTGGAAAATGTGATTATTGTGATGGTCTAGGAACTCTTTTAGAGATTGATGAAAAATTAGTTGTTCCTGATAAAAGTCTATCACTAAAAAATGGAGCTATAAGTAGCTGGGGAGATGGTAGATTTAAAGATGATTCTTGGACATTTGCAATTCTTACAGCACTTATTAAAAAATTTAATTTTACTTTAGAAACTCCATTTGGAGAACTTAGTAAAGAAGTTCAAAATGCTATTCTCTATGGAGTAGATGAAAAGCTAGTTGTTACATATACAAAAGAAGGTGTAACAAAAGATTATAATCATTCTTTTGAAGGTGAAGTAAATAGTTTAAGAAGAAGATATATGGAATCAAATTCAGATTATATTAAGCAAGAAATTGAAAACTATATGAGTGATAATAAATGTCCTAAATGTAGAGGTGCAAGATTAAAACCAGAAAGTCTAGCGGTTACAGTTGGAGATATAAGTATAAATGATTTCACAAAACTTTCAATAAGAGATGAATTAGAGTTTGTAAATGGAATTGATTTTTCAGAAAAGGATAAAATAATTAGTGAGCAGATAATTAAGGAAATTAAATCAAGATTAAGTTTTCTTATTAATGTAGGTTTAGATTATTTAGACCTTGCAAGAACTGCTGGGACACTATCTGGTGGTGAGTCACAAAGAATTAGACTTGCTACGCAAATAGGTTCACAACTTATGGGAGTTCTTTATATTTTAGATGAACCTTCAATTGGATTGCATCAAAGAGATAATGACAAATTAATAGAGACATTACAGGGTCTTAGAGATGTAGGAAATACATTAATAGTTGTAGAGCATGATGAGGATACAATGAAAGCTGCTGATTATATTGTTGATATTGGACCTGGTGCAGGTGAGCATGGTGGGGAAATAATTGCTGCCGGGACATTAGAAGATATAATGGCCAATAAAAATTCGCTTACAGGACAATATTTAACTGGTGAAAAATTTATAGAGTTACCAACTGAGAGAAAAGAAGGTAATGGAAACTTTATCACAGTTAAGGGTGCTAAAGAAAATAATCTTAAGAATATAAGTGTTGATTTCCCACTAGGAATTCTTACAATGGTAACAGGGGTATCTGGTTCAGGGAAAAGTACTCTTGTAAATGAGATTCTTTATAAAGGACTTGCATCAAAGATGAATAAGAGATCAAAACTTATACCAGGAGAATACAAAGAACTAAAAGGGCTTGAATATATTGATAAAATTATAGAAATAGACCAAAGTCCGATAGGAAGAACTCCAAGAAGTAACTCGGCAACTTATACAGGAACTTTTGATGTTATAAGAGATTTATTCTCTCAAACAACAGATGCGAAAATGAAGGGGTATAAGCCTGGAAGATTTTCATTTAATGTAAAAGGTGGTAGATGTGAAGCTTGTAGTGGTGATGGAATTATAAAAATAGAAATGCAATTCCTATCAGATGTTTATGTTCCGTGTGAAATATGTAAAAGTAAGCGATATAATAGAGAGACTTTAGATGTTAAATATAAAGGGAAAAATATTTCAGAAGTTTTAAATTTAACAGTAGAGGATGCTTTAGAATTCTTTGAAAATATTCCGAGAATTCATAAGAAATTACAAACATTAATGGATGTTGGACTTGGTTATATAAAACTTGGGCAACCATCAACACAATTATCAGGTGGTGAAGCTCAAAGAATTAAGCTAGCATTTGAATTATCTAAAAGAAGTACAGGAAAAACATTGTATATTTTAGATGAGCCTACAACTGGTCTTCATATAGATGATGTAAACAAACTTATTAAGATCTTACAACGACTTGTAGAGGGTGGAAATACAGTTGTTGTAATAGAGCATAACTTAGATATGATTAAGTGTGCCGATCATATAATAGACCTTGGTCCAGAAGGTGGAGATAAAGGTGGTACAATTGTAGCAACAGGAACTCCAGAAAAAATTATAATGGTTCCAGAGTCATATACTGGTAAGTATTTAAAAAAATATCTTAAGTAAAATAAAGAAGTTATAAAAGGTGTATCTTCAAATGGGGAATGAAGGATTTATGAAAAAACCAACTATTCGTTTAGGATGTGTGATTGTTTTAGAATGTCAGTAAAATTCGCTATTTAGTAACAGATACACCTTTATTTGCCTTTTTAATTAAAAAAATGGAAAAGAAGTTGTCATTTTATTGATAAATAAATATTAAAGATATAAAGGTGTAATTTTTTTAGTGTATAATCAGTATATAATATAAGACTATTGTAATCAGAGTACAAATAAAAAAATGTAGAGGTGACATTATGGATTTAAATAAGTTAATGGGTTTTGCTTTTAACATATTTTTTGTGATTATGCTTTTACTTATCATATTCTATTCACTTAGAATAATGTCTAAAGATGTAGGCAACAAAGATAAGAAAAAAGAAAATCTGAATAAGGCAGATAAACCTGTAAATAAGGTTAAATCAGAACCTAAAAAGAGGACAGAAAAGCCAGTTGGCAAAATTTCAACAGAAGAAAAAAGCTCATATGGATTAGAAGTTGTATCAACTATGACAGAAGGCAGATTAAAAACTGGAACTGTTATCCCTATGAAAAACATAACAACATTAGGAAGAAAGGAAGAGAATTCTATAATACTCAATGATAAATTTGTATCATCTAATCATGCAAGAATTTACGTTAAAGACAATAATATTATTTTAGAGGACTTAAATAGTACAAATGGAACATTTGTAAATGAACAAAAAGTTGCAGGTAAAATAAGAGTTGGAGTAAATGACAGCATTAGATTAGGAAGTACAGTATTTAAAATTATAGGATAATTGAGGTGGAAGCATGAATACTGTTAAGTATGAAAGAAGACTATTAAGACTTGTATATTTACTTTGCATAGGTTTATTCACAAACTTAGCATTGTTACAAACTCCAGTAGATAAAATGGCATTTGTAATGGCATTTGTAATTATAGTAGTAATAGGCTTTTCACACTATATCATAAGGAAATTCTATCCAGATGGAGATAAGTATATATTCATACTTGCATCCGTCTTGGCAGTAATAGGAATGGCGATATTATATTCTATGAATATAGAAACAGCTGTAAAACAACTAGTTTGGTTCTGTATAGGTATAACAGCCTATATGCTAATAGTTATTATAGTGCCAAAGTTTAGAAATTTTGCAAGATATAAAAATATTTATATGATAGGTACAATTGTATTTATGTCTTTAGCAGAAATATTTGGTACTAATATCAATGGAGCTAAAAACTGGATTAAACTTGGAAGTTTTACATTCCAACCATCAGAGATAGGAAAATTATTTATTATCCTATATCTAGCATCTGTTTTAATGAATTATCAAGCGAAGAAAAAACTGAAAGATGATTTAAAACAACTTGTTGAACCAGGAATTATAGTAGCGCTATCAATAGGATTTATGGTACTTCAGAGTGACCTTGGATCAGCACTATTATTCTTTATATTATCAATAACAATGTTATACATGGCAACTTCAAATAAGAAGTATATAATAGTTGGACTAATATTGTTCATATTGGGAGCTGTAGTAGCAACATTTTTATTCGCCCACGTAAAAGAGAGGGTGGTAATATGGTTAAATGTTTGGGAGTATGCACAAACACAAAGTTATCAAATAGTACAAGGATTCTATTCAATTGCATCAGGTGGACCATTTGGTCAAGGTCTTGGTCAAGGGATAACAGGATTTATCCCGTTTGTTGACACTGACTTTATCTATTCAGCTATTTGTCAAGAATTTGGAATGATATTTTCAATAGGAATGTTATTCTTATACTTCTTAATATTCTATAGAGGGATGAGAGCTGCACTTCGTACTGAAGATAAATTTGCGAGACTTTGTGGAGTAGGATTTAGTACGCTTATAGTAGTACAGGTTCTAGTTATAATAGGTGGGATATTTACAATAATACCTCTTACGGGTATTACACTGCCACTTGTAAGTTATGGTGGAACATCAATGCTTACAATGTTCTTTGCTCTAGGATGCTTACAAAAGATATCAGAGGAGGGAAGTAACTAGATGGCTGATAATAATGAAAATAAAAACACTAATAGAAAAGATAAAGGTGGGTTCTTTGATAAGTTCAAATCGAATAAAAAAGAAACAACACCAGGAAATAAAGATATAAATAATGGTGGAGAAAATAGTGATAAAATACAAAATCCAAGAAAAAACATCAAAGTTATCATGGGAGTTTATTTAGTATTATTATTAGGATTAATAGGATATATAACATATTTCTATTTATTTAAAGCACCAGAAATAAACAAAATGCCAGCAAATGCTATTACTATGACTAAGGCTAGTAAAGTAGTAAGAGGTAGTATTTTGGATGCGGAAAATCAACCAATTGCAAAAAGTGAAAGAGTGGATGCATTTAATCAAAAGAGAATTTATCCTTATGGAGATTTATATTCTGCAGCGATAGGATATGCAAGTACAAGATATGGTACAACAGGTATGGAGTCAATTTATAATACACAATTAACTACATATGATGGATTATCACTTTCAGAGTATATTAAAACTTATGGATTAAAGAAAGCCTTTGCAAATAGAGGTAAGAATCTAGCTCCAGAAAAAGGAAATAGTATTATTACAACTCTTAATACACCACTTCAAAAAGTAGCATGGGAAGCACTTGGAGATAATGAGGGTGCGGTAGTAGCTATGGAGCCTAAAACTGGGGCAATATTAGCTATGGTTTCTAAACCAACATTTGATCCTAATGATTTAGCAGCTGAGATGAAACAGGTTGGAGCTGATGAAGCTATAGGAAAACCTAATAAATCATTACTTAATCAGGCAACTCATGACCCAACAGCACCTGGTTCAGTATTTAAGACTGTAACAATAAGTTCAGCTCTTGAAAATATTCCAGGAATTCAAAATAGAGTATTTGATGATAAAGGAAGTATTAAAATAGGAAATTATACACTTCCAAATGAAAATTTCAGAGCTTTTGGTGAGATATCACTTGCTAGGGCATTATCAGTTTCAAGTAATGTTGTATTTGGTACTATTGGTATGGAACTTGGAAATACAGCGCTTAAAAGTACAGCTGAAGCTTATGGCTTCAATAAAGGAGTTCCTACAAATGGATTCTATACAGGGACTAGTAATTTCCCTACATTACAAACTTATGATAAAGGTTCTATGGCACAAAGTGCTATTGGGCAAGGAGCTACTACAGCAACTCCATTCCAAATGGCATTAGTTGTTTCAACTATAGCTAATGGTGGAGTAATGATGGAACCTACTATGGTTCATCAAATTATAAATAGTAGAGGGGAAGTTGTACAAAATTTCCCACCTAAAGAGTTGAAAAGAGTTATAAGTGCGCAGAATGCGGCTACAATAACAAAAGATATGAGATATGTAACTGAGCAAAGAGAAGGAGAGCCTTCAGGAGTTTGGGACTATATGAACCCAGATTATAAAATTGCTTCAAAAACAGGTACAGCACAAAAAGAAAATGCACAAGGGCAACTACTTGTTGCCGCAAACGCATGGTTTGTATGTTTTGCACCAGCAAACAATCCTAAGATAGCAGTAGCTGTTAAAGTTGTTGATGGTGGAGCAGGTTCAAAAATCGGAGCTAGCATAGCATATAAGTTAGTTAAAAATTACTTAACTCAAGTAGGAGTATAAGTAAAAAAAGTAGGAAAGGCTTCAAATTGGAGCCTTTCTATATTTTTAAATAAAATTTTGGTATAATCGATAAAAGAGAAAAGAATTTTTATAATGGGAGGATGAAATATGTTTGATTTTGTGCATCAACTAAAAGTATTACCGGATAAGCCAGGAGTTTATCAAATGAAAAATTCGCTTGGTGAAGTTATCTATGTAGGAAAAGCAAAGATATTAAAAAATAGAGTAAGACAATATTTTCAAAACTCAAAAAATCATCCTGAAAAAGTGAAAAAGATGGTTTCAAATATTTCTGAATTTGAATATATAGTGACGGATTCAGAAATAGAAGCATTACTTTTAGAGTGTACTTTAATTAAAAAGTTTAAACCGAAATATAATATTCTTTTAAAAGATGATAAACATTATCCATTTATAAAAATTACAGTTAATGAAGAGTATCCAAGGGTTTTTATAACTAGGAAATATATAAGAGATGGTTCAAAGTATTTTGGGCCTTATATAAATGTTCATGCTGTAAATGAAGTTATGTATCTAATTAGAAGGCTATTTCCAATTAGAACATCTATAAAACCTAGTAAAGAAACAGGTGAGTATATTGATGCTAATGATGGATTCCAAATGCATTTTTGTGAATTACCAGAGGATGGTCTTATTTACAAGGATGAGTATAAGAAAATGATAGATGAAGTAATTGATATTTTAGCTGGTAAAAACAAAAAAATAATTAGTGAAATAAAAGGTGAGATGGAAGTTGCAGCAGAGAGTTTAGAATTTGAAAAAGCGGCAACACTAAGAGATAGACTTAAAGCTATTGAAACAATATCTCAAAAACAAAAGATTATAACACCTAAAGTGGGGGATGAAGACTATATTGATATTTATTCTGATGATAGAAATACATCTATTCAAATATTTTTTCATAGAGAAGGAAAAATATTTGGTAGAGAACATTTTATGATAAATAATACAGCAGCTGTTAGTAAAGGTGCTATAATACATGAGTTTATGCTTAGTTTTTATGGTGGAACAGCACAGATACCTAAAAATATTTATGTATCAGAGATTGAGGATATGGAGCTTTTAGAAGAGTTTTTATCAGAAAAAAGAGAGAGCAGAGTTCATATAAAAGTACCTATAAAAGGGGAAAAGAAAGAAACTTTAGATATGGTATGGAATAATGCTAAGGCAACGTTAGAGCAGTTTAGAGATAAAATCATAAAAGATAAAGAGAACAATGAGTTAGCCTTAGCACAGCTTCAAACTATATTAGATTTAGATATGATTCCTCATAGAATAGAGGCTTATGATATTTCTAATATACAAGGTGTAGATTCAGTTGGAACAATGGTTGTTTTTGAAGAAGGTAAATCTAAGAATTCAGATTATAGAAGATTTAAGATTAAAACAGTTTATGGACCTAATGATTATGATAGTATGAGAGAAGTTTTAAGTAGAAGATTTGAGCGAGGTCTTGTAGAAATTAAAAATATAAATGATGCACAGCTTCATTATTCAAAAGGAAAGTTTTGTGTTTTTCCAGATATTATAATGATGGATGGTGGAAAAGGGCAGGTTAATGTAGCTATTGATGTGTTAAAGGAGTTTAATATCAATATTCCAGTTTGTGGACTTGTTAAGGATGATAGTCATAGGACTAGAGGCATAATTTATAATGGTGAAGAGATTTCTGTGGGACGAACATCTAAACTTATGCATATGATAACTAGAGTTCAAGATGAAGTTCATAGGTATGCAATTACTTATCATAGGTCACTTAGGGATAAAACTACATTTAATTCGGTGCTAGAGGAGATACCAAAAGTTGGTCCAAAGAGAAGAAGAGAACTTTTAATCAAATTTGGGAGCATAGAAAAAATTAAAATTGCTACTTTTGAAGAACTTTTAGATACACCATCAATAGATAAAATATCAGCTGAAAATATTGTAAAATTTTTTAAAACTATCCAAAAATAGAAAAATAAATAGTAGAATATATAAATTATTTATAAAATAAAGCCTAAATACTTGATAAGACAGGTATAATTACTTATACTAAAAAATGATAATAAAAAAGAGGGAGTTGTATCATGAACCAGTACAAGGATTTTAAAGATATATTAGTGGAATATTGTGGTCAAGAAAATGTAATAGTAGATGCTCTTATGAAAGAACATACTTGTTTTAAAGTTGGAGGACCAGCAGATATATTAGTAACTCCATCAACAGCTAAAGAAATAGCAAAGATTGTTGCTATTTGTAGAAAAAATAACATTCCATACATAGTGATAGGAAATGGTTCAAACATCTTAGTTAAAGATGGTGGAATTGATGGAGTTGTTATTAAATTGGAAAAAATGAAAAAAATTGAAGTTAATGAAAATAAAATAAAAGCAGATTGTGGAGCTATGCTTGCAGATGTATCAAAGCTTGCAGTTAAGCACTCTTTAACAGGAGCAGAGTTTGCGTGTGGAATACCTGGAACTATAGGTGGAGCTGTATTTATGAATGCAGGAGCTTATAATGGTGAGATGTCATTTATAATGGAAGAGGCAGAAGTTTTAGATAAAGATGGTAATGTAATAACATTACACAAAGATCAATTAGAACTTGGCTATAGAACTTCAGCAGTTATGACACATGGGTATATAGTTCTTACAGCAACAATTAGTCTTGAAAAAGGCACAAAAGAAGTAATTGCTGATAGAGTTGATGATCTAACTCATAAAAGAGAAGATAAGCAACCTTTAGAATATGCTTCTGCTGGAAGTACATTTAAAAGACCTGAGGGGTATTTTGCTGGAAAGCTTATACAAGATTCAGGACTTAAAGGTTATACTATTGGGAATGCTTGTGTTTCAGAGAAGCACTCAGGATTTGTTATAAACAAAGGTGGAGCTTCAGCAAGTGATATTTTAGCTGTTATTAAACATGTTCAAGATACTGTAAAAGTAAATTTTGACGTTGAATTACATACAGAAGTTAGAATAATAGGAAAAGACAAGTAAACAAAGACATTAAAGTATCCTTATATATTTTGAATATATAGGGATATTTTTTTATATAAATATTAAAGCAAGAAAAACAAGGGGGCTAAAAAATGAGTTTTAAAGTAAGGGAAGAAATTAATGATGTGGCAAAGTATATAGCAGGAAAGCCTATTGGTGAGGTGAAAAGAGAACTTGGTCTTTCAAAGGTAGTAAAAATGGCATCAAATGAAAATCCATTAGGATGCTCAGAAAAAGTTAAAGAAACTTTGAAAGGGTTAGTTGATGAAACTTATTTATACCCAGATGCAAGCAATCATGAATTATTAAAGGTTTTAGCAGAAAAATTAAAGGTAGATACAGAAGAAATATTTTTAGGTGGAGGCTCTAGTTCACTTATAAAAGTTATTTGTAATACAATTCTTTCAAGTGGTGATGAATCTATAATAGCAGATTTAACTTTTCCACTTTATGAAAACTACACAAAACTTATGGGCGCAAAAGTAGTTAAAGTTCCTTTGAAAAATATGAAGTTAGATTTAAGTAAAATGGTTGCGGCTATAACAGAAAAAACAAAGGTTATATGGTTTTGTAATCCTAATAATCCAACAGGAACTATTTTTACACATGAGGAGTTTAAAAGGGCACTAGGAAGAATACCAAGTAATGTTTTAGTTGTTATGGATGAGGCATATATAGAGTATGTTACAGAACCAGCATTTCCAGATAGTTTAGAAATAAGAAAAAATAGAAAAAATTTTCTAATTCTTAGAACATTTTCAAAGGCATATGGTCTTGCATCTCTTAGAGTAGGTTATGGGATAGCAGATAAAGAGCTTGTGGAGTATTTTAATAGAGTTATAAACCCATTTGAAGTTAATTTATATGCTCAAAGAGCAGCAGTTTCAGCACTTAAAGATAGTGAGTTTCTTTGCACAGTTATAATGTATAATCATATTGAAAGAGATAAATTATATAAGGGATTAGAAATTTTAGGTCTTGAATATATTAAGTCACAAGCTAATTTCATTTTGTTTAAAGTAAATGGAGATGATAAAAAATTAGCTAATTTCTTGTTATCTAAAGGATTTATAATAAGACCAGGATATCTTTTAGGGTGTGAAGGTTATATTAGAGTGAGTATGGGAACAGAAGAGGAGAATAAAGAATTTTTAGAACTTGTTGGTGAATATATAAATTTAGAAAAAGCAAATAATGAGTTAATTAAATTAGAAAAAGAGAATATATAAGCCAGAATTATACTTTGTTTCGTATTGATTTCTGTAAGTAGCAGAATTAGTAGAGTGTAAATCAAGTGAAATATATTTTGGCAGTTCAATAGAATAAATAATATCAGTATGGACTTACATCAATATCTTGGACAAAAAAATGATTTTTTTTCTAGACTATATTCCTTGCTAGTAGTTCTACTTCATTTGGAGTTTTATAATCTAGTGTTGAATATGGTCTTTTACTGTTATATCAGATTTCTATAAACTTCTTCTTTTTTTATAATTGCGTGGAATGATTCAATACAGGCGTTATCATACGGAGATTCCTTTTTACTAAAAGATTGTATCATATCAGAGTCTTTACACAGATTTACCGTTTTTTTTCATGATATTATATCATGTCCGAATATTTTATGTTCAATTTATTGTAACCTATTCATATTCTAACATTCCTTAATTTAATGATATTGGTATTAGATATGGTTCTTGTTTTTTTGTGAATTATTTAAATTATTCAAATTTATATTTATTTTATGAATAGCATATAAGTTTTAATTTGAAAAAGTTATGAAAATTGAGGGTATTTAAGAGCATCTAATTTATACGAATAGATAAAAAAATTATTTATTTGATTAATTTTATAAAAAAATCAAAAAATTATAATAGAAGTGGAGAAAATTAGTTAAAAAATTGAACAAATAGTTAATATTATATAATTATTGTTAAGTGATTATAAGTATGGTATTCTGATAGATGGAAATTAAAAAAAGAATTATATTGGAGGTAGAATGAATAAAGAATCGATAAAAATTGAAGATATAATATATGCATTGAAAAAAAGATGGATAATGATAATTAGTGTGATGGTGGCTGGTATTTTAATTGCAGCTATATTAAGCTTTTTTATAATAAAGCCTAAATATGAAACTGAAGTTAAAGTATTTATCGGAAAAAAAATTACAGTGGGAGAGTCCAATCTATATGATAATAATGAAGTAAATATGTATCAAAATCTTATGAAAACTTATGCACAAGTAATAGGTACAAAGGATTTAGTTTCACAAGCTTTAAGGGTTATAAATCAACCTAATACAGTAGAAGATGTTAATAAAACACTTGAAAATCTTAAGGTTATACCTAGCATAAATACACAAATATTAGATATAACATATGAAAGTGAGAATAAAGCAGAGGTTGTACCAATAATAACTGCAATTACTAATGTGTTTATAAATCAATCAAGTGAAATTATACCAAATGGGAATGTACAAATTATAGAAAATGCGCAGGTTCCTCAAAATTCAGTTAGTCCTAATAAAAAATTAAATATAGTGATTGGAGGAATAGTGGGTCTTTTAATAGGTATAGCAATTGCATTACTATTAGAATATTTAGATAATACAATTAAAAACAAAGATGAATTAGAAGCTTTATTGGGATATCCTGTTATAGGAAGTATTCAATATATTGATGAATTATAGGAGGAATATAATATGTTTATAGTAGAAAAAGAACCAAAGTCATTAATAACGGAGGAGTATAAAACATTAAGAACAAATATACAGTATTCTTCTTATGAGAAAAAATTAGAAGTTATACTTGTTACAAGCAGTAACCCAAAAGAAGGAAAATCAACAACAGCGGGAAATTTATTAATCTCATTAGCACAAGATAATAAAAAAGTAATAATAATAGATTGTGATTTGAGAAGGCCAACTATACATAAAAAATTCAAATTAAGTAATAATAGTGGATTGAGTGAGGTAATTGTTGGTAGAAGTAAATTTCACGAATGTGTACAAGAATACAGTGAAAATATTGATATTTTAACAGCGGGTAAAATACCACCAAATCCTTCTGAACTTTTAGGTTCTAGAACTATGCGAAAGCTTATTGAAAAGTTAAAAGAATTTTATGATTATATTATAATTGATACACCACCATTATTAAGTGTTACAGATGCTCAAATATTGTCATCTATGGTAGATGGAGTAGTATTTGTAGTTAGAGCAAATAAAACGAAGAAGGATGATATACTTCAGGCGAAAAAAAATTTAGAAAGAGTTTCGGCTAATGTAATTGGGACTATTTTACATGGAGTTAGTAAGAAAGAAAATAAGAATAAATATTACTATGGAGAAGTAGAAAAAACAAGAAAAAAGAGATCAAAACATTAATAAAAGTTTGAGAGGTTCAAAATGATAGATATTCATAGTCATATAATCCCAGGGATCGATGATGGCGCAAAAGATAAAAAAACATCAATAGAAATGTTAAGAATGGCAGAAGAAAATGGGACAAGTAAAATTGTTTTAACACCACATTATTATAGAGGGAAATTTACTATAGCTAGGAATGAAGTATTAAAGTGTGCTGAGGAAGTTAAAAAATATGTTAAAGAAAATAATATTAATATAGATATATATGTAGGCCAAGAAGTCTATTTTACTAAATCTATACTTGAATATCTAGAGTCTGGAGAAATTGGCACTATTAATAATTCAAGATATATGCTTATTGAATTTGATATGGTACATATAGATAAAGATATAATAGATACTTTATATGAGTTGAAAGTTAGAGGGATAGTACCTATAATAGCTCATCCAGAGAGATATATTGAATTTCAAAAAAAACCGGAAATGATAAATAAATTTATAGAAGAGGGGTATTTATTTCAGATAAATGTAGGAAGTATAGTTGGAGGTTTTGGAAAAGAGGCTAAAATTTTAGCAGAAAAATTTTTGAAAAATGGAATTTATAACTTTTTTGGATCAGATGCTCATGGAATGGGTAGAAGAACTAGTGATATTAGTAAATATAAAATAGAGTTAGAAAAGGTAAGACCTAATTTCATAAAAGAAGGGACTAAAAATGCTCAAGATATGTTAGATAATAAAGTAGTGAAATTTTATGGTAGAAAAATAGAAATCAAAAAAAAGAAATTTATATTTTTTTAAAAGACATAAATGAAGTTAGAAAAAAGTTCATATTTAAAAATAATGAAAATTTGAGGGAGAGAAAATGAAAAGAATATTTGATTTTAGTATAAGTTTAATATTAAGTATGCTTCTTATCCCAATAATAGTTTTAGTTGTTATTGCAGTAAAGGTGACATCAAAGGGTCCAATAATATTTAAACAAAAAAGAGTAGGTAGGTATAATGAGGAGTTTGAAATATATAAGTTTAGAACTATGAAAACTAACACTCCAAATGTTGCAACTAAAGATTTAGGTCAAAATAGTAGCGATTATTTAACAACTATAGGTAGTTTTTTAAGAAAAGCAAGTTTAGATGAAATACCACAACTTTTTAATGTTATAAAGGGAGATATGAGCCTAGTTGGACCAAGACCTATTATAGGAAAAGAAAAGAAGTTAATAGAGTTGAGGAAAGAAAAAGATATCCACAGTATATTACCAGGTATAACAGGTTTAGCCCAGATAAATGGTAGAGATGATTTATCTGTAGAGCAAAAAGTTTTTTTAGATGAGGTTTATATGCATGATAAGAGCAAAATTAAAGATATAAAAATTTTATATAGAACTATTTTTAAAGTTGCAAAACGAGAAGGAATAGTATATTAAAAATGATGGGAGTGACAAAAATGAAATTTGATAATCAAACGAAAGATTTGATTTCTATTGTTATGCCAGTGTATAATGCATCAGAATTTATTGCAGAGTCAATAGATTCAATAATGATCCAAACATATAAAAAATGGGAATTGATTTTAGTTGATGATTGTTCAGTTGATGAGAGTCCAGAGATAATTAAAAAATATACAGTAGATAATAGGATTAAGTATATTAAACTTGAAAAAAATAGTGGTGCAGCAGTAGCAAGGAATATAGGGCTTGCTACTGCAAAGGGACGTTATATTGCATTTTTAGATAGTGATGATATTTGGAATAAAGAAAAATTAGATAAGCAATTGAAATTCATGAAAGAAAAGCGAGTAGGATTTACATTTACAGAGTACAGTCTTATGGATGAGAGTGGTCAATCTTTAAATAAGATAATGAAAGTTCATGATATTATTGACTATAAATACTTACTAGGAAATACAATAATAGGATGTTCAACAGTTGTTATTGATAGAGAAATAATAGGTGATGTTAAAATGCCTAATATAAGAAGCAGACAAGATGGAGCAACTTGGTTGAAAATTTTAAGAGAAGGCAATAATGCATATGGAATAGCTGAGTGTTTAACGAAATATAGAATTGTTAAAAATTCTGTTTCAAGAAATAAAATAAAAGCAGCAAAAAAAATCTGGTATGTATATAGAGAAATAGAACATTTGAATTTATTTGTAGCAATGAAGTATTTTATGCTTTATTCATATAATGCTGTTGTAAAAAGAATTTAAGAGGAGGAGTAGTAGTTATGAAAATAGTAGTTGCAGGAACAGGATATGTGGGTCTAGTAACAGGAGTATGCCTTGCAGAGGTTGGAAATAATGTTACTTGTGTTGATCTTAATGAAGAGAAAATAGAAGTTCTTAAAAGTGGTAAATCGCCTATATATGAAAATGATTTAGAGGAGTTATTACAGAAGAATCAAAAAGAAAATAAGTTATTTTTTACAACGGATTATAAGGATGCTTATAAGGATGCTAATGTAGTTTTCATAGGCGTTGGAACACCTGAGAGAGAAGATGGATCAGCAAATTTAGATTATGTTTTTGGTGTTTGCAAACAAGTAGCTGAAAATTTAAAAAATGACTGTTTAGTAGTAATAAAATCAACTGTTCCGATTGGAACAAATGATAGAGTTGAAGAATTTTTAAATGAAAATGTTAAGGCTGGAATAAATATAGAAGTTGCATCAAATCCAGAGTTTTTAGCACAGGGAAGTGCTGTTAGAGATACCCTAAAAGCTAGTAGAATTGTTATTGGTATAGAATCAAAAAATGCAGAGAATATATTAACTCAAATATATAGTGAGTTTAAACAACCAATAGTTGTCACGAATAGAAGAAGTGCAGAGATGATTAAATATGCTTCAAATGACTTTTTAGCATTGAAAATATCATATATTAATGAAGTTGCAAACTTATGTGAAATCGTTGGAGCAAATATAGAACAGGTAACTGAAGGTATGGGCTATGATCCGAGAATAGGTAATAAATTTTTAAGCGCAGGCCTTGGATATGGTGGGTCATGTTTTCCAAAAGATACTAAAGCATTGCATTGGCTTGCAAATGATAATGGTTATGAAATAAAGACTATTAAGGCTGCAATAGAGGTGAATGAAACTCAAAAATATAAAATGTTTAGAAGAGCTAAACGAATTATGGATGGTTTTAAAGGAAAAAAAGTTGCGATACTTGGATTAACATTTAAACCAGGTACAGATGATTTAAGAGAGGCGCCATCGATACCTAATGTTAGAAGATTACTTGATGAAGGTGCAGCAATTATAGTTTATGATCCAGTTGGAATGGATAATTTTAAAAAAATATATCCAATAGAGATTTCATATGCAAAGAGTGCTATTGAGGCTATAAATGGTGTAGATATGGTATTTATATTTACAGAATGGAATGATATTAAAAATCTAAAAATTCAAGATTTTAAAGAGAATATGAGTAAACCAGCAATATTTGATGGTAGAAATTGTTTTAATATTAAAGAAATGGAAAAAGAGGGGATTCTATATCAATCTGTAGGTAGATAATAATTTATTAAACTTTAAAGAGAGGAATATATATGAATAAAAATATGAAAAAAGTAGGATTGGGTTGCACAAAAATGATAGCTAAAGTTAGTCCTATAACTTTGAGTAAGATACTATATAAGATAAAATTTGGTAAGCCTTTAGATTTGAAAAATCCAAAGGGTTTTAATGAGAAATTACAATGGTTGAAATTTAATTATAATAATCCTTTAGTTGCACAATGTGGAGATAAATATGATATGCACTCATATGTTAAATCTAAGGGATGCGAATCAGTTTTGAATGAAGTATATGGAGTTTACCGTAATGTTAGCGAAATAGATTATAATAAGTTGCCTGGAAAATTTGTTTTAAAAGGCACTCATGGGTGTGGGTTTAATATAATATGTACAAATAAAGAAATGTTAGATATCGAGAAAACAAATAAACTTTTAGTTAAATGGTTAAAAACAAATTATGCTCTTGTTTGGGGAGAAGTTCATTATGGAAAAATGGAACCTAAAATAATAGTAGAAAAGTTTATAGAAGGAAGTAATGAGCATACATTAGAAGATTATAAGATTTTTTGTTTTGATGGAAAGCCATATTGTACTATGATATGCAAAGATAGAAAAAGTGGACAAGGAAAAGCACAATATCATTATTATGATAAAAATTGGAAAACTATAGATTGGTGTAATAATGATGCTGAGTATACTCCAAAACCTAAAAGTTTTGAGGCTATGATTAAATATAGTGAAATATTAAGTAAAGGCTTCCCTTTTGTAAGAATGGATTTTTATGATACTAAAAGTGGACCTATACTTGGTGAAATGACATTTACGCCATGTGCAGCATTAGATACAGATTACAGTGTAGAGGGAGAGCGAATTCTTGGAGATATGATTAGAATATCAAATTTATAAGATACTTTGTGGAGGGTTAATTTGAAGATAGAAATTTTAGTAGCATCGATGAGTAGTACTCCTAGTTTAATTAAAGAAATGAAGATTAAAACAGGAGCAGTTGTAGTGAGTCAAGAAGATAAAAATGAAACAAGCTATATAAATAATTATGGTCAAGAAATAAAATTTATCAGAAGTGATAATAGAGGAGTCGGAAGAAGTAGAAATTTAGCAATAATAAATGCAACGGCAGATATATGTCTTATAGCGGATGAAGATATGATTTATGTAGATAATTATGAAAAAATAGTTTTTGATGAATTTAAAAAAAGACCAGATGCTGACATAATATTATTTAGTATAGAAAGCCTTAATCCTGATAGACCTTGCTATGAGGAAACTAGAAATCATATTGTAAACAAATTAAATTTTATGAAGTATGGAGCTTGTAGGGTAGCATTTAGAAGAGAATCAATTTTAAAAAATAATATATTTTTCTCATTAATGTTTGGTGGTGGTGCTAGATATGGATCTGGAGAAGATAGTATATTTTTGAATGATTGCTTAAAATATGGATTAAAAATATATGCATGTACAAAAAAAATAGCTGATGTAAAGCAAGAAGAGTCAAGTTGGTTTACTGGATTTAATAAAAAATATTATTTTGATAAGGGTGCACTTTTTTCAGCAATGGGAAAATATAATTCACTTTTATTAATACCTTTAATGGCGATAAGAGGGAAGAATGAATTTAAAGATAAATTTTCAGTAAAACAAGTCATAGATTTTATGGTTAAAGGACGTAAAGATTATTTAGGAAAATAATAATATATAATAAATTAAGTTTATAAGATACTTTATGATTAATTTGTTATATATTAAAAATTTCCAAGTGATTAATATTATAGGGAGGACTTTAAATGTTACTTAGTATAGTAGTTCCAGTATATAATGTAGAAAGTTACCTAGATAATTGTATAAAAAGTATATTATCAGAATCAAAAGAGTATGAAGTATTATTGATTAATGATGGTTCAACTGATAGAAGTAAGGGAATATGTGAAAAATACGAAAAAAAATTCAGTCAAATAAAGTTGATAAATAAAATGAATGGGGGATTATCATCAGCTAGAAATGAAGGTGTAAAAAATGCTAATGGAAAATATATATTATTTTTAGATAGTGATGATTATTTATTAACTAATAGTATAGATCAAATTATAGAGACTATTAATTTAAAAGATATTGATGTTTTTATGAGTGATTATTATGAAATTTGTGATGAAGTAGAAGTTGGACAGGTTAAATTTGATATAAACAAAAATCAAAAAATAAATGATATTAAAAAACAAATATTTTTTAGTCCAGAGTGTATATGGACGGCCTGGAAATTTATAGTAAAAAAAGAATTTTTAACTCAGAATAATATAATTTTTAAAGAGGGATATCTTCATGAGGATGTTGATTATACAACAAGAATTATTCTAAATATGAATAGTTTTGATTATATGAATTTAAAATGGTATTGTTATAGAATTTCAAGATTAGGTTCAATAATGAATTCAAGAAAAATTAAAAGTACAATTCATACGGCTAAAATAATAATTGATTTAGAAGAATATATACGAAAATCTAAATATAATGAAGAATTCTATTCAATAGTTATGAAACGATTAAGTAAAGTTTTTTTCACAACAATAAGGTATTCAATAAATTCTGATTCAGAGCAGTTGAAAAAGTTAAGTAATATGATAAAAGATAATAAGTTTTTATTAAAAGATTCAACAGAGCTGAAACATAAAATCTTTTATATTATACAAAATACAGTAGGATTTGAAAGAGTTATACATATATTAAAAAAGGTTAAAACTAGGGGAGCATAATGGAAATATATATATTTTTTGCTATTATAATATTTAGTTTAATTATTTATCTAATAAACTCAATATTATTAGATAAAATTTGGTGGGTTATAGTATTTTTTGCATTACTTTATTTTTTAAGTGTACAGGGACTCGTATCACCTGATAGACAAAGATATATAGAGTATTATGTAGATACTGGACTTGGAATGCATAGATTTGTATATGAAAAAGGGTTTATGATTTTAAATAAGTATATGTATCAAGTTGTAGGAATAAATTTTAATGTTGTATTTATGGTTTATTATGTTATTATGGCAACATTTTTTACTTTAGGATTAAAATATATGGCTAAAATAAAGAGAGAGTATATGTTTATTGTATTACTTGTTTTTGCAAATACAATACTTCCAGCAAGTATAATTATAAGACAATTTACGGCTATAGCTATTTGTTTATTCTCTATAAAAATTTTCTTTGAGAAGAAATATATAAAATTTACTATATTAATTATTCTAACAAGTTTCTTACATGCTACAGCACCGATATATTTAGGTGCATGTTTCTTATATATATTTTTAGTAGGAAAGTTTAAAACAAGATATAAAATTTTAGGTGTAGCAGGCCTAATAATTAGTGGATATTTAGTGATACAAATAAATTATATAAATATGAAACTTATAGCTTATACTAATACTCAAGGTATGGTAGATAGAAATAAATTTGGATTATTATTAATATTATTTTTAGTAATTATGATAACTTATATAATTATAATTAGTATTAAAAAAATAAAATTTAAAAATGAATATCAAAAATTTAATTTATTTATGGGAATTATATTTTTTATTATGTATATAGGATTTTATAAATATGGCTTTATGAGTAGAATAGCATATTATTTCCAAGTATTTATGTATGCAGTTATAATAGATTTTATATGCTTAATAGAGAATCAATATATGAGGATAATAGGATTTATCATATATTCACTAGTTATATTAGTTTTAGGTATTAAAATGTACTAATTATTAAAGCGATGCAAAGGAGAAATTTAAAAGTAGATATGATAAAAGATAAGTTAAATAATTTAAAAAATAATCATTTAGGAAAAAGTTTTATAGTTCTTTTATTTGGAAGTGGATTTGGAAGTGCATTATCATTAATAAATCTTACAATAATGATAAATATAATAGGAATAAAAGAAAATGGTACAATACTTATGATACAAGCATATATTGGTCTTTTTACAGGAATATTTTCATTTAAGTCATTTGAAGCTTTAATAAAATACTTAACAGTAACAATACATAATAATGATATTCAAAAAACAAAGGAATATATAAAATTTTCATTCATATTGGATATAATATCAGTTATTTTTGCCTTTATTTTTTCTTATGTATTAATGGGAATTATATTCAAAATGATGGGGTGGCCGATATATTTAAAGCCTTATATTTGTTTATATATAATAGCAATATTGTTTACTGGAACAGGAACTGCTACAGGGATAATAAGAGTATATGATAGATTTAATGATATGGTTAGAATAAATGTTGTTATAGTTTTTATAAAATTTATTTTTTATTTAGTAGCATTTTTTATGAAATTTAAATTTGAATATTTTTTTGCAGTTGAGTTTATATTTGCGATTATAACAAACCTTTCAGTTATAATTCAAGGATTATATGTTTTAAAAGAAAAAAAAATATTGAATTTTTATAAAGTTAAAGTTAAATTTGATAAAGAATACTTTATGTTTAATGTATATAGCAGTTTATATACAACTTTAGATATACCGGTAGAGCAAATAACAACATTTATTTTAAATAAATATTTAGGTTTTTCAGATGTTGGTGTTTATAATATATTAACTAAAATTGGTGGGATTATATTAAAAATAGAAGGGCCATTATCACAAATAATATATCCAGAGATGAATAAAAGAATAGCAAAAGGTGAAAATGAAGGTGCTATTGAATTATATAGAAAATTATTTAAAAATATAGCAATAACAGGTAGTATTTTTAGTCTAATCTTAATTCTAACATATAATTTTTGGATGAGTATATTTATAAAAGATTATATGGTTTATTTTTTAGCTTTTATTATATATTTAATTTTTATTGTTTATACAAGTTCATCAAGAAGTATACACGATTTATTTGTTGCATTAGGATATGTGAAACTAAATGTAAGAATAATATTAATTGTAAATGCTATATATCTACCATTACTTTTCTTTATGATAATTAATTTTCATTTAAATGGTGTAATAGTGGCATTATTAATTCAAGCTTTATTAGTGATAGAAATTAAAAAATATATTTTGAAAAAAAACAAATATAAAAAAATTTAAGGGGAAATTGAATAGTATGGAAAAAATAATGTTTGTAATGCCTAATCTTTCTGGTGGCGGTGCAGAAAAAGTTTTAATAGATATAATAAATAATATAGATATAGAAAAATTTGAAGTAACAGTAGTACTTTTTAAAAAAGAAGGCGTTTATTTAAAATCTATTCCTACTAATGTTAAGTTGATAAGTATGAGTGATAAATTAAAAGGGTCTTGGAGAATTTGGTATAAATTATTCTATATTTTCCCGAATTTTTTTTATAAATTATTTGTAAAAGAAAATTTTGATATAGAGATAGCTTTTATGGAAGGCTGGGCAACAAAATTTGTAGCAAATTCAAACAACAAAGGAAGTAAAAAAATTGCATGGGTCCATTGTGATATTTTTAGCAAACATTGGACAAATCATATGTTTAAAAAAAATGAAGAGAGTGAGTGTTATAACAAATTTAATGAAATTATTTTTGTATCAAATGATTCTAAAGGTCAATTTAATAAATTATTCAAAAATATAAAAACAAAACAAAAAATAATTTATAATCCAGTAATTGCTGATGATGTTTATAGAAAAGCAAATGAGCAAGTTATTAAGTTTGAAGAGTTTACATTTATTTCAGTTGGTAGACTAGATCAACAGAAAGGGTTCGATAGGCTTATAGAAGCTCATAGTAGAATTGTGAAAAAATATCCTCATAAACTTATTATTTTAGGTGAAGGTTTAAGGAGACGTGAAATAGAAAAACAGGTATTTCAGTTAGGTATTGGTAAGAGTGTTGAACTAATGGGATTTAAAAAAAATCCTTATCCTTATATAAAAGCAGCAGATGCTTTTATTTGTTCATCTAGATCTGAGGGATATTCTTTAGTTGTAGTAGAATCTATTATATTAGGAAAAGCGATCTTATCTACAAATGTGAATGGACCTAAGGAAATATTAGAGAATGGAAAGTATGGACTTATATGCGAAAATTCTATTGATGGAATAGAGAATTCTATGAAAATGATTTTAAAGGATAGAAGTTTAGTTGGATTTTATGAACAGAAAAGTGAGGAAAAACAAAAGTTTTTAGATTATGAAAAGTGTATAAAAGAAATTGAAGATTTGTTTCAATAACAAAAGCTAAGTTGTGAGTTTATAAGGTATAAAGTCACAACTTAGAAAAAAATGAAAATACCTTAAATTTATAGGCTAAGAAGATAGTTTGGGTATTTAAGCCATAGCTATTAGATTGGTGATTACATAAATTTCCTTTGTAGTATAATTACCTATAATAGTGCATTTTTACTTGAATAATTTTACAGTTATATATGACCTCTCTTAAGCTATCTTTAATAATTTGAAAATTTCGTTTAACGAAATCCCGTTTTTAGTCGCATTAAAGATAGTTTGTACCTTTTCTTTTTCTAATTCATTTTTCACTTTTTTAAATCCAACATTAAAATGATTTAGAAATTTAGATTTTAGTTTGCAATAGGTATAGTTTAGAAGCATTATCAATAAATAACGTTTAATAGATTTTGTTTTTCGTATTTGATATCCATTTAAACCAAGCTTAGCTTTACATTCTCTGAAGAAAGGTTCTATATCCCAACGTAGATTATAGTGATTTAAAATTTCTGAAATTGAGAGATTAGGATCTAATGAAATAAATGCTTTTAACTCAGAGTTTTTATATAAAGAAGCTTTTGGGTAACTTAAAACTATAGCAATGTTTTTTCTATCGATAGATTGTCAAGTTAACTGCAACACTTCCTCAAAGAATGCTTGAATAGGACTT
>NZ_CAMQZG010000017.1 GCF_947039605.1 uncultured Clostridium sp.
TACGATGTTAACAGGATGGATTGAACAATGGGACTCATGGTATTACTTCAATAATGATGGAGCAATGAGAAGAAATGAATGGCTTAAACAATCAAATGGCCAAACATTCTATTTAGGATCAAATGGCGTAAAAGTGGTAGGAACACATATAATAGATAATGCAACTTATATATTCAATAGTGCTGGAATACTTCAAAGAAAATGGGAAGTAATAAATGGTTCATACCATGTTTTCAATCCAGATAATGTAATGTTAAAAGGTTGGATCGAAGAATGGGGAGCAAGTTATTACTTTAATCCATCAAATGGCGCTATGGTAAAAGGCTCTAAGACAATTGATGGTAAAACTTACTTCTTTAACGCCCAAGGTGTTATGCAAACTAATTAAAATGATATAAATAGTCATAACTACTATTTATAATAGTTAGTTTATTCAATAGATTTTAATTAAATATTATACAAAATAATATTTCAATCCTTACTCATCTTTGAGTAGAAAGAATTATAAATAGAGACGAATGTATTACTATAATCATTCGTCTCTATTTGTTTTTTCATACCTCCCCCTATTTTTCAAAATATCACATGTTTAATATTTTCTTTATCAAAAAATCATTTCCTAGAAAAATAAAAAGGTCCTTTTTAAAACTAACATCTACTGCTAATTCAAAAAAAGACCCTCTTCTGAAAAAAATCATAATATTTGTGTTATAACTATAATACCAAAACAAGCTAAAAAAACTAATGCTGCTAATGATATAAAAAGCTCTCTCCTTACAGTTAAACCTTCCATTTCTAAGCCCCCTTACTACTTTCATTTTTTATTTTATATAAATAAGATATTCTATCTTATAGTTTTCTAATCAATTTACCCATTTATTTTATAAAAAAATATCCCTATATAAAATTCATGGTAAAAAATTATATTATAGGGATATTCAGATTTCAATAATTAATGTCGAATTTAATTATTTCTTTGTATATTTTTTTAAGTTCTTTGGTGTTTTTGGTTGGTGTGATATCCATGTGCATGTTGTATTAGCTGATAATTCTGCTGATTTAAAAGCTGCTTTCCCAAGGTTACTTACGATATTTGCTATAAATTTATTCATTTTTTACCCCTTCTTTCTCTTTAATTCTAAAACTAACATTATTGATGTCAAAATTAATGCTGAACCTATATAAATTGAATATATAGAACCATATATTAAAATTGAAACTAATAAAATTATAGATGCTATACATCTTGTTATTTTTTTATATTTTATTAATTGATCTTCATCTAATTCATTGTTTTCAGACTCCATAGGTCCTATTAGACAAATACCAATATAACTAATAACACTTATTATAAAAATTAAGTTTCTTAAACCATAACTCATAAGAGTTTCTAAAATTACTATATTGCTTGTATAAAGACATATAAATAATAGAAGACATTTCTTATAATTACTAGCATGGAATCCTCCTGCATATTGTCTTAAACAGCAATAACATATAAGAAAAGCTATTGTTTGTGTAAACTTTCCAAATATTGAAGCAACACCTAATATAGCAATAATATTAACTAAAAATGCTATTAGTACTTCAAAGCCATATTGGTAAATTTCTTCTTCCTCTTTATCTATTGTTTCACTTTTCATTAGAAAAAGTGTTAGCTTGTTTGCATAAGATTGAATCATTTCCTCACCTCAACTTTTCTATGAACTAAGAATAACATGTTAATTTATTCCAATCAATAGTTTTTGCCTATCTGGTCGTTTTATGGGTACAACTGTCACTTTTTTTAATTTAAAGGTATCAAAATCACTAATTTAAAAACTGTTTTAGTATAATCAGTTGTCATTTCACCCTCATATTTATTGATTGCACCTAGTATATTAGTTAGCCCAATTCCATGTTTGAAATTATCTTCTTTGCTTGTAATAATTTCATCTTCTTCAATTTCTATTCTATTTACTTTAGAATTTTCACATTTAATAATATAAAACCCCTTAACAACAGTTCCCTTTATATAAATATATCTTTTAGATTGCTTGTTCATCTTTAAACAAGCCTCTATTGAATTATCTAGAATATTTGAAAATATAGTACAAACATCTATGCTCTCTATAAAATTACACTTACTAAAATCTACATCTACATTAAATGCTATTTTTTCCTTTTGACATACAATATTTTTCTCATATAATATTGCATCTAATATAGGATTTTGGGTTTTAAAATGAGTACTATAATCCTTTATTTCATTTTTTATTCCATCTATATATTTACTTGCTTCTTCATTTTCTCCATATAAAGAATCAAGACAGCTAATATGATTATTAATATCGTGATACATTTTTCTAATCTTATTTTCTACTTCTTTATATTGGACATAGTGATTTAATTGCAACTCTAAATTTTCTTTAATCATTTTATTCTCAGTTTTTACTTTAGTCGATTTTATAAAATTAAAAATAATAAATATAAGTGAAATATTTGACCCTAATAATAAAATTGATAAACTAAAAACACTAAAATATTCTCCCATAGTATTTTTGCTATTGTTAAATGCATAAGTCCCTATTAGCAACATACTTAAAATATTACACATAATAGGAGTCATAACACATAGAATTTCTTTATAAGTTAACTCTCTAACTAACTTAATACACTTCATTATTGGTATTGTTAGAAATAATAAAACCTTTGTTAAAACAATAAGTTGTAACTTTATACTATTATTATTTAGTAAACAATCCATACTATTAAGCTTATATGCAAAAGAGATAATACTTGAACCTATTAAATCAGATGCTAGAAATAGCATCCAAAATATTAATGGAATTATAACCCCTTTTTTTTGGTTTATATCATAAATATAAAAATAATAAAAAATACTAATTATAATTCCTGAAAACAATTTAAAATTTATATTTACAACTGCTAAGTTACAAAAAATGATATATGTAATTATCCCAATTAGAAATGTTGTTTTTGTTTTTTTTTCTACTCTAACAGGACTTACTTCTTTCAAAATAAAATCATAAATTAACCAATCTGCTATTGTTGACCCTAGAATCAAAACAAAATCCCAAGGATCAAAACCTAGCATATAATATCACCCAATACTTTTGCTAACTCTTCTTTTAGTTCCTTTACCCTATACCGACTCAATGGAACTTCCCCATTTTCAAGTATTACTGTTGTTGCTGTAATCTTAACTATCTTACTCATATTTACTAAATAACTTTTGTGACATCTAAAAAACTTATGTTCTTTTAATTCAACCTCTACTTTTTCTAAACTCAAATTCACATTGTAATCTTTAGAATCTGTAAAAATAGTAATACTTTTTCTATATACTTCTATATACTTTATCTCTCTAATTGGAATCCTATATGTCTGAACTTTTGTACTTACATGAAGGGACTCCTCATCATCCTCTTCATCTTTTTGTATTTCATCTAAGCAAGTCGTAAGATGTTTCTTTAGCTCCTCAAAAACTACTGGTTTTAACAAGTATCTATAAGCTCTAACCTCATATCCTTCCTGAACATAATCAATTAATCCTGTAATGAAAATTATCTCTACATCATTATTAAAAGTTCTAATCCACCTTGCTACTTCCATACCATTAACTTCTTTCATTTGAATATCTAAAAATATTATTGATACATCCTCTGGGAAATTATCCATCAATGCTTCCCCTGATTCAAACTCCAATATTTTATACTTTTTATCCGTAGTTATCTCGCCTATGTACTTCTTCATAATATTACGCTGGTGCATATTATCATCGCATATTGCTATATTTATCATTATTCCCCCTGAAGTCTTACTTTTTCTACTTAATTATACATTGTTTGGATTATTTTTACATATCAATTGTTCATTTTATATACTATGTATTTTTATATAAAACTTATTTTATTATCGACTATTTTGTATATACATTTAATTAGTAAAAATTTATTTTGAAAGAAATTTTCACTAATTAAGAGTATAATTTCATAGTGACAGTATTTATATAACTTACAAAAGAAGGTGATTTTTTGGCTATTATAGTATTTATAATTGCAGGGCTTTTAGCTGGGGCTGGTGTTGGACTTGTTGGACTTTCTGCCGCAACTATCATAACACCTATACTTGTAGCAGTTCTAAAAATGTCTGCTTATAAAGCAATTGGTATAGCACTTATATCAGATGTCCTAGCAGCTAGTATTTCATCATTTACTTATTTCAAGCATAAAAATATTAATATAAAAAATGGAATAATAATGATGATTTCAACTTTAATATTTACGTACTTATTTAGTTTTCTTGCAAAAGATATTCCAAATAATGTACTTGGTGGTGCTGCTATATTTAGTAGTGGAATTCTTGGGTTTAAATTTTTATTTAAGCCAGTAAAATCTAAAGAAGAACTTGCAAAAAAAGAAATGAGTAAGAAAAAACAATTTATAATGACAATTATATGGGGTGCTTTCATAGGAATCATTTGTGGAACTATTGGAGCTGGTGGTGGTCTTATGATACTTCTAGTTTTAACCTCTGTACTTTCTTATGACCTTAAAACTGCAATTGGGACAAGTGTATTTATAATGGCTTTTACTGCCCTAACAGGTGGAATAGCTCACATATCTCAAAGTGGAACTGATATTCCCGCACTTATAATTTGTAGTGTTTCTGCTCTTATAAGTTCAACATTCTTATCAAGAATTGCAAATAAAATTGATAATACTCTTCTTAACAAAATAGTAGGAGTATTCTTAATTGTATTTGCAGTAGTTCTTACAGTTATTAGATTTTTCTAATATAAAATTAAAAGCTCAGAATTAACATTTTGCTAATTCTGAGCTTTTTTATTTAAAATCATATGAGTTAAC
Organism: uncultured Clostridium sp.; assembly: GCF_947039605.1. Lineage (GTDB taxonomy): Bacteria > Bacillota > Clostridia > Clostridiales > Clostridiaceae > Sarcina. Next base: position 4,872 of record NZ_CAMQZG010000017.1, read on the forward strand.
TTCATCCCAAGCAGGAATAGATTAAAGTGCTTCAAACTTTGTTGTAGTTATTCCACCAACTAAATTTATAAGACTAATTATAATTTCCATATTTTTTTAATACATCTATCATTTTCTCCCCCTAAAAAACAATCAATATAATACCTAAAAAGCATTTCATTCTTCATAAGCAATAATTCTCTTTGATTGAAGAAATATTCATCAAGATATATAATTACCTCAAGGAAATTTAGTGTTAGGAGATGTTAAAAATGATAGAAAAAAGTTTAGTTTTAATTAAACCAGATGCAGTAGAAAGAAACCTTATAGGCGAAATCATAAGTATATATGAAAAGAATAATCTAAAAGTTATTCAAATGAATATGGAACATATTTCAGAAGAAAAAGCTGCTAAACATTATGCAGAACATGAAGGTAAACCTTACTTTAATGACCTAATAAACTATCTTAGCAGAAGCCCATTAGTTGCAATAATTTTTGAGGGTGAAAATGCTATTGAAAAAGTAAGAGATTTAAATGGACCTGCTAAAAATCCTGACCCTAGTACAATAAGAGGAAAATTTGCAGTATCATTAACTGAAGATGCTGTACATGGTTCTGACTCCGCTAAAAATGCTAAGAGAGAAATCTCTCTTTGGTTTTAGATAAATAAATCACATTAAAAATTATCCTTAGTTGCACCTCTAGCTTAATTGTTAGAGGTGTTTTAATTTTATATTTTTTTGCAAAACTATCACATATTCAGAATATTCTTAATATACTTATAGAGATAAGCTAATTATATTTTAGTTAGTGTAAACAATTTTATAGGAGCAATATTAATGAATGAAAAATGCTTAGTTTTAATTAAACCAGACGCAGTAGAGAGGAACCTTATAGGAAATATTCTAGCTATGTATGAAGAAAACGATTTAATAATCACAGCTATAAAAATGGAACAGGTATCAAAAGAAAAAGCTACAACACACTACGCAGAACATATTGGTAGAGGTTACTTTGATGAATTAATAAAATACATCACAAGAAGTCCCCTTACTGCAATCGTTTTAAGTGGAGAAAATGCTATATCAAAAGTAAGAGCATTAAATGGAGCTACAAAGAATCCAGATGAAGGAACTATCAGAGCAAAATATGGATTATCAATTACAGAAAACTCAGTCCATGCCTCTGACTCTATTGACAATGCTAAAAGAGAAATTTCTATTTGGTTTGAATAATCAAATGTTTTACAATAAATATCAAATAAAAAAAGTATCTTATACTAAATTCATTTTAGTGTAAGATACTTTTACTTTATAGACCTATAACCTATATACAATTTTAAATATTACAGATAACATCCCTACTAAATACTTTATCTATAATAGATTTTTCTTTTTTAAATTTTTCTAAAACTGCTTTATTTTTTTCATTTTCATATCTATTCTCTTGCAAGTACTTCAAAAGAGATTTCTCATCTATACCAATATTACCTTGAGCATTTATCACTTTATACACTTTATACTCCTCACCTTTTCTAAATATAAGCATATCAGCTTTTCTCCCTAAATAATCTGCTATATTAAACTTCACTTCACCACAAATATCTTTTATAACTATAGAATTTTGTGCTTTATTTAAAATAACTTCTCTTTCTACTGCCTCCACATCTATACTTTCTATCTTATCTTTTATTCCTTTTTTCCTATTAATTACTGCACCTATTAGCCCTATAGTAGATACACAAAGACCAATTGTCAAAATAATAAAAATACTAAAATGTATTCTTTCTATATATGTAACTGAAACTATAAATAAAGCTGCAAATACACTCAAAAATAAAACCCACTTACTTTTATTCTCTACCTTAGATTCCATAACTAATGTTTTTACTAACTGCTCTTTCTCTTTTAAATCTTTCTTAAAAGTTAAAATATTATTATTTTGAACTTCCCCTACAATTATCTTAATTTCTTCTTTTGTATTCATCAAAATCTTTTCCCCCTCAAATATATTTATCTTTTATTTAGTAAATTATAATTGCTGACTTTGCAAACTTTCCATAAACAACATCAACTATTTGACCATTTCTAAAATCCCTCATCTCTTCGTAAGAAACATCTACTACAAGTTCCTGTTTTTTCTCATAATTTACAACACTAACATAATATGATGGTTTGCTATTTCTATTCTCAATAGTAATAACCCCAGTACACTCACCTCTAAATTTATAATAAGTCCCCAAATTTTTATCAAGGAAACTATATCCTTTTGGATACACAATAAAATAAGCAATTAAAATAACTCCTATAACATCAAATGTTCCTGATATAATTCCATACCCTGCAAGAAATAAAAATGCCATATTATAATTTTTTTCATGAGCACATCTTCTTTCTATTTCTATATCACTAAGCCTGTTCCCTTTCCGCCCTTTAAATCTCCACATAAAACCAACACTTGGCATTTTATGATGCTTATCCTTATTTAAATATTGAATTACACATATAAGTTTATGAGATGTAAAAAATAAAGATATAAAAATTATAGATACTGAAACGCCTCTAACCCTGCAGAAATATTCAATAATTCCACCTGAAATAAATATTAATAATATCTTTAATAATTCCTCTGCTAAATACCTTTTTGAAAAACTACTATTCCCCATTCATAGTTCCCCTCCCTTATCATTTTCTATCATTAAAATAATTTTAATGAAAACTTATTAACCCTATATTTCCACACTGTAAAGGTACTATAAACAAAATGTATTATAACTAAAAAACACGCCTAGATTTTAAAAAATCTAGGCGTGTTTTATTATATAAACTTTGATTATCTATAAGTTGTTTTTACTAAATTAGGTACATGTCCTGTATCTTGCACAGCCTTGCCATCAACAGTAAATCTTACACCATCAACCCAATACCCTGTATAACTCTCTTGAAGAATATTATTGATAAGTGCATGTTCTGTAGCTTTAGCCCCTGCACTTCCTTGCATTTTTTGATTCCAATAAGAAGCATCTCCAGCTAAATCTATAACAGCAATTTTTTTATCATTTATAGTTTCTATTGTTGTTAAATTTATAGCTTTTCCATCAAAATACTTAGTTGATACTGTTGCTGCTATTTTTTTAATATTATCTGCAACTCCAAGCCCTATAGTTTTAATCTCACCATCTTGGACAACAACATCATTTCCAGCCACATCAATGTAAGATAATTTAAATATTCTCTCTGTTTTATCTTCCTCATCAACTTCTGGTTTTGGTTTTTCTTCTGGATTCGGCTTCTCTGTATCTGATTTTTCTATATTAGGTTTCTCTTCATCTGGCTTATCTGTTTCTGTATCTTTGTCTTCTTCATTATCTTTATCATCTTCTTTATCTTCATTTTCTTCAACTGCTGGCTTATCATTATCAGTCTCTGGTTTTTCATCATTGCCACCACAAGCCACAAAAGATAATCCCATTATTGCTATTAATCCCATACATAATAATTTTTTCATAAAAAAACGCCCCTTAAAATTTAATAATTACTCTTTAACTAGCTAAACCGCTCATTTCCATTCTACTAAAGTAACTTTATAGCACTATACTAACAAACCATTTTTTTCCTGTCAACGAATCTAATTAGTTTGAAAGAAAGGTCATTAAATAGTAATATTCTTCATTTCTTTTAATACAAATCATTATCTTTTACAACAAAAAAACTCTACTTCTTACACAAGGTTTATACAAATTTTATACCAATTACTATCGATAAATATTTGAGTTTTTTCTATAAACTCTAATCTAAATATTCTTTTCTGAAACACTTTATTGTTATATTAAGGAGATTTAAATTTAATCAATCTAATGTAATCTAAATATATATCAACTCAAACCAATATATAAATTAAGGAGTTTCTAATGAAAAAAATAATCACACTTATAATAATTATAATTCTTGCTGCTATAGCATTTTTTGTTGCTAAAGATTTAGTTTCACAAAAAAAAGCAATGGCACAAAACATAAATGAACCTACTAAAGAAGTTAATACAACTAACAATTCAAATTTACCTACAAAAAATATAACTACTGCACAAAATACAAACAATCAAAGTAGTTTAAATACTTCAGAATCTAATTCTAATAATAAAAATGTAGGTACTAATTCAATTCCAGAAAATAATTCAAATATTACTAACAATACCAATAGCACTACTTATCATACTAACTTAAACAATAATGCTAATACTCAGAACACTACTAATATAGCTAATAATACTAATAGTGCTACACAATCAAATAAAGAAAATAATACTGTAAATGGTACTATAACTTATAATTCACAAAGTTCTTCCACTCAAAAAAATAGTATCGTTATCACAAATACTACTAATAATCCAATTCCTTTAAATAAACTTACTAAATATATGAGAAATTGGATTATAGCAGATCAATCTGATTCTAATGGTATTAATGCTGCTACTTTTTGGGCTAAACCTTGGTTAGATAAAACTTCAAATAAATTACTTATTCAAGCCTTCATAAATGCTAATGGTGATAATTCTTTATCAAAAAATATAACATTTTCTGAGTTGAAAAAAGCAACTCTAGAACTCAATAAACTTACGCTAAATGCTGTTCCATTTACATTACCAGAAGCTAAAGCACTTATACTTACAGCACTGCAAAAAGATGGTTATGCAAATCCAGATCAAGTTACAAAAATAACTTTCACTAAGGGAGAGCCTAGTGTATATACTGTCTATACTAAACAATCTAAAAACTGGCCATTTTGGACTGTGTATGCAAACACTGGTTATGCTCATGGCTAAAAAACTTTAAACCACAAAAAGAGCTAGGTCTATACTTTTGGTATAAATCTAGCTCTTTTTCTGTCATATACACTCTCCAAAAAAGAAAAAAAACCTCAGTTGATTTCTTCTCAACTAAGATTTCATTTATTGACATATCAAATAATTTACTTAATGCAAATAAATTATCTATCGATGGTAAACTTTGTCCCCACTGCCATTTATAAATTGCTTGTGGACACTCAAATTTAAAATATACTTGTAAATCTTTTACTGATAAACCTTTTACTTTTCTAAGTTTTAAAATGTTAGCACCTGTTAACTCTAAATCAATTATAGGAAATTTTATCACTCACATACCTCCAAGAAAATATAATTTTAATACTTTAATAAAATTATAAAACTGTAACTTTAAACATATTTACTGACTCATTCCAAGTTTCAGGATTTGATGCATATACCCAAACATAATAAATACCTTTTTTATTAGAATTTATACTGTTAATCGAATTTTCACCCTCTGAATCTTTAGTTATATAATATCTTGTCATTCCACCATTTTCAACCTTAATATCCATTTCTGAAATATTAAATTTTTCTCCCGTCTTAAGAACTATATTTTTTCCTGTTATTACAGGTGTATCTCCTTGTAAAATATCAATTATGGCTATATTATTACCTACTGTACCATACTGATCTTTAACTGACAGATCAAGTTTCGCTTGCCCTGATGCCTGAAATGATCTTGATGCTTGATTTAACTCTCCTATCGGATCTCCATAATCATAAATATCTGAACTTAAATTTTCTCCTTCTACAGAGTATGCTCCTAATATAAAGTTACTATATGGTGAACTACTTCCCTGCTCTGCTGTCATATTATTCTTTAAAACTATTACTGGAGGTAAATCCTTTATTTTGACATCTATCTTTCTAGTATAGACTTGTCCATCAGTAAGTTTTATACTCATTTGAACTGGATAAATTCCTGGAACTTTATTATCAATATTCCCCTTATAAGATATTTTCAACTCTTTTCCACCTAAAGTAGCTGTTCCTCCTAATTGCTTATAACTAAACTTCTTATAATTAGGATTTTCTGTCTTAAATACTTGCACTGCACCTGCTGTTGGTACTAAACTACATGTAAATGGTTCACTGACATTAAACTCTGTTTGATTTACATTAAAATTAACTTTAGGACTAGTTATATTTTTCTTATCTTTTTTTATAATATTAACTACTTTATTTTCATTTTCTTTCTTTGTAGTACTACTATTCTTTTCATTATTTTCCACATTGCTATTATTAGTCTGTTTAGTAATTTTATTTATATTAACACTACCCTTTTTAACTATATTAGTGTTATCTTCTTTTTTATTTACATTACTAACATTGCTTTTATTAGCTTCTTTATTATTATTATTATGAACTTGTTTAACTATATCATCATTTTTTTTAACTTGTTTAACTATATCATCATTTTTTTTAACTATATTACTATTATGATTTGTACTTGCTACCTCACTAGCATTAACATCACTAATTTTGCTACAAATTCTATTTTTTTCATCTATAGTTTTAATCTTAGTACGTTCTATATTCTTAATACCATCATTAACTTTGTTATTATTTACTCCAATGTATTCTCTATAAATAAATCCTGTTTGCTCTTTTGATTTTACTTTATACCAATCTCCCTCTATTCCTATAATTTCAATTTTTGTATTATTCGAAATTTTTTCTAGTACTTTTGAATTCATTGTAGCTTCTTTTCTTAAATTGACTATTGATGAAACATTTATAACTTGTCCATTTTGGTTCAAACTTTCAAAATCATCATTAACTCCTGATTTTATAATTTGAATATTTTGATTATTTAAATACCCTTTTGCACCTGTTTCCTCAACCTTTACAAAAGTTTTATTGTTTCCTTTACTTATTGAAAGCATTTCCCCCACTGAAACATATGATGTAACTTTTCCACTTCCATTATATAAAGCTAAACCTTCACTTGTGTTATTTACCACACAAGCCTCTAAGTTCTTTTTATTATGTTGACTATAAAGAATTTTATTTTCTATTTTTTTATTTATTCCTATTGTAGCTGTCCCACCAATAATAAGTGAAATAATGCACGTACAGACTATTTTTCTTTTATTCATATGTAAAATTCCCTTTCTCAAATAAAATATTTTTCCAATTCTACTATATATATATACCCAAATTACACTTAAATCAAATATTCCCATATACAGAATTGCTAACTTTTAAAGGAATAAAATAGAAATTCAACAATAAAAATAGAATGCTTACAAAGTAAGTCATTACCTTATAAGCATTCTATTATTAACTATCTATATTTCACACTAAATAAATTGAAATTCATACACTTTCCTCAATTCTTTTCTAGTTACAATGTGGCTTATCTTTAATTTTCACCTTATTTTCTTTTGCTAATTTTTTAAAGCTATGATCTGCTACAAGTCCATATAACCTTTTAGGCATTCTAGCTGTTGCAGTTATATTCTTATCATTTAAAGCTGCTGTACTAAAGAATGATTCAGTAAATGAATTTAAAGCAAAGTTTACATCAGATTTTACTCTTGCTTCTAAAGGAATGTTATCTTTACTTCCACCTAGAAAACCTCCTGCTCCAAGACCAAGTCCACATCTCCAATTAACACCTATCTCATCTGCAAAATTCTCAAGAATATTAAGTGCCGGAAGGTTATAATAAGGCTCAAGAAAACCGCAATTTATAACTCCATATAAATTAACAGCCTTTGTAGGCTTAAAGTTATCTGATAAATAATCTAAAAACTCTATAACATAACTAGGTAAAGTATCAACATAAAGAGGTGCTGCAAAAATCACATCATCAACTTCATTCATAATTTTCAAAAGTTTTTCTCTATCCTTACCAAACTCTCTTAATGTCTTTATAGACAACTCAAACTTTTGTGTATCCTCTTTCTCATTAAATTTTTCCTTTAAATAATTAAGCATTAACATTGAATTAGAATTTTTACCTTTTGGGCTAAGATTTAGCATAAGTATCTTTTGCATTATTTGCCCTCCTTATCACTTGAAATTTCATCTAATTTTGCTATAAGTACTTTTAAGTCAAACTTTGAATCTATCATCATAGAATTTGTTTCTTTTGAATGTATATTACGCCCTATAGCTATACTTGTAAATGTAAACAAATCAGTATATTTAGGCATTATTTCACCAGCATATCCAATAGTTAAAAGATTTGGATACTTTTTATATCTTTTAACATGATGAAGCTCTGAATGTATAACAGTCATATATGGCAATACATTTGGAATTATCTTGTCCATAACCCTTTTAGCAGATGCAGAAAAACCTCCATAAGTCATTTCAGAAACTATAACAAGATTATCAGAATTCACTATTTTCTTATTAAGCTCATTATTTTCCTCACTATTACAAAGCCCAGGATTCTTAACCCAACAATTAAAACACCCCACACACTCCTTAAAATTCACACTACTAATATCAAAAACTTCAATATTAGAGTTAAATTCTACAGATAAATTTATAGCCTTTAAAATTTCATTTCGTTGATTTATAAACTTTCTTCCACTATCAATTAAAACAATAGTTTTCATATGCTTGTCCCCCTCAAATAATTATCTAACCATTTCAACAATTTAATATCTTAAACTATACTTTGTTTAATTATAACAAATATTGGATATTTTATATCATTTGTTTTTTAAATTTATTAAGCAAAAAAGAGATTTCAAAAGTATATTCTTACCTCTAAAACCTCTTCTAAATTTTTTAATTATTATCTATTGTTCTAATTCCCTGAATATAAACTTCCTGAATCCTCAGTAAGCTTCCCTGTTGCTGCATATACATTATAATTATAAGTTTGACCATACAAACTTGCTATTACTTTCTTATTAGCTCTATTAGACTTTATAATTTTATACTCTTGTCCATCAATATTTATAGTTTTTTCAACCGTTGACATTGTTCCAACATATCCATTATTCCCAAAATAATAATCACCAAGACTTGTAAACTTATCATTATCCTGCATAAATTTAGAAACTTCTTTATCATACTCATCTTTTGAAATCCTAGTATAAGTCATAGTTCCCTCATCCCCATTAAAACTTGGCTGAACCGCTGTCATATGTGTGTTATCTATTATAGTAAATCCCCCAAAATCAACAGCCCCATCTAACTTGTACTCAAATGTCTTAGCACTACCCTTAGTTATAGGTGTAAATTTAAAGAAATCTAAATATATTCCATGTGAACCATCCACAAAATCAGCTAAACCCTTATCACTCATTTTAGCATATGAATATCCACCTTTTTTTCTTGTTACCTTATAATATCCATTAATATCTTCTCTATTTAAAGTATCACTAGAGAATTTTATATCATTTTTAACTATCACAGACTTTTTAACCTCTACTTTAGTAGACCCTACACCTTTTTGATTTTCTATTTTATTTGACTCAACTTTTTTAGACTGTGTATCATTGGCCACACTTACTCTATCCTTTGGTACTTCTTTTACAGATACTATATCTTTATTAGTTGCATCTGTAGTAACCTTAGAAATAGTCGATATTGATGCAGTATTTTTTGTCTTTAAGTAAAGAAGCCTTGCACTGAGTGGTACTAATGCTACCACAAGTATACTTATTATTATTTTCTTTCTATTCATTGATTTTCCCCTCTTTATCTTTAGTTTATATTTGCTCTATAACACTTTAATTTAATCTAAAATTTTCCCAACACGAATACTATCTATATATCATATTACTTATTATTTCTAAAACTTACAAATCTCTAAACAAAAAAGAGTTAGCTTTCACCTAACCCTTCTGTATTTACTACTCTAAAATATATTTTAAACACTTTATTTTCAAATCATTATCTTCATCCACCATATTATTTATCGTCTTCAAAGTTTCTAAAAACTCTGTTGTTTTATGCTTTTTATTAGAGTTATCCACCTCTTCAACATATCTCTTATCCTCTTTAATACTAAATTTACTTTCACTTAATGTATCTTCAACTTCCATATCTATAAGTTCCTCAAAAACCTCGTTCCTAAGCCATTCTCTAAACATTTTCCCTGTAGGCATTTGAGAATAATTTATGAATCCTAATAGTCCTTTTTTATAAAAAACAGTTAAGTTTGATATATGTTTGCCTGAACCGGTTACTTTTACGCCCTTCGGTTGGATAACCTTTTTCACCTCATTACCACTTAAAACTTCATACTCTATTCCTTTTTTATAATTTTCTCTTTTTATACATTGAGTCACAGCTTTTGACTCATCACTATATCCTATAATACTTGCTATTTCAGTTGCTCTCCAACAAGGTCTACCATTAATAATATATGTATGTACTTCTTTTCCCTCAAACATTCCAACAATCATATTTTCAGTTTCTTCCAACTCTTCTTCATCTATTTTACTAAAATCATCATTAACAAATAATACTCTATTCAAATACCTTATAAACTTATCCATTCCACTCTCATATAAAATAGTCAAACTTGGCGCTTTGCTTATATCATAGCCTTTTCCTGAAACCCTACCTTTAAAAACTTTTAAATTTTCTTTAGTTAACACATCATAATCTTCTCCACTAGCTAATCCATCATATTTAATAGCTCTACTAATTGCTTTTGATGGTTGCTCATGACCAAAAATCTCCGCAACTTCCTTTGCTATATAGCAAGATTTCCCCTCCCAAACTCTTCTTATTTCTTCTCTTTCAAAATTTAAATTATCCATTTAACTTGTCCTCCCTTGTATTCATTCAAGGGAATTGATATAATATCACTCAAACGGAGTTTAATTACATTAACTCCCTTGTATTAAAGGTAATCCAGCATATTTGTCGGTGGATTACCTTTTATTTTTTTACTTTTTTTTATTTTCTTTTTCTAGATCATCACTTATTAGCCCAACTATGTACTCTTGTAGAGTATTCTCATCATGAGCCATCTTTATCTTCATAGCTTTGTGCATAATATCCTCTAATCTTATTGTCATAATTTTCATATCCATTCCTCCTAATTTTAGTGGATTACTTTAAATAAGTTATCCATCAGTTCATTCATTACTATCCTAGTTTAAGCAATTTTGAAAATATTATTCATAAAAAGGAAAGTTTTTCTTTATACACAAAAAGAGCTAGTTTTTACACCAACTCTTTACTCAAAACATTTAATTACTCACTAAAATCACATATACTTATTTACAAGTTCAAAGCATCTTTCCTTAGTTCTTTCTGTCTTATATACCATAGCTTTTAGTTTTTGTTCATTCTGAAAACCTTCATTTTCAACCAAATCTGCTTCCCACTTTTTATAAGCATCTAACCATCCCATTTGTTCTGCTCTTAATGTTTCAAACTCACTTGCTTCCATAGACTTCCCAAGTTCTGCCCAAATTGCATTTAGCTGTGCATCCCAAACATTAAACTCCTTTTCAGCATATGCAATCATCACTACTGGAGTCTCATTATTTGCATCTGCTACACTTTCATTTTTTATTGTTTGTATTTTCTCATTAGCCTCATTTAATTTATTTAAATATGTCACCTTTAAACTCTCTTCAACTTCATCAGTAGGCTTATTCTCTTCGCTTGGTTTGTTTCCTTCTGATGGAGTTTCTTTATCTGTTTCTATATCCTGTTCCTTATTATCTTCTACCTCTGCATCTACTTCTATATTTGTCTCTTCATCTTTCTTCTCATCTTCAACCTTTGTATCCTCAACAAGTTCATCTAACTTGCTATCTTCTACTTTATCTTGATCCTCCTGCACATTTTCTTTTTCAACTTCTACCTTTTTGTCATTCTTACCACCTAAATTACCCATAAAAACGCCACCTGCTGTCGCTATTGCAACCACACTCAGTCCTGCTATTAATATCTTTATTTGTTTATTCATCATAATTCTCTCCCTTATTCTCCCCATAAATTATTATTTCTTTAATTCAAACTATTTATAGAATAATTTAATATTATGACTATGCTATATCTAAAATATAAACTTTCCTTAAATAAACAAAATAATCCATTTTTACCTTTTATTAGAGATAAAATAACCCTATATTCTTATTTTCCACAATTTTTTTTAAATATAAAAAAAAGTAATCTACGATATATATATTACACATATCTTGTAGATTACTTTTTCATTTTAATTTATTGTCTAATATATCTCACTGATTTCTTTCTTCTTGTGATTAAGGTCATCACTACCTTTAGCTTATCACCCTCTCTATAAGGGGGGATATTCTCACCATAATAAATTTTACATTCTCTCTTATTCGTAAAATCTGTCACTATTAAACTATAATAAACGCTTCCTTCCTCACTATCTTCGTTCACTTCAATACCCATACAAGTTCCAAATAAAACAGTATTCAAATTAAAAATATCCTCTATTGTAAAAGATACTACAACCACTATTATTAGTACCCATATCTCAATTAAAAGTGAAAGTATAGCAAGTACTACACAAATCATAACTAACTTCATTACCAAGCCATTAGATGATATTTCTTCATCCTTAATATTTGATTTTATAATTGGTTTAAACCAAATCTTCCATCTCCAACTTGGTTCAACCTTATAATCATACGATTGTGCTGGTGCAAAATACTTATTTTCCTTACTCTCTTGCTCTACTGATATAATCCATATGTTTCTACTTATAAAATATAAAAGCATTATAAGCCCTGCATTTATAACACCCGCAAATATCATATATACTGAATTACTAAGTTTGTTTTGAGCAAACCCTATTGAAAGAAATATGATACCTCCACAAATATAATAAATTATATTTTTTTTATATTTAGACTTTTCCTTATTAGACAAACTATTAGCAACTTCAAATCCTGATGCAATTGCAGCAACAGATAATAAAGCTACAAATTCTAAAAAACCTCTATAATAATAAAATCTTACAAACTCTAAATCTTTATATTTATCTATAAAAAATATAATATTTCCACCTACACTAATAAGCAAAATAAATATTATTGTTACTCTTATACTTCTAGCAGTTCTTCCATCTAACTTAGCAAACATATTTTTTCCTAAAACAATTTAAATAACTCATATACTTTTCACTTTTAAATTCTTTCTGCTTGATAAGAAAATTGATATTACTAATGCTATAATACAAAATACTGCTGAAGCAAGAAACATCTCTCCGTATCCTTTATTAAGCGTACTTTGGAATGTACTTGTAATAATATCTTTTGAACCTGCAAGTTTATGAAGATAAGAAGTTTTAAACTCTGTGAACATAGGATTATTCCCCATATGTTGCCCTATTATATTAAACTGCTTACTTGTCATATTATATATTAAACTAAATATATTATTAGCAGATGCATTTTGGAATGAACTAGCAGCCCCACTAAACATATTAGCTGAATGATGTGCAAATTGCTCTGGAAGCTTTGGCATAACACTCATAAGTTTTGTTGGTACTTTTTGAGCTGCATTAGATATAAAGTTAACAAGTAAATTTGGTCCTATAGCAACTCCTATTGAACGTACAAGTGCTACTGTTGATTGTCCCATTGTAGCTTTTTCCTCTGGTACAAGAGCCATCATAAGATAATTAAGTGGTGTTGCAAATGTAAATCCAAACCCTGAACCAAGTATAGCTATCCCAACTAATAAATTAATAAGGTCTGGATAACTTGCTGTTATAAAAGCAAAATACATACATCCAGTTATTGAAATTACAAATCCAATAATAAGAACTATTTTAGCACCAATTTTATCTATAAGCTTACCAGAAATAACTGATGATATTCCCATAAACACAGCAAATATTGTTGAGAAGTATCCACCAGTTCCTGATGGAAGTTTTAGAACATTATCGCTGAATTGTGGCAAGAATACAAGTGACATAAGTCCAGCCCCTACAATTAAACTAACAATTAATGTTATTAATATATTTTTATTAGTGAAATATGAAAGGTCAAGAACAGGGTCGTGAGCTTTCTTCTCTATAAATATAAATATAGGTATACTTATAACAAATATAATAAGATAAGGCAGTACATCTTTAGATGTTAATGATGTATATAAATCATCAAATTTTAGATTTGTTAATGCATACATAAGTGAAAGTATTAAAATACCAAGTGAAAGTGAACCTAAAATATCAAGTTTTCCACTATTAACTGCTTTACTCTCATCTAGTTTTAATCCAAGAATTATAACAATTATACTTATAGGTATATTTATAAAGAATAATATTCCCCAGTTTTGGTCTCCAAATGCTCCAAGAATAGCTGAACCAAGTGTTGGTCCAATAACTGTGCATATTCCAAATATCGCACCTATAAAACCAAGTGCTGACCCTCTTTTCTCTGGTGGAAAAGATGTTCCAATATAAGTAGTAGCAATAGGCATAATTCCCCCACCACCAATGGCCTCAATAACTCTTGATGAAAGAAACATAGGGTAACTTTCAAATATATTAGATAATCCACATAGCAGTGATCCGATAGCAAATAATACTATTGAAATCATATAAATCTTTTTTCTTCCAAACTTATCAGAAAGTTTTCCCATAATAGGCATTGATACTGCAAATGCAAGTGTATAGATTGTTATCATCCATATACTAGCTGACTGACTAACATGTAGTCCATCTGCAATAATATTTCTAGCAGGGGCTACTATACCTGAGTCTAGCGCTCCCATTGCAATACCTAATAGGAAAACTATCATAGCAAGTTTAGTTGATGCTTTTTTCATTTGTCTTCCTCCTTAGTTTAAAAAATATTTAAATAGATAGCTTATTACTGCTTGTCCACAAAATATTTAAACATTCCAATTCTATATGCAGTTTAACCAAACTGTCACATTTGTGTCTTTTGATATTTTCAATTATAATTAATGAAAAATACTTAGTCAACTAATTAATGAAACTTACACAAAAAGGGGAATCTGTAACATGGAAAATTATGGAGTTAAAAATAGAAATAAAAAATCAATTGAGCGTATATCAAATGCTATGTTAGAAGTTCTAAAAGAAAAAGAATTTGATAGCATCTCAATAACAGAAATTTGTAGCAAAGCAGAAGTCGCAAGAAAAACATTTTACAGGAATTTTAATAATAAAGAAGATGTAATCAAAAGTTCTATTGATTTAAAACTTTCAGAATTCACAAGCACTGGGGTATTAAATAAAGTGATTAAACCAATCGAAATATCTGAATCTTATATCCAATTCTGGTATGATAGAAAAGATTTTTTAAAGCTTTTATTTGAAAGAAATTTATTTGGTATTTTAAATTATAAATATGATATCTACATGCAAGACTTAAGAAGATTAATGAAAGGTGATGAAGAAGAAACTCCAGAAATAGAATACTTTTTAAAATTTATATCAGGTGGATTTTGGAATGTACTACAAACATGGGTAAGAAAAGATTTCAAAGAATCTCCAAAAGAACTTGCAAAACTTACAGCGATATATATGGAAAGACTACAAGGTGCTATAGCTTCTAACTCATCTTTATTTGCTTATTAAATCCACAAAAAACTCTAAACATAAATTAAACACCTACACTTATGAAAAATGTAGGTGTTTAATTACTATAAGCCGAAAAATCCTTGACTATAATTCACTTGAGCATTTAATATCCATTCTTTAATATACTCTATAAGTTTTTGTTGTGGAATTTTTTCTCCAGTGTTATTTTTTATAACAATTGTACTAGGAACCGAATTCTCATTTTCTCCTAATATCCACTCAATTGAACCACTTTTATTATTCATTGAATTTATTTCACTATTGTTATTTTTTTTATTTATAGATTCATTATTTTGTATTTGAGTAGTATTATTCAAATTTTTATTATTTATATTACTTTGAGTTTCTGTTTGAGTATTACTATTGCTAGATGTTACATTCTTTGTATTTGAGTTATTATTAGTATTAACTTCACTATTAACACTTTTATTATTATTTGAATTTATTTCAACCATCCTTTCTTAATCTAATAAATATTTTATTTAAATTTAACACTCTTTTTTTCAGCAAAAACTACAAAGATACTACTAACAAATAACATATTTAAAAGCAACTAAAAAAGAGTTAGTTTTACACCAACTCACCAGTACTCTTATACTCATTTTTATTTTTTTAAACAAGATAACACTATTTAACTTCTTCCTAAAAGCTTATTTATATAAGCAACCTTTTTCTTCCTTCGAAAGTAAAGATTTTCAAATATATTTCATTTTTGAAGTAACTGTTTTGATTCTATCCTCAGCCTATATAATGTTAAAATTAACTGTTATAAAAAAAATGAAAGTCGGTGATTACCAAAGATGAAAAAATTCATTAGAATTATTTGTAAAATCCTTTTATTTATGAATATAGTAGCTCTTATAACACTTGGGATATTTATGAGAGGTACTGTTCCAGCTTCTAACTGGATAGTATATATTGCTTATACAGTCGTATTACTATTTATCATTAAAATTACAAAACCCATTAACAATAAAACACTCAAGAAAAAATACAAGAAGAAATATAAAAAAAGGTACAAAAAAACTTCAATTGCCCATAATAAAGATACCTTTACCAACTTACCAAATAAGCAAAAAGAAATAGAAATAGAAAAAAGAAAACTGAACCCAACATCAAACAAAACTATTGATGAAGAAACAAAAAAAAGAAAAGGCGATGTAGGTGAGTTAAAAACTGAAGTTACACTTCAAAATATATTTGAAAATGCTCATATTTACAGAAATGCTTATTTCTCTAAAATCCCTGTTGCAACACCTGAAAACCCTTATCCTTCAAATGTAGATATAGGTAGTAATGAACTTGATATAGTAGTTGTTGATAAATCAGGAGTTTATGTAATAGAATCAAAAGCTTGGAATTGCACATCAGTAAAAGGTGATTTTGCAGATAAAACAATCACTCCTATTTACGGAAACAAAGCAGCTTCTTCTAAACCTTATAACCCAATAAAGCAAAATGAAGCACATATAAAAACCCTGAAAACTCACTTAAATATTAAAAACTTACCAGTAAAATCAGTCATAGTCTTTTCTGGTGAAAAAAAAGTTAATATTGAACTAACAGGACAAAGTGATAGTATTGTAACAAACCTTAAAGACCTAGAAAAAGAATTAACTCCTTACAAAAACAAAACATTGATTAGTCCTGAAGACTTTGCTCGTATCAGTTGCATTATCAAAGATAGAACTGAATTTTCAGAGTCATACAAACAAAAGCATAAAGAATTTGCAAGTAGCTTTTAAAAATAACTACCACATCAGAAAATATATTTTTCTGATGTGGTAGTTATTTTATTTATCTATATTCTACTCAGAAGTTTGCTTACATAAACAACTTTAATACTATTTTCTTACCTACTGCTCTAAAGTTTCAGATTATTACAAATTTAAAGCTATTTTGTTTACCATTTATTATTTGTATAAATACTTTTATTCCATTATATAAATTTCTATGTTAAGACAATTCCTTCTTTATAAAGTATACTAAATAAAACTTATATTTATATGATGAAAGAAGGTGTCCCTTATAATAAATGATAAAATAAATAATTCACCTAAAAATAAACCTTCAAAACTTTCAATTATAGGTTCTATACTCTTTTTATTGATTCTGATAATTGGGTTTGGAAAGTCATATTTCAGTAGTATACTTATTGGTACTTTCGGTATAGAGGCTATCGCTACGATAACAGGCTATACCTTGTCAGATGCTAATACTTTAAGCAAATCAAGTGAAAAAACATATAATTATACACCTACTGTAAAAACAATCATAAGTGGGAAAGAAGTTATTCTGACACGAAGCCCTGTAAATTATAGCTCAAAGGAATTTACAATTGGACAAAGACTTCAAATATCATATATATTTAAAAGCAAACCAATATTTATAATTAAAAACACTTTTTATTGGGCTAACCGTGTAATGGACTTGGCAGCAGTTATAACTATACCATTTTTAATTATACTTTTTTTACTATTAGAACCCAGATATCAAACAATTGCTGAAAGAAAAGCTCTCTTTAAAAAATATAAACGACTTTTTTTCTTAAGTATAATACCTCTAATTTTATGGGCTATAGCATTAATTTACAAAGGTTATCAAATTTTAAATTATCCAAAAAATTTAATAATTCCACTCAGAGTAACTAATATAAATAATATAAGAGTTTCTGAAATCCTTTTTGTATATGCAGTCCTCATATATATAAAAATTTTCATTGATTTTTTAGTGTTTAAAAAAAGAACTTGGAAAAACATTAGAATCTCTATCCTTCTTATAGTTATTTCAATTGCCCCCTTATTTTATTTATCTTTAATACCATTTGTGAATATATCACTATAAAAATTATATTTTATAAATAAAGAAGGTGTCGCACTAAATAATTAGTGCGACACCCCCTTTCAATTCTTATTTAACCTATAATTTCTATGTACTTTCATAAGGCAATCCGTGCTATTCCCATTATACTTTTCTTACCTCGTGCCCATTAACTTTGAGTCTATTACTAAACTTCCAGTCTTTTCTCAGCGCCCTGGGGACCTTTGTGAGAGAAATTCATTTCTCGAACTTAATATTTCTTTGAACGTTTCTTCTGGAAATATATCTGTTTGCATTATACCGTACATTTTCACTCTCCATATTTCAATAACTTTTTTTCATTATGTTGCACGCTTCAAATTATTCAGTAATAACATTTTTGAGATTAATTTTGTACCAATTTGGTAATTCTTCACCGATCCAAGTAAGTGAACCCTTCTCACTAATGGCAATTAATCTAAATTTATTTGTATTATCATAAATATTAATAACATCACAAATATCTTTTACTAGCTTTAAATTTTCCAAAGATTCAACATATCTTCTTTCAACAGCTTTATCTAGTATACCATGCCCACCTTTTAAAACTCTTTCTCTAATTCTCTTCTTTGAAATCTCTGGACTTTCTGTACAAATGAAATTCATCTCAACAAAGAATCCTAACTCTTTAGCTTTTTTAATATTCCTAACTATACTTTTTCCTGATAATGTAGTTTCTTGATTAAATGATATTCCCGTTGAAAAATATTTTCTTATAAGCTTAACAGCTTCTTTTGCACACTTCATTTGAAGATTATCATCTTCCCATGAACCTATACTTGCCAACATTTCATCTGTATTAATTCTTTTCTCATCTTTTTTAAAAGGATAATATATAGCTTTGTACATTGTTGTTTTACCAGAACCATTAACTCCACCAAATACAGTATAACTTTTCATGCTATTCACCCATTACCCTTTCTTGCTCCCTTTGAAGGATTATATCTGAAACTTTAGCATAGAAATCTTTTTCTTCCTTACTATTTGCTTTTCTTAAAAGCTCCATAACATCTTTATATGTGTAACTTAAAAACAAATCATATAACTCTACTCTTTTATCTAACATATTAATTCCCCCATATTTAACTTATTTTACTTTTTATTTTCATTATAACTAAGATTATATAAGATATAAACCATATTATATTTACTCCTAAAGTTTATTTAATAATCAAAAAAGAGTTAGTTCTTACACCAACTCTAACTTTATCTATATGTACCTATATTCTACTCAAAAGTTTACTTATATAAGCAACTTTAATAGGATTATCTTCATCTATAATTCTATCTACCAAATTAACTAAATCTATAATTTCTGATAAGTTATCCATACTTTTCTCACTATATATCTTTTCTTCGGATAAGTTATCCTTTTTAATACTGAATATATTTTCACTAACAGTATTTCCAACTTCCATATCTATAAGTTCCTCAAAAACCTCATCTCTAAGCCATTTTCTAAGTTCTTTTCCTATTGGCATATCAGCATAATTTATAAATCCAAGTAAACCTTTTTTATAAAAAATAGTTAAATGTGTTATAAGTTCTCCGGAGGCAAAGGGTGTAGAATCCGTTCCTTGGATAAGTTCTTTTACTTCCCTTGCATTTAAGACATCATAATCTTTTTCTCTTTCATATCCTTCTGCTATTATACATTGTGATACTGCTTTAGATTCATCTTGATACCCTAAAACACTAGCTATATCAATAGCTCTAAAGCAAAGTTTCCCCTTCCATCTGAATGTGAAAATCTTATAGCCTTTAAAACTTTTGACCATTATATTCTTATTTTTAGCTTCATAAAAATTATCACGCTCTGTATTATCTCCTAAAAGTAATCTAACTTCCTCATAAGTTAACTTATTTCTATATCTAAGAAACTCAACTAATCCACTCTCATAAAACAAAACTAACTTTGGTGATTGTCTAAACTCATTTATTTCCATAGCTAATAATCTATCTTTAAACTCTCTCAAATCATTCTTAGATAAAACTATATAATCCTCATTTTCAAGTAATCCACTCGCAGTTAAAAAGTAATTCACTGCCTTAGATGGATTTTCATAACCCAATACTTCTCCTACTTTCTTAGCTACCCAAACTCTTTACCTTTCCATTTCATTTTTATTGCTAGTTCTGTTAGCAAATCAACATAATCATTTTTCATAAATTCTCCTCCTAGTAAAATTGAAATTAATACTAGTATTACCAAAATTCTAAATATTATCAGTTTCTAGAGGTTATAAAAAAATAAATTTTGTTAATAATAGAAATGAGGTGATAAAAATGCCAAGAAATGACTTAAAACCAGAACACCACTCGGTAGTGCTGTTGATAATGAAGTATTTAAAAGATTGAAAACATACTCTAAAGAGTCACATATACCAATATCAAAGATTTTAGATCTTGCTATTACAACATATTTAGATGAGAAAAAATAGAATACATATTTTAAAAACTACTAAAATTGCTTAGTAGTTTATTTTTACTCAAAACTAAATTTCAAGATATGTTTACCATAAAAAAGACACTAAATAGATAGTAAACACCTCCACTTTTTAATAAGTGTAGGTGTTTACTATCTATAAGTTTTTGAATATAGAATCTAAATAACCTAATTTTCTTTCATCTGTTTCACTAAGAACTCTATCAACAAGACTTAATAGATTACCTAAATCTAATTTTCCATCTAACTTCTCTAGATTACTTTCTTCATTTTTAGATAAGTTATCCACTTTAATACTAAACCTATTTTCACTAGCAGTTTCTCCAATTTCCATATCTATAAGTTCCTCAAAAACCTCATCTCTAAGCCATTCTCTGAATACTTTCCCAATAGGCATATGAGCATAATTTATAAATCCTAACAGTCCTCTTTTATAAAAAATAGTTAACTTATTTATAGCTTTTCTAGAGCGTAAGGGCGTATCGCCCTTACGCTCTAGGATTACTTTTATCTCAGATGGATTAAGTACGTCATAATCTAACCCTTTTTTAAAATCCTCACGCACTATACATTGACCAACTGCTTTAGTTCTATCACTATATCCTAAGATCTTAGCTATGTCTATAGCTATCCAACACTGTTTTCCATTCAAAACTAAAGTATGTATTTCATAATCTTCAAAGAATTTAACACTCACTCCATTTTCAATACTTAAACTTTCCTCTTCTTGCTCATTCCCAAATATATATCTAATTTCTTCAATAGTAATCTTATTTCTATAACCTAAAAACTCAATTAATCCACTTTCATAAAATAAAACTAATTTTGGTGATTGTCTAAATTTACTTATCCCCATTGATACCAATGTATCTTTAAATTCTCTTAAATCATTTCGAGAAATTGTTATGTAATCTAGCTTCTCAACTAATCCACTAGATAATAAAAAATAATTAACTACTTTTGAAGGCTTTTCATAACCTAAACACTCTGCTACCTCCATAGCTACCCAAACATCTTCTCCCTTCCATTTTATTTTTATAACATTATCCTTAATGTTATCCACTAATCGTTTAATCATATACATCATCTCCCAATAAAAATTGATGCTAATAGTATTCGCAAAAATAATGATAATTATTACTAAAATTTATAAAATATAAAAATATTTTGTTATAAAAATCCTTAATTAGGTCAATACTACCTTTAGAGGTGATTATATGGCTGAAATAAAAAAAACTTATCTAAAAAATAGAACTCCTATCGGGAGTGCTATGGATAATAAGATATATTATGAAATGAAAGGCTACTCAGAAAAAACTGGTATTCCAATTTCTAAAATGCTTGATAGAGCTATGAGTATGTATTTAAATACAGTTAAATAGGAAAAGAGTTTTCAAATGTAATTTTACTTTTGAAAACTCTTTTCCTATTTAATTTTTTTATTCTTTTGACTTGAATACTCTTACAAAAGTACAATAATTCGCCCATACTTCATCTGCCAACTCATTAAATTTATTATTTATTTTCATTGATTCTTCTGGAGTGTATTTATAATTTTTCCAAGTCTTTATTGCTTGTGTTCCTAAAGAAGTTGGAAATGTATTTTTACCTTTATATAGTAAAAATTTATTAATTACATTAATTAAATTATTCATAGCTCCCCTTAAATCGCTATCAATAAACTCATATTCTGGATTTCTTGCTAAATTAGATAGTTCAGAAAGTGGTCTAAACTCTTTATTATCAAAATCATTTCCTAAATCAACTTCAGTTAAATAATATTCTAAATTTCCAGTTTTAAATATGTCCTTTACTTCTTCATATATTTTTTCATCGCTTTTTTTAACATTTTGACTCATGTCTTTTAATATACTTCTTTGTGGAAATTCATTGTTAGCTACTCTTTCATAAAACTCATCCCGTCTTCCCTTTAATTCATTCTCTGAATATCCATTACCCTTAGGATGTTCAGAATTATAACTTCCTATTATCGCATGACAATCGAAGCATACCGGAATACAGTTCTCTAATGTATCCGGCCCACCCTTCGCGTGTGGTTTTATATGATGACACTCCATATTAATACCTTTTTTTTGTTCGCATAACACACAATGTCTTTTACACTTTAAAAATGCCTGTTCTTTCACTTTTTTTGAAAATCCCATTTTTTCACCTCATAATATTAAATTCTATAATACAATATTGTCTCACTATTCTTCAGAAAAGAGTTAGCATTCAAGCTAACTCTCTAATCATTATTTTGATTAATTATACCAATTTAATTCCCCAGTACTCATACCTTTAAGAAAGACTTTCAATTATATTTCTTTTTTAATTATATCAACTACTTAGCTAAAAAATTTCTAACATTTATTGTTAAAACTTGCACAATTGCGCCTATTTTTAAATATTTAGTTATATACTTTCTATCTTTACCTTTAACTTATTGCATTTTTTACTGATTGATAATCCCAATAAAGATTACCATCTTTGTGGTAACACATAGGTGCATGAGTACCTTCATTTTTTAGGATTTCTATACATTTACTTTTATCAACTGTTGCTGCCTTATATAGTACAACAATCCTTATTCCATCACGTATAGCCTTAGCACATTCATACTCAATAAAGCTCTTATTACTAGAACTTCCACACTCATTATTTTTAAAACAGTAATTACACTCTCCTGCTCTACGTGATTTAGTACCATTTCCTATAATAAGCACAAATGTCTTTGATATATCAAGCCTTGTCCTAAGTGAAGCTTTAATACTACAATTTTTGCTATTATCGCTAGACTGTGTTATTTCATGAGCATCATTAAATGATAATCCCCAATACCCACTATTATTCCATTTATGTAATTGGTCAACAGCATCTTTATCTCCTGTCCAATCACCGGCTATATAAGTTTTAGTTCTACGTGTCATAAATAATACCTCCCCAGTTAAATTATTTAATACCTTTTAATCTATAAAAATTAATTTTATCTTTTTGTGATTCATGAACTATTATTGTTACTTTTGATGGATAATTAAACTTCACCCTACTTACCTTAAATGACCATATCAAAAGCTCTAAAAGCTCTTGATGTGATATTGTCTCATACTCTTTAAACCTTGTAATTCCAGAACCTAACAGTGGAATCGAAACAGATCTTCCTGCATAAATCCTATCTATCTCATTCCAAAAAATCATTAAACAATTTATGTAATCATACATATATAAATATGCTCTGTTACTATTATCAAATTTCGAAAATGCTATTAATAAATACTCTTTGACTTCTACAATTGACCCTAACCTATACTTTATTTTTTTACCTCTTCTTCTAGAAGTATTTTCTTCTTCAATTTTATCTTTTAATTCATCATCATCTGCGATTAACCTATCAAGTTTATCAATATCATTCACAATATTTTTTATATACAAGCCATTAAGTGATTTCTCTGAAATTATTTTATTATCTACAATTGTATCAAAGTACTCATTAAAAGCTATTACCTTCAACCCATTTTCTTGAAAAACATCTCCTATCTTAACTTCAATGACCGAATTATTGATTTTTATTTCAACCTTTTCTAACTTATTTGCGCCTCTCCATAGCACTATATAAATACCTACTAGTATAACAATCAAAACTCCAGCTACAATAACTTTGTCGCTAGTAGGAACTTCTATAAAAATAAATATAAATGAACAGATTAAACTTAAAACTGATAATATGCCATAGTATTCTTTTAACAACTGCTTATCAAACAACTTTACCTTCCTCATAAATCCTCCTACTAAGCATATTCTTAATTATAAATTATACTCACCAAACATAATATTACACCTAATTACTCTTTATAATAATTATATCACTAATGGTTAATTTTTCCAATTTTTCCTTTTAAAAAAAGGAAGTGATTTTAAACACTTCCCTCAATGAAAATATTATACGCATTATGCTAATTTTACTGTCCAGTAACCCTACATAAAAAAAGGATTTTGATGTTCCCTAAACTCACTAATAAATAACTGACGCCCTCTTCCATTAGGATATTTTAGATCTTCAGATAATAGCATAGCATTCATATAATAAACAATTTCTAAATTTGTAATATCCCAACCTTTTATATTCCCATATACATCATCTTGATTATCAACCAATCTCAATATATATTGTGGGTTTATTCTTTCTTCCATTGATAACTCATTAGCATCTAAATAATTGAATAATCTTTCAAATATATCTATTTTCCCAATATCATAAATTTCTTGATTACTTATTACTACTAGCCTTTTCATTGGATATCTAATGACAACCGTATAATATTCTCCTGAATTTTTAAAAAGTTGTCTTACTATTTGTGTATCATTAGGTAAATCTGATTCTAGCCTCCCTACTTTATCTCCTCCCAAATTAATCTCGCTTAAATTATTCTCAATATAATCTCTAAATGGCATCTCCTTTACGTACCTCTATAAAATTATTATATTAATAATATATTTTAAACTATAAAAAATATTACTCATTTAACTTTTTTTAACAACAAAAAAAAGTTAGCCTTCAAGCTAACTCTTCAATCATTATTTTATTAATTTTTAGCAAAATTTATTAATCCACTCCAGAAACTAATTCATTACCTTCTCATATAACTTAAACCAATCTAATCCATAAATACTTAAACCTAAATCCACAGTATCAATATAAATAAATCCACATTTTTCATATAGTTTAATTGCAGGTTTATTCTTCTCATAAACATCTAATCTAACTGACTTCATATTTAGTTTTTCAGCAAGCTCAGATCCAAAGTTAATTAATCTTTCACCAATTTCTAATCTAAAATAATTAGGATTTACTACAAGAGTATGAACAACTAAAATTTCATTATAATTATTGGCAGTTTTCCACCTTGCACTATCATACCCACTTTCAGGTTCATGATTTAAAATAACTGAGCCAACAATCTTATCTTTATATTTTGCAATATATAAATTCCCTTCATTAATTCCCCTTATAGCATTAGCTCTAACTGGATAAAGTCCTTTTTTCCACCCTGGATAATTTATTCCTCTTTCTAACACATCATTCAAATTATTATAAAGTTCTTCTATTTCATCTATGTCAGATTCTGCTCCTAACATTATCATAACTTCTATATTTTCTTCTTTCATCTCTCTACCTCTTCATATGCCCTTTCTTACTTTAAATACAACAAAAGAGTCAGCATTTAAGCTAACTCTCCAATCATTATTCTGTTAATTTTTAGCAAAGTTTATTAGTCCATTCCTCGCAATTCCAAACCTCTGTTACTACATCTTGGTAGAATTCAGGTTCGTGACATACAAGTAAGATAGAACCTTTATACTCTTTTAAAGCTCTTTTAAGTTCATTCTTAGCATCAACATCAAGGTGGTTTGTAGGCTCATCTAGGATAAGTATGTTACTATCTCTATTGATTAGCTTACATAGTCTTACCTTAGCTTGCTCGCCTCCACTAAGTACTGCTACTGCACTTTCTATATGCTTAGTCATTAGACCACATTTAGCTAGTGCTGATCTTACTTCGTATTGAGTCCATGAAGGGAACTCTTCCCATATTTCTTCTATACAAGTTCTATAGTTTGCTTCTTTGATTTCTTGTTCAAAGTATCCAATTTCTTGGTAGTATCCAAGTTCAACTTCTCCACTTATAGGCTTTATAAGTCCCATTAAGCTTTTAAGAAGTGTTGATTTTCCAAGTCCATTTGAACCAACTAAAGCAATCTTTTGACCTCTTTCCATTTTAATGTTAAGTGGTTTTGTAAGTGGCTCTTCATAACCAATTACAAGGTCTGTTGTTTCAAATACAAGTTTTCCTGAAGTTTTACCTTTTCTAAAGTTAAACTCTGGCTTTGGTTTTTCTTCATTAAGTTCTAACACATCCATTTTATCAAGTTTCTTTTGTCTTGATTTGGCCATGTTTGATGTAGCAACTCTAGCTTTATTTCTAGCAACAAAATCTTCAAGTTTAGCAATTTCTTTTTGTTGTTTTTCATAAGCAGCTTCAAATTGCTTTTTATTAGCTTCATAGATTCTTTGGAACTCTTCATAATCTCCAACATATCTTGAAAGCTCTCTATTCTCAACATGATATATTAAGTTTATAACATCATTTAAGAATGGAATATCGTGTGATATCAGGATAAATGCATTTTCATAGTTATTAAGATATCTTTTTAACCATGCAATATGCTCCTCATCAAGATAGTTTGTAGGCTCATCAAGAAGAAGGATATCTGGTGTTTCTAAAAGTAACTTAGATAAAAGTACTTTTGTTCTTTGTCCACCACTAAGATTTGTAACATCCTTATCAAGACCTATTCCTGTAAGACCAAGCCCTGCTGCAACCTCTTCAACTTTTGGGTCTATAACATAGAATCCATTATTATCTAAAGTATCTTGAATGACTGCTGTTCTCTCAAGCGCTTTATTCATTTCAGTTTCATCCATTTCTCCCATTCTCTCATAAAGACCATTCATCTCAGTCTCCATATCAAATAGGTATTGGAATGCACCTCTTAGAACATCTTTTATAGACTGTCCCTTCACAAGTTCAGCATGTTGGTCCATATAACCAACTCTAACCTTATTACTCCAAGTAACTTTTCCTTCATCAGGCATAAGTTTCCCTGTAATTATATTCATAAATGTTGACTTACCTTCACCATTAGCTCCAATTAAACCAACATGTTCTCCCTTTAAAAGTCTAAAAGAAACATCCTCAAATATGGCTCTGTCACCAAAACCATGGTTCATGTTCTGTACATGTAAAACGCTCATTAAATTTCCTCCATTTTATATCAAGTGGCTCTCCCACTTAATGCTATATATTTATAAAACTTTACTTGCTCCAAATATTATTGCTGCAAATATTATTATGTAAGCAATATTAACCCAAGCAAGGTTTTTAGCTTTTTTAATCTTCTTACTCTTTGCTTGTCTAGTCTGGCTTCTTTTTCCAACTGTTCTTTCCATTATGATGCACCGCCTTCCTATCTTTTGTTCTTCTTTTAATATTATAACTTAAAACACCCGATTATTTAATTAGAAAATAATAAAAAAAATTTCTATATTGTCCAAGCAATACATTACTATCTAAATAACCTAAAAAAAGACCAATCAAAATTTCATAAAAAATTGCATAAAAAAAAGAGCAGACTTTGCTAAATCTACTCTTTCCCATTGAAAAGGGGAACTATATAAACAAACTAGCCAAGAATATCACACCTGTGAGGGCTAATACTCCTAATACATTAGCCCAAGGCTTCCAAACCGCTTTATTGAAAAACGCTATTTTCTTTTCTTTTAAAACTTCTTTTTTTTCATCTAAGATATCACTTCTATTTCTTTTTCTTTTTATAACTGTTTGACTCACTCTAATTACATCTCCTAAAAATCAATATAAATAATTTCTGTTGTTAGAAAAATTTGCTTTAAGTAATCTACACAATAATTAATATATTATTTTTTCACTGTAAGTTTCCTACTTTTTCTAACCTTCTATAAATTTTATTTAACATGCCACTTACTTTATACCTCTTAATTTCAATGTAAACTATTAAACCTTTAAATATCATTTATTCTTAATAAAAAAATCCTAAATATCATTTAACTTTCAATAAATTTTAGATGAAATGCATCTTATGAACTGTAAACAAATTCTATACTTAAAGAATGAAGGGAGTTGATTCCAATGAAAATCAAATCAATAATTGCAACAATAGTAATCCTTGGAGTTATTGGGACAGGTTCTTTATACCTTATGAATTCTCATACTGCGAACGCTAGTACTAATACAACAAATTCTAATAATCTTGTAAGCCCTAATAATACAATAAATTCTAATAATGAAGCTTCTACAACAGGAAATACTAACACTCAAAATACAGAAAGTACAAAGCCTGTTAATTTAAATAATAAAACTACTACTGCTAAGGCTCAAAATACAAAAGAAAGCAGTACTCAAAATATAACAAATAATACTAATAATAGTTCTACTAATCAGAACTCACAAAAAACAAAAGTTCAAACTTCTGCTACTCCACCAACAACTAATATGATAAAAAGCACAGGCGATTTTTCTGATATTGTAAGTGGTAGCTCTTATATGAGTGCTTCTATAGCAGGTACTAATATAGTATTACCTTTTAACAATGCTCATATAGTAAATAATCAATTAGTCTTACCTGAGTATTATACAAGTAAACTAAATGAAGTTTTTACTGCTAAAATAAGCTCTACTGGAAATGGTAACTTTGTTCTTTATGAGTTCTATGATAATAAACATACTGCTACCATGGACCTCAAATACCATAGTAACCAATATGAATCTTATCTTAGTGGAACATTTAAGCATGTTGGTAGCAATGCTGTAACAGGACTTAAATTTGATATTATAACTAAACTAAATTCTAGTGTAATTGACTATACACCATTCTATCACTGCAATATAGCTGGAACACCTGTAAATATTACAGTTGCTAACCCTAGTCTTAATAATAAGTGGTTAGAATCCTATGCTGGAAATCCTAATACTTTTAATCTAGCTATCGATTATGATTTATCAAGTACTTATCGTATTGGATTGCTTGAAACTTATAATGGCAAAAAAACTGGTGAATATCTACTTAATCCTAATGACCCTAATGATACTTTTAACAACACTTATACTGGTGTATTTATCACAAAACCTAATACTCCACAAAGTAAAAGTTATAGTGTTACTTTAACTGGTAACTACTCACCAAACTAAAATTAAATATATTTTTATAAGATAGGTCTTCAAATAAAAACCTATCTTTTTTATTTCAAATTAAAAATCTATATTCAAAATTGGTAAATTTACTGTATTATATTACTTAAACACGAAGTTAAGTAGCTAAAACTACTTTGCATAAAAAAGGATGATTTTAAAATGAAAAATATACTTATAATAGGTGGCTTCTCTAGCAGAGAAATTTACTTTGAAAGACTTATATCACTACTAAAAAAAGAAAATAATATTTTTTATATAGACTTTAATGATACAGATATAGATTTTGATAAAAAACTAATCCACTTTGTAGATGATAACTCACTAGATAACTTTGAAATAATTGCTTGGTCAATGGGTGGTCTTGTTACTCTATCTGCATATAAGGAGTTAAAAGATAGGCTAAATTCTATAACTTTTATCTCTTCAATGCCTAAGTTTTGCAAATCACCAGATTATAAAATGGGTTGGAATAAAAGAATTGTAGGCTTTATGATAGATAAGCTTGCTAGTGAGCCAGAGATTGTGTTAAATGACTTTAACAAAAGCCTTATATATAATACTCCCACCTTTCCATTTGAACCTTTAAAAACTGATTCTACTTTGGTTAATAATCTTACATTTGGGCTAAAATATTTAGTGGAAAGTGATTTTAGAGATAAGTTATCTACACTACAATCAAAAGTGCTTATAATTCATGGAGAAAATGATACTATAGCACCTATTACTCACGCAGATTTTATGTTAGACAATATTCATACAGATAAAAATTTACTTAGAATAGATAATTGTGCTCACATGCCTTTCTATTCACATGCAGAAACTTGCTATAATAAACTACTATCTTTTTGGAAGGGAGAATTTTAATATTGAAAGATGATATAAGAAAGAACTTTTCTAAAGGTTCAAAAACATATGATGACAATGCTAATGTTCAAAAAACTATGATAGACCACTTAATTAGTAAACTCCCTCAAAAGAGTTATACTAAAATACTTGAAATAGGTTGTGGTACAGGTCTTCTAACAACTAGACTTGTAGAACTTTTTCCAAATGCAAAAATTACAGCCCTTGATATATCAGAGGGTATGATTGCTACTTGTAAAGAAAAGCTTAAAGACCATAATAATATAGAATATATCTGTGCTGATGTAGAATATAACTGCCCTATAGATGAATTTGATTTAATAATTTCAAGTGCTACTTTCCAATGGATTACAGACCTTGAAGAACTTCTAAAAAAACTTAAATCAAGATTATCATTTGAAGGTGTATTAGCTTTTTCTACATTTGCAGATAAAACATTTAAAGAACTAGATAAGTCTTTAGACTATGCATTTTCAAAAAATAACATAGATACAAAAACTAACAGAAACTACTTTTCTAAAGATGATTTAAAAGAAATTGTAGATACTACTTTTAAGACTTCTAACTTTAATAATGAAATTGAACATCTAAAGTATACTGAATACTTTAAAAATGCACTTAAATTTTTAAAATCAGTAAAAGCTGTTGGTGCTAACACAAATGACTTAGCAAAATATATAAACCCACAAATAACTAAAGATTTACTTGATTACTATAATGATAATTACTCATTTAAAGATTGTGAAAAAGATTATCTTGGTTTTGTATGTGCCTCATATTACTTACTTTTTGTAATTATAGAGCAATACTAAAAAAGTGCTTTCAAATTGAAAGCACCTTTGTTTTTTATTTTATACATCTTTATTATTGAAATAACTCTGCTTCTTTTGTTACCCCAACAAAAACTCTAGAAATTGCATACCATGTTGCTCTATTTACTATCCCAGTAGTCGGTAAATCAAAAATTTGTTGAAAGTCCCGAACTGATACCTCTGTCTTTGGTCCAAAGATTCCATCCTCTGAAAGTTTTGCAATAGCAGGATAGTTTTCACTTATTCTATTTAACTGCTTTTGTATTATTTCAACATTTTCTCCTCTACTTCCAACACTTAATGGATAACCTGGATAAGAGTCTGGATAACCATTAACTTTTTGAGCCTCAACAAGATTTATATTACTACCATAATAATAGGTTAAAATTTCATATGGAGTGTATCCATTCTCTGCAAGATACTGACTTCCCCATTGACTAAGCCAATTAGGACACTTTGATGTTGTACCATTGCAGAACTCTGCAAGAAGAGGTTCTTCTTGTCCTTGTCTTTGAATATATGTTGTAAATATTTGATCAACAATAGTATTTATAGAATTGTAAGTTGTTCTATCATGGAAAAATGCTTGATCATAAGCTGTATCATTTGTAATATCAAAATTATATCCTCTAGATGGATACCACTCTGTATAAACTCTATTTAAAACGAATGAAATAATACAATATATATTTGCCCTAAGTGCATCAGAACTCCATGTAGCATAAAGTTCTGAACTTGCGACATTTTTAATATAATCAACAAAATCTATTGTACAATTTGGAGCATAAGCATTAGTTGGAGCTCCTTCATGCACTGTTATATATTGTGGAATTTCAACATTTTCAAGAACTCTCATATTTCTTTCATTACTAATTTTTCTATGTTTCTTAGATTTTTTTTTATATTTTTCCGGTTCTTTCTCTAACTTTAAAGTTTGTGCTTTTGTGCAACCACCATCACACTTAGAACAACCATGTTTAACTTGCTTATGCTGTGGTATTACAAGTGTTTTAGTTGCACACTTACCATCATCCCCTTTTTCTAAATGATATTTCTGTATAGCCTTTCTTCCTGGAAATACCTGAATCCCTTTTATAGTTGCCCCCTTATAACCATCCTTTGAAACATAACCATTGTATATTCCATAAGGTTTTGCACCCATTATTTTCACATTATTAGGTTCTGCTGATTCTAAAATAATATTATCTACATATCCTGACTCATTAGTATAAACAGTTTTTATCTCCTTGATATTATTAAAATCTTTGTCACTCTCAAAAATTTTAACAGTAGCATTAGATATAGGTATATAAGTATCTTCTAAAAAACAATGTACTTTAAGTCTTCCTGTACTTGTCATATAAATTCCCTCACAAAAATTAATTCCCTATACTATATGACCTAACACCCTTAATAGTACAATGTACTAAAGATGTTTTTCTATTTTTATAAAAGTATCCCTACTTTCCAAACTTTTCTTTATATAATTTTTTTGCATAAATAGTAGGATATATTGATGCTATAAATACTCCTATTACCAATATTGGTGTTACTATATATATTGGTAACATTACAGCTATCGGGATATATAATAGTCCAAATATAACCATGCATTTCCCACCAAGTCTTTGAGTTTTAGTCCAAATTTCACTATCTGACCTTGTAGATTTAGTTCTAATTCCAACTCCCATACCTGATTTTGCTTTGGGCATATAATTACCCATTAGAAGAAATATTAATCCAACAACTATAAGTGGAATCTTACCTACAAAATCCCCACCTATGTTAGCAACCTTATTATAGCTTGTATATATAAATACATATGTCAGAATATTAAATAATGCCACCATTCCTATAGCAGTAACATTTATAATCTTGCTGTTATCCTTATTTTGCTGTTTACCTTTTTCATTTGCCCAATTCAATATAGGTATTATAATCCCACAAAAAACTAATGTTATTATTGGAGTAATTAATATTTGATATTTACTCCCCCACTGGTCTGCCTGTCCACTAATTCCATAATGAGTTGGTATTATACTTGGCATATATTGTAGTGATATTAATGTAATTATTAGAGGTAATACTATAAATGGAACATAAACTAAATTTTTTTTAACCATTCTAAACATCTCCCTTTTTATTAAACATAGATAACCATAAAATAAGTTCTTCAAATACCGATGTATTTAAAGTGAAATATACAAACTTCCATTCCTTTTCCTCTGATATTAAATCAGCTTTTTTTAATATGGATAAATGATGCGAAATTGTAGCCTTACTCACATTAAAATGTTCTGCAATTTCTCCTGCTGATTTTCTACCTTCTTTTAATAAATTTAAAATTTCTCGTCTTGTTGGATCTGATAGTGCTTTAAAAGTATTTTGATGTAACACCTTATCACCACCCTCTCTTATCATTTTGATATTTGTCTAAATGATAAATCTTTTAGCGATTTTTGTCAAATAATAATTGTATGTAAATAAATTTTTTCAGAGTCATATTTACTACGACTTTTATTTTTTATAAATAATTAAAGTAAAAACTAAATAAAAATTTGATTCTATTGTATAATTAATAAGGTATTTAACTAAAGAAAAAACGTAGGGGGAATTTATGCATTACATATTACTAGGACTTGTAGGGCTAGATATAATTTTAGATATTATATTTATCACAGTTTTAATATTCTTTGAAAGAAAGGATGTATCATCAACTTGGGCATGGCTATTAATATTACTATTCTTACCTTTTATAGGTGCAGTATTATATATACTAATGGGACAAGGTATAAGTAAAGATAAAAGATTTAGAAAGAAATATTTAGATGATACTTTTAAAAATAGCTATTTTAAAAGTATGAAAAATGATCAAAACTACAATACATCATCAGAATTAAATAAAGATGTAATTCTAATGAATTATAAAAACTGTAATTCATTATATACTCGCAATAATACAGTAGATTTTATTTTTGAAGGTAAAGAATTATATGAGGACATGCTTTCTGAACTTAAAAAAGCTGAAAAATACATACATATGCAATATTATATTTTCAGAAGTGATTCATGGGGTTCAAAACTCTTAGATGAACTTTGTATTAAAGGACAAAGTGGTATTGAAGTTAGATTGCAAATAGACGGTATGGGAAACTTTATATCTAAGGAGTATTTAAATAAACTTAAACTTAGTAATGTTAAAGTTGAAGTATTCTTCCCTAGTATATTCAAAAAAATAAATCTTAGAGCAAACTATAGAAACCATAGAAAATTCCTTTTAATTGATGGAAAGTTTGGTTATCTTGGTGGTTTTAATATAGGAAAAGAATATGTTGGTGAAGGACATCTTGGATACTGGCGTGATTGTAATTTAAAAATATCTGGTGAAGCTTTAAATGATTTAGAGGAACGTTTCTTGCTTGATTGGACATTTACAAGTAAAGAATGTCTAAATGCAAGTTATAAAAAATACTTTAATTATGAAACTGAAGCACTAGCAGAACATAGAGTTCCTATGCAAATAGTATCTTCTGGACCAGACCTTGAAAAAAATAATATAAAAAATAGTTATATGAAAATAATAAATAAGGCTACTAAAAGAATTTGTATTCAAACACCTTATTTAATACCAGACACATCTATTTTAGACTCACTAAAAATTGCAGCACTTTCAGGTGTGCAAGTAGATATTATGCTTCCTGGAAGCCCTGATCACTTCTTTATCCCTTGGGTTTCTAATACTTATATTGGAATATTACTTGATTATGGTGTTAATATTCATCTTTATCAAAGAGGTTTTATTCACTCTAAAACAATGGTTGTAGATTCTAATATTTGTAGTGTTGGAACAGCTAATATGGATGTTAGAAGTTTCTCACTTAACTTTGAAACAAATGCAATCATATATAGTTGTAATAAATCTCAGGAACTTGAAGATAAATTTGATGAAGATTTAAAAGACTGTAGATTACTTACTAAAGAAACATTTAATAAAAGGTCTAAGAAAACTAAGTTCTTAGAATCTATCTTTAGATTATTTTCAAATATAATGTAAAAAAATTACCCCTACATGGTTATAACCATGTGGGGGTATTATATTTCAATTTATAATATTCTAATTATTTAGCTGCATACATATCAGCTTCTACACCTATAAATACTCTAGCTATTTCTCCATAAGCTTTTCCCCATGCTTCTATAACTTCATCAGTTGCAGCATCTCCTAAAACTATTTTAATAGCACTAAGAACCCCTTGTCCAACTATTGGGTAATGCTCAGGTTTAACATTAGTATTTACATGTTTTTTCCCTATGCTATGTACTGCTGGAAGTATTGTTTCAAGCTTATCTATATTTTCAGCAGCTGCAAGTATTGCCATTGCTAAAGCCTTTGGTTGCTCTCCTGTTTTTTGCTTGTGCATATCAAACATAGGTGCAACTTCTGGGTGCTCTTTGAATAAATTCTCATAGAATACCTTTGTAATTTCTTCTCCATGTGCTCTTAAAGCTGGTACTGTGCTCTTAACTATATCTATTGTTTTTTGATCTAACATATATATCTCTCCTCTTTTGTTTGCAGTTTTAATTTAATTTTTTATATTAGTTATATATTAACATAAAAAATTTAAAAGGTAAAATAAATACCCTTTTATTTTTTTCCAATTACTTTCATCCCAAATTCACATTACTTTCATTTAGATTATATTTTGTAGGTCTATTATATGTTTTATAGGAAACAGACAATAACCAATAAAAAGTTGAGAATTATAGAATTAAAAATTCTATCAAACAAATAAAGAGGTGTAAAAAATGAATAAAAAATTAATCAGTTTATTAATGACAGGTGCTATGGTAGGAGCTGTGGGAACTAGTGCTTATGCTAGTAGTGCAATTCCTTCAACTACTACAAGTAAAGCTCCAACTACGCAAACTCAAACTGCTACGACTTCAACAAGCAGTTTAAATTCAGTAGCAAAAACTACTGCTTCAAAAGATACTACTCCTAAAGAGCATAAAGCTCCTAAAATAGGATTAAATCAAAGATGGATTAAATCAGAACTTGAAGCTGGTAAAACAGTAACTCAAATAAAAGCTGAACTTGTTTCAAATTTTAATACAAAAACAAATAGCCTTGTAGTTTCAAAAAAAATAACACAAGATAAAGCTACAAAAAGAGAACAAGCTTATACAAAACATATGGAGAAACATAATATTTTAAAAGGTATAATAGCAAATGGACAGGTTAAAAAGGATTTAGATGCTGGTAAAACACTTGCACAAGCTGAATCTTCTTTAATAAGTTCAAAGGAAGCTAATATAAATAAACTTCTTTCAACTAAAAAAATAACACAAACTCAAGCAACAAAAAGAATTGATATGGTCAAAAAAGAAGTTGCTAAAGGTCATGATGTATTTGTAAATGAGGGTATGGTTCACAAAATTAGAAAAGAAATTGATGCTGGTAAAACTTTAGACCAAGCTAAAGCAGCAATTGTCCAAGATGCCAATACTCATCTTGAATCACTTGTTAAGTCTGGAAAAATAAAATCAGAAAACTTAGCAAAAGTAGAAAAACATGTAGATACTAAAATTGAACATAATGCTGCATTCAATCATGTAAGTAATGTTAGTTGGATTCAAAAAGCTTTAAAAGATGGTCAAACCGCAACACAAATTAAAGCTACATTTGAAAGTAAATTAAATCAACATGAGACTAAAATTGAAGCTAATAAAAATCTTAGCCAAACAAGAATTAGTAAAATAAAAACTCATATTCAAAATATTCAAAAATCACTTTCAACTAAAAGCATTTTTTCAAATGTAATGAATCAGAGATAATTTTTTTTATATTGAAATTCTAAAATATATTTTCTTTTATTGTCAAAAAATAAATATAATACTATTATTCTATTGGACTGCAAAGCAGTCCAATTTTTTTTTATTTTTATAGAAAAAAGGATTCCTCTACATATACTGTACTAGGAAGTTAAATCTTCACTCTAATGTAAAGGGGTGATATTTTGAAAATTCATGATAATGCTATCGAACACTTAACTAGACTTTTAAAAACTGATATAACTGGTAAAAAGTATTTAAGATTGAAAAGAGATGGTTGTGGCTGACATAGTAAATATAAAATCGTTCTGGATGAACGACGAGCAGACGACATTTTATATACTGATAGAGGTTTTAGAGTAATTGTTAGTAGAGGTTTATCTCATATTCTTGCAACTGCAAATATTCAATACAAAAAAAATGTAACAGGTTATAGACTTACCGTTCGATAAATTTTATAACTCTCCATTTAACTTAAATTAAAGTATTTTATACTAAAATGTTGTATTATTTTAATATGAAAGATTTTAACATTTGGAGGTGATTTTATTGGTTATTAAAGTTCATTATAATGCTGTTAAGCATTTGCAAAAGATGATTGATAATGATGATACTAAATCTAAGGTTATAAGAATTAAAAGTAATGGTTCTTCATGAGGAGGCATCAATTGGGATATTGTTCTGGATGAACAAAAAGATAATGATGTAGCAGTTACAGATAAAGGTTTTACAATTGTTGTAGAAGAAAGTTTAGCAAAGCTTTTTTCAGTTGCTACAATTGATTATAGAAAAACATTTGCTGGTTACAAATTTGTGATTAAGTAAATTAATTTTCAAAAAATAGTCTGAGCCCAAAGGCTCAGACTATTTTTGATTTTTATAGTATTTTATATCATAGTAGAAACCATAGATACTATAAATATTATAACACCTATAATAAACGGTATATTTACTACTTTTTCATTCTTAATTTCTTCCCTAGAATATCCATACTCTCTTACTGTATCTATACCAAAACTTGCATCCATTCTGCTATCAATATCTTCAAGTCTTGCATATTCACCTGCTGGTGCATAGGATTCTATACCTGCTCTAACTCTTTTAACTCTAGAATTTTCTAATACTCTTATAAGTGCTCTTATAATAAAGAAACCTACAAGTGAAATTGCCCCATAAAAGACTCCAACTGCAATTCTCTCTCCCATACCTATAGAATGTAACATACTCATAGCCTCTTCTGGATCAATTACCCCTGACTCCCCTGCTGCCTTTTGCACTACTGCCATTCCTCTTTGTAATAAAAGCTGTGATGTATTAATAGTAAAATGAGCTATCATAGTAACAAATATACTATTCGCAGCTCTTACCATATATCCAAAAATCATCCCCATTACAAAAGCATATAAGAATTGATGTGGATTCATATGAATTATTCCAAATACAAGTCCAGACATTACTGCTGCAATATGTTTATTTTTAAAATCATATCCTGATAAAATAATACCTCTCATTGTAATCTCTTCACTAATTGAAGGTGTAACACCAATCATAATTATCATAATCCAAAGTGGTGTACTATTTAAATCGCTCATCATTCCTGCAACATCATTTGTAAAAAAGAATGATGCTATATAAGCAAAAAATGCCATAACAGGTTGTGCAATAAATCCTATTATAATAGCTATACATATATCCTTAATTCCTATTCTATTAAGTTTAAAAACTCTTTTAAATTTCTGTCTTGTAACTAGTACATATCCAATTGCCGGAAGTATAAACATTATTATGTGTGTTAATATTAACCTTGCTGGATATGACATTGTAGCTGGTATCATTGGTCCTATTAGTACTCCACCTATCTTTGGCCAAATCATTATAAAAAGAAAGAATAAACTTGCTCTTAAAATTGGTCCTTTTTTTATTTTCATCATTTAATTATCCCCCTAAATCAAATTTTGATTATATTCTATTTATATTTTACCTAATACTATTTTATATCTTAAAAACATTTTATTAAACTATTAGAAATTTTTTTATTTAAAAATTATCTTACATAATAAAAAATTTTTTATTTTTTCTAAAATAACGTATATATATTTCAAAATTGGTGATACTTATTAATGAGGCAATAAGCTTCAATCTTATAATAGCCTCTCCCCCATTTTATTTTTATAGCAATCTTCTAAGGGAAACCTCTTCCCCGGAGATTGCTCTTTTATTTGTATTTCATTATCCTATTATAATGGCTCTAAGCAATGCTTAGAGCCATTTTTACATTATTTTATTTCTCTTCTAATCCAATCAATAGCTTCTAAAACACTTCTTCGTCTAACTCTTTCTCTATCTCCAAAAAAGTTAAATTTCTTAACCTTAGTTTCACCATTTACACAAAGACCTACATATACAAGTCCCACAGGCTTCTCTTCTGTTCCACCTCCTGGCCCTGCAATCCCAGTAGTTGAGACTCCTATATTAGTTCTAGCCTCTCTAGCAATCCCCTGTGCCATCTCTCTCGCAGTTTCTTCACTAACAGCCCCAAACTTATCTAAAGTTTCTTTTTTAACTCCAAGTCTTTTCATCTTAGCTTCATTACTATAAGTAATAGCTCCCTCCATGAAAATCTCTGAAATTCCTGGATAATTTATAAGAGTTCCAGCAAGAAGTCCTCCTGTACAAGATTCTGCTGTGCTTATAGTAAGATTTTTCTCAACTAAAAGTTTTGCAGTAACATCCTCTATACAAGTTTCACCCTCACCATAAACATTATCGCCAAGAATTTTTTTAATTTCATTTGCAACTGGTTCAATAATTGCATCACACTCTGCTTCATCTTTCCCCTTAGCAGTGACTCTTAAAAGACAATCCACTTCTTTTGCGTAAGGTGCAATAGTTGGATTGGTTTGCCCATCTATAAGGTGCTTAACCTGTCTTTCCATCTCTGATTCACCAACACCAAAAACTCTTAAAACTCTTGATTTAAGCATTGAATCAGTTTTTTTAAGTAAAAATGGTTTAACAAGATTATCAAACATTGGTTTCATCTCTCTTGGTGGTCCTGGAAGTACAACTATAAATTTTTTTTCTATATCTGCATCCTCT
Source organism: uncultured Clostridium sp. (assembly GCF_947039605.1). GTDB lineage: Bacteria > Bacillota > Clostridia > Clostridiales > Clostridiaceae > Sarcina. The sequence goes on from NZ_CAMQZG010000017.1 coordinate 44,944, forward strand.
TCACCAACTATAAAACGCCTAGTATCTCCACTAATTATTGCTCCTGGTGCTGTCCCATTAGGGTTCTCTAAAACAATTGCATCCTCTGGAAAATAAACCTGCTTCATATTTGAATCTGAAATATTATTTTCTCTTCCGCTTTTTTTGAAATATCCTTTTAAAGCTTCTAAAGATGGTTCATGTAAAATAAGTTCCTTACCAAAATACTTACAAGCTAGTTCTTTACTTAAATCATCATCTGTTGGTCCAAGTCCACCTGTTGTAATAATCATATCGCAAGTTGCAAAAGCTCTATCGAACTCTTCCATAACTCTATCCTCATTATCTCCTACAACTGCTTGATGATAGACCTCTACCCCAATAGCTGCAAGTTCTTGTGAAAGATACTGTGCATTGGTATTCACAATATCTCCAAGTAAAATTTCTGTTCCTATGGCTAAAATTTCTGCCTTCATTTGTTTCACCTCTACCTTTATTTATTTATGGATTATTTTACCTAAAACTTATCCACAACAATTTTTATAATCTTCTAAATTTTCTTTCCTAACTTAATTTACCCATATTTATACACAAAAAACAAGAGCCATATAAAATTATATGACTCTTGATATATTTTAAATTCAAATTTATAAGAAATGATGGTGATGATGCTCTTTCTTTTTATCTTCTTTAAGCTTTTCTTTCTCTTCCTCTGCTTCTCTTAAATCAGTAACTTCAGATCTACTTTCTATATCATCATCAAGATGAAGTTCTTCTTCATATAATTGTTCATTTCTTTCTTTTAAATCTTCTTTTATTTCTATATCAGTCATTTCTTCTACTTTTTCTTCAATTTTCATAATTAAAACTCCTTCAAATTTTTATCATTTGTTCCACACAAAATGTCTTTATAGCTATATTTTACCACCAATTTAGTTGATATTGTAATTTAAAATTCCCTAAAAATCTATATTGGTAATTTAAATGTATCAAAATTACCAATTTTAAAAATTGAATATTAAAAATCACCTATATTTATATTATTAAAATTAGGTATTTAATTGAAATTTTAAAATAAATATCTATTTAAAGTATCATTTTTATGTTTTTAACTGTAAAATTATTTTCTAATAATTTTACATAAAAACATATTTTTGTATTACAATAATATAGTAACTTATAACTTAATTATTATGGGGTGACTAAATGTCTAATTCAAATAAACTTCGTGGTATCTTATTTATGATACTTGCAAGTTCAGCATTTGCGACAATGAATCTTTTTGCAAAGCTTGCCACTGGAGTAAATCCATATCAAAAAACATTTATATCAAACTTAGTAGCAACAATTATTGTTTCAATAATTATCATAAAAAGAAAAGAATCATTTATAGGAAAAAAAGAAAATCGAAAATTTCTTTTAACTAGAGGTATCATGGGAACCATTGCACTTATAACAAACTATGCATCCCTGCAATATCTAATACTTCCTAATGCAACTATTCTTTCAAAACTTGCACCCTTCTTTACTATAATTTTCTCATTTATACTTTTAAAAGAAAAAATCACAAAAGTACAGATAGGTATTTTAATAGCTGCTTTTGCCGGAAGTTTATTTGTAGTAAAACCAAGCTTTAATGCAAGTGTAATTCCATCACTAATCGCTGTATTATCAGCCTGTGTATCTGGAATTGCCTATACTATGATTAGAAGAATTGGAAGTAGTGAAAGTTTTTGGACTGTAATATTATCATTTACAGGAATAGCTACAATTGTTACTTCATTTAGCATATTTTTTGACAATACAAATTTAGTAGGAATAAACCTTTTATTCCTTGTACTATCTGGTGTTTCATTTACACTAGGTCAAATATTCTTAACTCTTGCATATAGAAATGCTCCAGCATCTGAAATCTCAGTATATGATTTCTTTGGACTTATTCTTGCAGCAGTTTATGGATTTGTATTCTTAAAGGAAATGCCAGATACAACATCTTGGATTGGATACTTTATAATAGTTCTTGTTTCAATAACTAATATATCCTATTCAAAAAGATTAAATAAAAAACAAATTTAACAAAAATTTAAGGGGTATATCAAAATTCAGTATTTTGATACACCCCTTAAATTTTCTTTATAATTATAATATCTAATAACATTCTTCTATCATTTTTAAACATAACTTTTAAGTAATTTTAACTTTCCACTTATCTTATACATGCCAAGACAAGCTGGTATAAGTATACTATCACCCTTTTCCACAAGAGTTATATTTTTATTTTCATCTTCTATCTTTCCATTCCCATCAACACATGTAAAAATGAAAAATCTATTTTCATCACTAGCTTCTTTAATTTCTGAAATTACTGAATATTTCTCTATTGTGAAATACTCACTTGCACATAATCCTATCTTCTCAAAACCACTATCTTTTTCTATAACCTTTCCAGCAATATTTTTTGCATCAAGTGAAAAATTAATTACATCAAGAGCTTTCTTTATATGAAGTGCTCTCCCTCTATGGTAATCATAAATTCTATATGTTATATCACTACTTTGTTGTATCTCAGCAATTATAACGCCCTCTCCAATAGCATGTACAAGTCCACTTTTAATCAGAAAACAATCTCCTCTTTCAACTTCAATAACATTTAAATATTCCTCAGTTCTATCATTTTTAATAGCTTCTCCAAATTTTTTCTTATCACAATCCTTAGTTCCAATTACAAGTTTTGCACCTTTTTTTGCATCCACAACATACCAAAATTCTGTTTTTCCACTTGAATTTTCAACCTGTTTGGCATACTCATCATTTGGGTGAACTTGTATAGATAGTTTATCACTTGAATTTATAAGCTTAATCAAAAGTGGAAATTCTTTCTTTATATCCTTACCAAGAATCCTACTTCCACATAAATTAATTATTTCTTCAAATGATTTCCCTTTAAACTCACCATTTGAAACAACACTCATACCATTTTTATGACATGCAACATCCCAACTCTCCCCAATTTTATCCTCTGGTAGATTATCTCTAAAAGCTTCAAAATCTCTACCACCCCAAACCTTCTCAAAATATAAATTTTCAAACTTTATTGGATACATAAAAAATTCCTCCCTACATTTTTACTATAATCTTATTTTTTTTACAAATATATTCTTTAACCCTCTACCTAGAACCTGTAAAAAAGTTAATGATTTAACTATATTATTAGCACCCACGTACTCTCTCATTGTACGAAGCACTTTCTTAGTTTCTTTTGAAGCAAAAATATATGTACCATGTCTCTTTGTTTTTACAGCATAACGAGGAATCCATTTCCCCTTAAAAAGTACTGATACTATAACGCACTCTACCTCATCCCATGGAATTTGAATATACTTCTTATAATCACGTGTATTATAAAACTCGAACCCTTTATCACCAACTAATATATCACCATAATTTGATGTACCTGCAAATGATGTTCCTTTTACACTTATATCTACCCTTGAATTAATTGATTCAACCATTTTTATTACCCCTTTTCAAACTAAATTTTTTAATAAAAGTCTAGGCTAAATAAAGTTTAACCTAGACTTTTATGAATATTACATTAATCCAATTAAATGGAATCCAATACCTGCTACAAATAGAACAAGTATTAATATAATTGGAGATACTTTCTTTCTTAAGAACCACATACAAAGAAGTGTTAATAATAATCCTGCAAGTCCAGGAATTAATGAATCTAAGTTAGCTTGTAATGTAGTAACTTTAGTTGCAGTTAATGATAAGCCTGAAGCATGTTGAATCATAGCTTCTTTAATACCATTTGCTCCTGCTGGAAGGTTAGCCCAATCAATATAAGCACCTTTACTTAAAGGAATATGTGCTACTATAGGTGTAAATTTAATTGAAACCCATCTATTAACTAATGCTCCTAAAATGAACATACCAAGTATAGATGCACCCTTTGTAATATCTTGTAGTAAATTACCAGATATATCTTCTGTAATACGAGAACCAGCTTTATAACCAAATTCTTGTGTATACCATGTAAATGCCATTCTGATAGCATTCCAACCAACAAAGAAAATAATTGGTCCCATTATACTACCTGCTAAAGCAAGAGAAGCTCCTAAAGCTCCAAGTATAGGTCTAAGAGTGAACCAGAATACAGGGTCTCCAATACCTGCTAGAGGTCCCATCATACCAACTTTAACCCCTTGAATAGCTATATCATCAACATCAGCACCATTCGCACGATCTTCTTCTAATGCGAGTGTTACTCCTATAATAGGAGATGCTATATATGGGTGAGTATTAAAGAATTCTAAGTGACGAGTTAGAGCCGCAGCTCTGTCTTCTTTTGTTTTATATAATTTTTTAATAGCTGGTATCATTGTAAATGCCCAACCACCATTCTGCATTCTTTCATAATTCCAAGAACCTTGAATAAAAGTCGAACGCCACCAAATAGCAAGACGATCTCTTTTTGTTAATTTTAATTTCTTTTCATTTTGTACTTCCATTTTAAACTTACCTCCTTTTTAGTAGTTATCAATAATATCCCCTACTGGATCCCCAGTATTTGAGCTACTTCCACCACCTGAGCCACCGCTTTTACTAAGTGCTAAGTAGATAAGAGCCATAGCTACACCGATAGCTCCTAAACCGATAAGAGTAATTTGTGAAATAGTTGCTAGAACAAATCCAATTGCAAAGAATGGCCAAACTTCTTTTGTTGCCATCATATTAATTACCATTGCATAACCAACAGCTACTACCATACCACCACCAACTGCTAATCCTGCAACTAGCCATTGTGGCATTAATGTAAGTAACTCACGTATAGGTTCTGCACCAATTATTAAAATTAAACCTGCTGGAATTGCTATACGAAGTCCTTGCAGACAAATTGCTATAATATGCCACATTTCTACCATTTTAATATTTCCTTCTTTTGCAGCCGCATCCATTAAATGTACAAATGCTGTTGCTATAGTACGAACAATAATTGTTAATAATAATCCTGCAACTGCTAAAGGAATCGCGATTGCAATCGCTGAAGTAACCCCTTCTTTTCCAGCTCCACCTAAAACTAAAATAAGTGCTGATGCAACAGATGCTAGAGCTGCATCCGGAGCCACTGCTGCTCCTATATTTGCCCAACCTAAGGCAATCATTTGGAGTGTACCTCCTAGAATTAAACAAGGTACTAAATTACCTGTAACTAATCCAATTAATGTACAAGCAACTAGCGGTTGTTGAAATTCAAATTCATCTAAAATACCTTCTACTCCTGCTAAAAACGCTATAATAAGAATTAAGATTACCTGAATAATATTTAAAGTCATCCTATTTGACCTCCTTTAAGATTAAAGTATAATTTCTATTTATTTATTTAATTCTGCCTGTGCTTTTTTAAGAATATCATCCATATTCGCTTTCATATCATTAGGAACTTTACGAACATCAAATTCTAATCCTGCTTTTTCTAATTCCTTAAAAGTATCTATATCATTTTGGTCAAATGCAAGAACTTTACTTGGTTGAACCTTTCCAGCTGAGTGAGCCATTGATCCAACATTAATACTTTTCAAAGGTACTCCACCTTTTATAGCTCTTAATACATCTTGTGGACTTTCAAAAAGAAGCAATGCTCTTTCACCACCAAAATGCTCACTATCTTTTGCAATTTTAATCATTTGATCTATTGGAATAACATGAGCTTTAACCCCTGGTGGAGCTGCTTGTTGAATTAACTTCGTACGAAGTTCATCCTTTGTTACATCATCAGAAACAACGATAATTCTTGTTGGTTGTGTAGTTTTAGTCCATGCAGTTGCTACCTGACCATGTAATAAACGTGAATCAATACGCACCAAAACATATTTTAACTCCCCTGGACTACCACCTTTAATTATTTTTTCAGTTTTTTCATGAGTTTCTACTTTAACAGTATCTAGTTTTTCAGGTTTAACTTTAATCCCTTCTCTAGAAACTTCTACAAGACTTGCTGCAATCTCATGTGCAGATTCCATTGAAAACCTTGCTCCATAAGCCTCAATTAACATAGGTAAGTTCATACCTGTAAGAATTGCCCATGTATCTTTATGATCTTCAAATAAACTATCTACTTGATTGAAAGGTGTCCCCCCCCAAAGATCCACTAAAAATAAAACTTCATCTGGATTTTCAAAAGATGCCACACCTTCTTCTATTTTTCTTCTAATATCATCTGGACCTTCACTTGGCATTAATGTAACGGCTTTAACATTTTCTTGGTCTCCAAAAATCATTGAAGACGTTTGCAAAAGACCATTGGCAAAATCACCATGACTAGCAATAATAATTCCTACCATTAACTTTTCCCTCCTTTTTTTTGTAACTTATATACTTATAATAAAAAATATAACCTTTACTGACAACTTAGTGTATTTTTCAAATCATTATAAATATATAAGTAATTTTACCCATTTAGTTGAATAATTATCCACAAATTACATACTGATAAAAATAGAAACATTATTATTACAAATTTATGAAATCGTTAACATTTTTTTAATTTATAATTAAAATTTTCTTGACAAAATTGCTTATTCAATATTATATACTTCCAGAAGTATATAATATTTTAAATAACTACCCCTCTTTTAAATTATATTAATAAAAAAATTCATCTAAGTGAGTTTTTAAATAGTTCCATTCTCTTCTTCTTTTTTTTGGTATACTCCGACATAGAATATACCCATAACATACTGAATCAAATTAAGAGTATTAGTTAAACACCTAACCTTTTATAATTACTTGCTTTTATAGATTAAATTTACAATTATACTCTCTCACTTATATTTTCTACATTTATGGTCTTTTAGAAAACATAAAAAAGACCATATCAGATTATTTTCAACCCGATATAGTCTTTCTTTATATTTAGTGTATGTGTAATTATAAGTTATTTATCTTATTTCTTATTCAAGGTTAGCATGTTTTCCATACATCTTGTTAGAATCTAAACCTCTTTTTTCCATGATAGTTAATATGATAGCATCATAGAATAGTAACATTGTCTGTTCAAAAAGAGACCCCATTGGTTGAATAGTTTTATACTCACCATTAGATTGATCCTTTGCTGCTCCTGGTAATTTCACAATAATATCTGCTAATAACCCAATAGTTGAGTCAGGAGATAATGTTACTGCAGCAACTGTCCCACCCAAAATTTTAGCTTTTTGGGCTATTGGAATAAGTGCCTTAGTTTCACCAGAACCAGAACCAATTATAAGTAAATCTTCTTTTTCAAAGTTTGGTGTAGTTGTTTCTCCAACTACATAGGCATCAATTCCCATGTGCATCATTCTCATTACAAATGATTTACCCATAAGTCCAGACCTACCTGCACCATATATAAAAATCTTCTTTGATTTTAAAATCTGATTTGCTAAATTCTCTGCTTCCACATTAGAAATTAATTCAATTGACTTACTTAATTCTTGAACTATTTTAGTTAAATATTCAGTCGTGTTCATATCAATTAAGCTCTTTTAATCATTTCTTGCATTTTTTTAGCTGTAGCTTTTCTATCAGCAGCTCCAGTTATTCCACCACCAACGATTATTAAATCTGGGTTTTGTTTAACTGCTTCTTCTAATGTTTCAAGTTTAATTCCACCAGCTATTGCTGTTTTTGCATTTTTAACAGATTTTTTGATTGTTGCAAGGTCCTCAAATGAGTTCTTTCCAACTGCTTGAAGGTCATATCCTGTATGAACACAAACATAATCAACACCTAAAGCATCAACTTCTTTTGCACGAGTTGCAAGATCTTTTACTGCTATCATATCAACAAGAATTTCTGTTCCTTGCTTTTTAGCTTCTGCTACTGCACCTTTGATTGATTCATCTTCTGATGTTCCAAGTATAGTAATTATACTAGCTCCTGCTTGTGATGCTTGCCCTACTTCGTATCCAGCAGCATCCATGATTTTTAAATCAGCTAATACTGTCATATTAGGGAATGCTTCTTTAACTGCTTTAACAGCTCTAAGTCCTTCGTTTATTACTACTGGTGTTCCTATTTCAACAACATCAATATATTCTCCAACCTCTTTAACCATTTCTATTGCACCTTGTGTATCTACTAAATCTAACGCTAATTGTAATTTCATTTGTTAATCACTCCTATTTCTTTTTTATCTTTTGCTCACTAGCTCTGCGCTAATGTTTTGCTCTTGTCTATGTACTTAGTATACTTCCCTTACAAAATAAATATAAGTACGCACTTTTCGGTGCCATAGTTACCAAAAGCATACTACGAGAGCATTAAATTTATATTAAAGCTAGATATACTACCATTTCTCCTATAATTAAATTTCTCAAACTTTTTTTATTTTTCTATTTCTCTATTCTCTCATAGAAATTATTTCATTAATTTTTCTATCATACTTAGTACTTAACTATATTTTATATTTTCAACTTTTGATAAAATGGAAATATAAGGATGTGAATATATGTTATTTAAATATAATTTCAAAGAATTTTCTTCAAAAAACTTTTACAAAAGACCAATTTTAAAGTCTCCATTTTTTATAGGATTAATTTTACTAAATATTTTAAACTACACATCAAATAAAGATTTAAGTATGTTTTTATTTCTCTTCGCAGCACTTATTTTTAATTTTTTATTAGACTTTTATCACTATGGTAGTTATATGACTGACTATAATAAGCACCTTATAAAATTTGAAAATGAATTAAAACTCTTAGACAATGCAAACATATCTTTAGGTGCTACACTTCATGATGATTATATGGAACTTGCTGGAGTTATCTCTTATGATACAGTTTCAACTAGAACACAAATTACTCATTTTGAGGTTTACAAACAAATTCATTACTGCAATATCTCTTTAGTTGTTAAAACTAAATATACTACTTATATTGATTTTCTTGAGTCAACTGAAAAATATCCTTCAACTAAAAGACTATTTATAAATTATCACTTTGAAAATAGTGATATATTATATAAAATATTAGCCGAAAAAGTTTATGGCCCTAAAGAAACTAGAAAAAAGAGCATATCAAATTATTTCTAAACTAGTATGCTCTTTCTATTATTATAAAAAAGCACCCTAGATTTTTAAAATCTAGGGTGCTTTTTATACTTTAGCTTATTTAATTTCATTGATATTTAAACAAACTGATTGAAAGCCTCTTTTTCATCAATTAGTTCTGATTCTTTTTCTTTTAAAATTCTTCTATGTGTTATGTGATTTTTTGTATATCCAACTATATAACCTATAAGTGTTGATGCTACAATAAATAATACTAATATTCCAATATACTTATAGAATAAGTCGTAATTTATTCCGCTCAGAGCCATTCTTATACTATTCACACCATATGAAAGTATTAAGAATGGATGAATTGCTTGATAGAATGTTGGCATTACAAGGACAGGATATGACCCGCCACATGCTGTGAATTGAAGAACCATTATTACAACTAATGCACCCTTCATAATTGGGGCCATTATATAATGAAGCCCATTCATTAAACTAAATATTGCTATCGAAGTAATTGTTACTACTCCATATAGCCAGCCTAATGAAACTGCCTGCATACCAAGTCCAAAATATGCTACTGTAGTTAAGATAAGTGCTTGAAGCACGCTAAGAGTTATCCCTATAGCATACATTTTTCCAAATCTCTTTAAGAAGCTACCTTTGAATTTTCTTGATAAGGCACTTACCATGAAGTATACATACATTACTCCAACCCAAAGTCCTATACACATAAAGTAAGGAGCGAATCCTTCTCCATATGAAGAAACAGGGTTAATAGTGATAGTATTTAATACTACAGGATTTGAAATAAATTCACTCATTTGTGCTGCTGTGAACGTAACATTATCATTTAGATTGTTATATCCACTTTTAAGTCCACTACTTAATTTTGACACACCTGATTTTGCTGAATCCAGTCCATTATTTAACTCTGACGCACCACTGCCTGCTGATTTTAAACCATTATTTAATGTGCTTACTCCAGAACCAACTGTTTTAAGACCACTATTTAATGCATTAGCACCTGATTTTGCTGAGTCTAAACCTGTATTTAGACTATTAGCTCCCTCTGAAACCTGTCCAAGACCTCCATTTAGAGCATTCGCTCCCTCTGAAACTTGTCCAAGACCACTATTTAAAGCATTTGCCCCTTGTGAAACTTGTCCAAGACCACTATTTAAAGCATTTGCCCCTTGTGAAACTTGTCCAAGACCACTATTTAGAGCATTTGCTCCCTCTGAAACTTGTCCAAGACCACTATTTAATGCACTTGCACCTGCTCCCACAGATGAAAGCCCACCATTTAGAGCATTTGCTCCACTAGCAGCTTTGCTAATTCCTGAGTGTAGAGAACTAATTCCTCCATTTAAAGTACTAACTCCACCATTAAGTTCTTTTGCACCTGTACTAGCATTGCTTATACCTGAACTTAATGAAGAAACACCTTGTTGTAATTGTTTATTTTGTTCTGCTATTCTAGCTAAAAGAGCATTTGCTTCTTTAGTTTGTCCTGCTGCTAAAAGACCTTTAAGAGCTTCCATTTCTTTTGAAATACCCGCTTGTCCTTGAGCAACTTGTCCAGCTCCAGCTTTAAGTTTCTGCATTCCATTAACAAGGTTTTGTGAACCATCTTGAAGCTTTTGTGCTCCATTTTCTAAGCTCTGTGAACCATTTGATAATTTCTTAATACCTGAAACTAAACTTTGTGAACCACCTTTTAGTTCATTTACTCCATTAACTAATTTTTGTGAACCTCCTTGAAGTTTACTTACTCCATTTATAAGAGTTTCAGACCCACCTTGAAGTTTACTTACTCCACCTACAAGACTTTCTGAACCACCCTGAAGTTTGCTTACTCCACCTACAAGTTCTTTTGAACCACCTTGAAGTTTATTTACTCCACCTACAAGAGTTTCTGAGCCACTTGAAAGTTTATTTAACCCTCCAACTAATTGTGTTGAACCATTTGAAAGTTTGTTAACCCCACTTACTAATTGCTCTGACCCTCCTGAAAGTTTATTAACTCCAGCTCCTAAATTTTCAGATCCATCTTCAAGTTTTGTCATTCCACTAACTAAACTTTTAGACCCATTTGATAATTTATTTACTCCAGTTTCAAGTTGACTTGCACCATCTGACGCTGTTTTGAATCCATCTTTTGATTTATAGATAGTCTCTACTAATACTGATGAAACACTTTTTGATATTGATTGCGAAACACTTTGCTTAACTTGTTCTGCACCCATTCCTGATATTTGAGAGAAAATATAATTTTTCCCTTGGTTCTGATAAAAATCTATTTTAGGTTTTTTAAATCCATCTGTTGTTGCATCTGCAATTTCCTTTGAAAAATCCTTTGGAATTACAAGCATTGCATAATATTTAGACCCATATAGACCCTCTTCACCCTCTTTATAACTAACAAATTTCCACCCTAAAGTAGTATTAGTTTTAAGATTATTAATAACAGTACTTCCTACATCATAAGTTTTACCATCCTTAGTATACGGCTGATCTAAATTTACAACCGCTATCGGAACTTGGTTTATTGTTGTACCATTTGTCCAATATGATTTTAAATATGTAAATCCATAAAATGCTGGAACTAATACAATACTAATTAAAATTATAATTAGCCATAATTTTTTCGCATTTATTTTTTTCTTCTTTTGTTCTTCCAAAATGTATACCTCCTAATGTGTATTATAAATTGCTATTGCAATTTCATTTGTAAAAAAACTAATCGAAGTAAAAGAGACTTTTTAATATGTATAAGTGCTTATCTTTAATATCTATTATATATAATTTATTATATAATTAGAAATATATATATATTATATAAGTATATATTCAAATCTATATAGGAGGTTATACTATTGGAATTATTACAATTAAAATATTTTCAAAGCGTTGCTAAATATGAAAATATAACTAAAGCAGCAAAAGAACTACATATATCACAACCCTCTCTTAGTATTACTATAAAAAGACTAGAGGATGAATTGTCAGTTCCTTTATTTAATAGAAAAGGAAAATCTTTAGAACTTAATCAATATGGCAAAAGGTATCTAACACATATAAACTCTATCTTATCTGATTTAGAAAATGCTAAATCAGAAATACTAGAATTATCAGGTGAGAAAAACACGCATATCTCACTTAGTGCAACAGCAACACTCTTTCTAAGTGGATTGCTTAAAAATTTTTTAACAGAAAATCCTGATATAACAATGACTCAAACTATTAATTATGAAAAAACTATAATTGAAAACCTAAAGAATAGAAGTATAGATTTTGCTCTAACTTGCCCTCCAATTATAGAAAATGATATTGAAACAATCGAACTTCTAGAAGAAGAACTTGTAGTTGTTATACCAAAGTGCCATAAACTTGCTAATATGAAAAGTGTTTATTTAAATGAACTAAAAGGAGAAAACTTTATCGAACTTACTGAAAACTACTCCTTTAAAAAATCTCTTAGAAGATTATTTGACCAAGCTGGTTTTATGCCTAATGTAATTTTTGAAGGTGATATAAGTATTATCTCTGAACTTCTATATCTAAAAAAAGCTTTATGTATTGCCCCTCTTTCTTTATGCATTAGTGCTAGAAGCGATAAATTTACTATTTTAAAATTAAAAGATAAAAATAATACAAGAAGAATTGCTTTATCTTATTATAAAGGACGCTACTTATCTGAGCTTTCAACTAACTTTAGAGATTTTACTATTAAATATTACCAAAATAAATGGTATCAATTAAGATAAATCAGTACATAGCAACTATCCTATATAAATAAAACATATGGAGCTATTTAGTCTAATCCATATGTTTTATTTTATCTATTATTTTATGGAACTATATCTTAGATTCCCACATTTTAAATGAACTTGAAGTTTTGGATTATCAAAAGCTACTGTTGATACATCTAAAAATTCATTGTTTTTAAAATCATATAAGAGCATTTCAGTCTTTCCACTCACTGCAATCCTTAAATAATTATCACTTAAAAATTCAAAAGTCATATTTTCAAAACCCTTTATATCCTCAAACTCAAATTTTTCTCTAATCTTACTACCTTCATAAAAAAGATTATAAATTTTATTCTCTTCTATATCATAATAATACATAGACTCACCTTCAAGAGTAGTAACATTAACTGCAACTTTATTATTCTTTAAATCTAACCACCCTATACCCACTTCATCTATAATAACTGATTTTTCTTTAGTTTCAATATTATACATCACAACGCTTTCATCAACTAGTCCATTCTCACTATTTTTTCCTGAAGTATAAACTATATTATTCCCAGAAATTGAGTTCATTATATATCCTTCATTTTTTTCCTTTGAATTATTAGTAATAAATATTTTCTCATTACTTTTTAAATTACAAGAAACTATATTAGGATAAAGTTTTTCATCTATAGTTACATATGTCCTATAAACAAGATTATCTCCATCAAGTTCTAGCCCATCACTTACATTTAACTCTTCAATCCTCGGATATTTATTTTTTTCTAAATTTTTAACTTCATTAGTCCCTATTTCTTTATAATACACAGCCCACTGCACTGAATCTGGTTTTTCAAAACTTTGGTCACCACCACCTAGCCAATTTGATTCAATCCATACTATAAAATCATCATTAACTTCATATTCTAATATAGAATTTCCATCTTCCTCAATTTCAATAGTATCTATTATCTCTCCATCACTTTTAATTACTAAACCTTCACTAGCTCCTACTTCAACTGTATTTTTTATCTCTTTACATTCACTTTCTATCTTTTCTATTTTATTTATATCACTATCTTTAATTTTTTTATATTCAGCATCAAGCATCTCTATCTTCTCTTCTTCAATTACCTCTTTTAAAATATCACTTTTAGAATATTCTTCTGTAATCTCTTTACTACCTGAACATCCTATAAATATTCCTATAATAAACATACAACTTAATGCTAATAAGCTTTTTTTCTTCAATTTCAACACCTCTCTTTTGTTATATTTTACCATTTAATAACAATAAAAAGACTATTAAGTTGTTTTCTTAATAGTCTCTTAATTATTATCATTATATTAATTCCTTTAATTGTACTACTAATATTATTAGCATCACAGTATAGTTCAAAATCATTTAAAATATTGAAATCTTTTAATTCAGGATAAATATAAATACCCCAAAGAAATATATTCTTTGGGGTAAATTTAAGAACCTAGAACCCTAATCAGAAGGAGGCATAACAAGCAGTAAAATCTTTTAATAAGGTGATTTTGACATAAAATTATTTTTAGCTTTCACTGCTTGTTATTTTCTAACTTTCATAATAACGACTAAACTATTCCAAAAGTTAAACTACTGTCTCTTTACACCTTTGATTAAAAATTTCACCTTTTATAAATTTTTATATGCTCTAATCATACAATCCCCATTATTATCAAAATCTTTATTATTTATACTAAAATCCCTCTCTTTAAGCATCGAACAAATTATATTTATATCTTCCTTATCAACACTTTTACTATTAATAATAAAGTCATCTTTACTTTCAACAAGACTAATATAATCATATATGCTAGTATAATCACTCAAATTCAGCTTACCTTTAATCTCCATCCTATAATTGCACATACTAATTTACTAACTGCTAAAGACTCTATAACAAGTTAGTACTATCCCCCTTTGTTACTTCCTTACATCATTTTTCTCACAATGTGTTACTAATTTATGCATTTAACAGATTTTTTATACTATAACCACCAATAGTAAATTAAACCTATTATATATAAATATGAAAACTCCCTTTTCTTCTTTAATTATAAACATTCACGAAATAGTCTAATTTTAAAAAAGGAAAATTTAGGATTATAATTAAATCAAGCAAACCTTAATTATAATAGAATCCGTAAATTCAAATTATTAGGAGTGATGTCATGCTTTTTGAGACCGCAAAAGATAAATTTGAAAATTTACTTATGGAATATAATCTTTCACCATCACTTATAACATTAACATCAGCTGATTTGAATACACTTCCTGATTCAATTCTTGATTCAGAAGTAAATAGCCGATATGTTTATGGAATAAAAGACAGTAAAATATTAACCTCTGCTATAATTCACAGACTTAATACTTATTGCCCTTTACTCAAGAAAGATATTATTTATAAGAACTTATTTTATGCTCATCTAGATAATATGCCTCCAAATACATTAAAACTAGGTAGAGCTTTCTATTTTCAAACTTACCTTTCAAAAAATACAATTTATATTTATGAACTAGATAATTTTGCTAGAGTTATAGATTCTCATGTTATTCCTCTGAATAACATAATTTCAATAAGCGATATAAAAAATCATATCGTTATTCAGGCAAAAACATCGCATTCAAAAGTAGCTTCAGATTTCTATTTTGTAAAAACAGAAGAAAATGATAAAAAGTTATTTAATATTTTAAGTGATGCAAATATATCTATTTCAAAAATAAAAGAAATACAACTTCAGTAATAAGGAAAAAATAGATGTACATTTATTATGTGTATATCTATTTCTTCCTTAATTAGAAAATCAGCTATTATGAAAGTTTTTTTAAAGCTTTCATAATAGCTTTTTTTATTTTAAACTTATTTTTTTATATTTTATAAAATTTTTATAATTACTTTAAGGTATTTTTAAAATCATTTCCTATAATTAAAACATAGCAAAACACAGAAAACAAAAATAAAATTTAAAATAAATAAATAAATAAATTAAGCCAGTAGCTTAATCGGAGGTAGTTAATATGAATAAATTAGAATTATTATATAAAGTTGTGAAAGAAATAAAATCAAAAACAGAATTTAATGCCATTATAAATGCAAACATAATTAGAAATAACGAAGATATACTTTTAATGGAAAATGAAGTTTATAAAAATTGTGAAGCTAAACAAGCAACAGCACAAATTAGTGGTTTCTTTGTTTCAGAAGCAGGTAAAATTAACGTAGCTGAAAATGTTAACCTTTGGGATTTAAAATCTAAGAAAAAAGCTTATATGATGGAAATGAAATCTAAAATGGAAAATAGTGAAGATGGTCAAAAATTTAAACATAATTGCAAATTATCAAAAATGATGTTTGGTTTAAAAGTCTTAAATGAACTTGAATTATCAAAAGAAGATGATTTTAATGTACTTACACTTGATATGGCTGTTATCAAAAATATCATTGAAGAAAAAATGGCTAATAAAAAATGTAAATGTGACCCTGAAAAGAAACTAGCAATAATGAGCGAAATGGGTATTCCAAAGGAACTTATTGCACTTCACTTCTTTGCAATGAAAGAGCTTCACAGTGGCTTTGATATTGCAGAAGCTAAAGTATACGTAGATGCTAACAATATGATTAATAAAATTGTTGTTGCTGGTAAATCAAGTTCAAATACTGATACATTTAAAATACAAATTACATCAAAATAATATTTATCCCTTAATATTAGAATTGATTTTTTGTTAAAATATATTTTAGCCAACTTGTATCCCTTTCAAGTTGGCTATTTTAATTTGTCTAAATATTGTATATTAGAGGTATAGAGGTGATTATTTGAGAATACTAAAAAATAGTAAGTTACATAAAAAACTTCATGAAAAGCACAAAGAACATTGTCCACATTTTGAAAGAAATATCGAGGAGTTTTCACATATTAAAAGAGACTTTTTAATTTTTAAATTTATAACTTTGATTACAACGCTTTGCATCATAACTTTCATCTTCCACTCTACTGGTTTTGCATCAATAGCGTTTTTTATAGCTGGAATTGTTCTAACAATCGAAATTATAAATATTGTAATGTATGATAAATTCAACAGAAAGATTTTAAAACCTGTTAAAGCTTTAAAAGATGCTGTTTTAAAAGTATCTGATGGTGACTATAGTGTTAGAGTAGAAAACAATATTAGAAATGAAATTGGTACACTTATAGATGAATTTAATGCTATGGCAGAAAAACTTGAAAAAAGTGAAATTTTAAAACTTGAATATGAAAATAATCGTAAAGATTTAATCGCTAATATATCTCATGACCTAAAAACTCCTATTACCTCAATTAGTGGCTATGTAGATTTAATTCATGAGGGTGAAGTTACTGATAAGGAAAAACTCAATAAATATTTAGATGTGGTAAAAACAAATTGTGACTACATGAATAATCTTATAGATGATTTATTTCTTTTCTCAAAACTTGATATGCAAAGAGTTGTATTTGATTTTAATCCTATAAATATCTCTTACTACCTTGATGATATTATGGAGGAATTTAGTTTTATTTTTGAAGAAGATAATCAAATTTTCAGCTATAAAAATGCACTTCAAAAAACAGAAATTGTAAGTCTTGACCCTAAAACAATATATAGAACTATTAGAAATATAATAGGCAATGCAAGAAAATATGGTGGTAAAGATTTAAAAGTAGATGTTACTATATCTACTGATTCAGATTATGTATCAATATCAATTAAAGATAATGGTCCTGGAATTGAAAAAGAGCACCTTGAAAATATCTTTGAAAGATTTTATAGAATTGATAAAGAGAGAACTAAAAACCTTATGAGTACTGGCCTTGGCCTTGCAATTGCAAAAGAAATAGTTATCGCACATAATGGAACTATTGAAGCTTTTAGTGAAATTTCAAAAGGTAGTGAATTTATAATCAAACTACCAATTAGCAAATAAATTTAAAGGGGTTTTACATATGAAAAAAATATTAGTAATTGAAGATGATATTAATATAGCAGAACTTGAGAGAGATTATCTTGAACTAAATGACTACTCAGTTGATATATCTCACAATGGACTTGAAGGGTTTAAAAAAGCAATGCTTGGTATTTATGACCTTATAGTAGTTGATTTAATGCTCCCTGACAAAAGTGGTTTTGAAATAGTTAAAGATTTTAGAACTTCCTTTGAAACTCCTATTATAATTGTTTCAGCTAAAACTGAAGATATAGATAAAATTAGAGGATTTGGATTTGGTGCAGATGACTATTTAACCAAGCCATTTAGCCCTGCAGAGCTTGTCGCTAGAATAAAATCTCATATAATGAGATATGAAAGACTTGTTGGGACTAAAGAAAATAAAGAGATTATTGTAAACAAAGCTTTAGAGATACAAACAGATTCTCGTAAAGTCTTTATAAGAAGTAACGAAGTTATTTTAACTACAAAAGAATATGATTTACTACTCTTTCTAGCTAGTAATCCTAATATAGTTTTTACTAAAGATCAACTTTTTGATAAAATCTGGGGAAGTGAATACTATGGTGATACCGCAACAGTTGCAGTTCACATTCAAAAACTCAGAAAAAAAATCGAAAAAAATAGTGGAAGTCCTGAGTATATAGAAACTATTTGGGGTACTGGCTATAGATTTAACGATTAAAAATAAGGCTATGTCTTTTAAATTTAAAAGACATAGCCTTATTTCATTAAAATGCTTTACTCATAACTCCATCAAGAATACAAAGTTTTTCTAAAGCTCCAACTTTTCCTTTTTTATATTTAGTTAAAAGAAGTAACGCTATTTCAGCTGTAATTTCTCTAACTAAACTTAAATCAACATCATTTGTAAGCATATCTATTGTCTCAAGAATTGTTCTATAATCAATTTTATTTTCTAACATATCCTTGTGAAACTTACCTATATCTTTTGCAACAGAATCTGCATAAGCAATATTTAGCTCACCTTTTCTATTTGCAAACTTTTCTAGTGATGCTACTACTACAGCTAAATCACCTCTAAGCTTAACACCACTTATTCTACAGCAATTAGCAACACCAATATCTATAGCATTATCTCCATAATTTTTCACATTAAGATTTAAAAGTACTCTTAAAATATAAAGTGAGTTATTATAGAATTTATTTTTAAATATAGTATTTCTTATATTAACTTCATTTTCACCTATTATTCCAACCTTCTCAAGGTAAGCTTTTCTTACATAAAACATATCAAAATTAGTTATCATCTCTCTAACTATTTCTTTTCCAACTTCTTCATCAGTTGGTTTTATAATTTTGAGTTCATCATTTTCATTTCTCATCATTAAATTAATCTTATCTAAATTCTCATCATAATTCATAACTGCAAAGTTTATAGCTTTTTGATGAATTTCTTCTCTTAGTCCCGTTACTGTATCAGCTTCATCTCTATTAAATCCTAATGCATATGCAACTAAAATATTTCCTATCTCTTCTCTACAGTAACTAATGATAAAATCAGCATACATATCAAGTGGAATTATTATTTCTCTTGGATTTTCACCTTTAATAAATTTTGCTAAATCTAAAGCTCTAATCTCTTTTTGTGGCTCAAAACATATAGCTTCATCAAATCTTTCTTCCTCTAAACTATGTTCTTCCACAAGTTCATCTAAAAGAACCTTTAAATTATTATAAGCAGATGCATTAATAGTTCCACTCATTCTATAACTAACGACATCTAACATAAGTTCTTTTGCTTTACCACTAATTTTTTCTGGCGAATTTACACCATTTTTAAATATTGATAACATATTAAATTTACTGCTACTTAAAATATAGACAAAAGTGTCTATATCAAGAAAATTACTGCTTCTTTATCCCTCATTTCGTATATACTACTCTGATTTGATATAAAACTATGTGCACAACAAAATGATTCACATAAAAGCAAAGCTTTTTGTTCTCTACTTTTCCACAGTCTTTAACTCCCGACTAGCCATCGATATATAAGTAGCTTGCTCCTTTCTTCCATTTATTATTCTTTTAGCTAGGTTTATTACACGCTCTCTTGATTAAAAAGTATGTTTAGATACTTTTATACCTGTTTATCTATCATTTTAGTAACTATTTGTTACTTCCTAAATTCTTGATAGAATACTCTCAATCCTATTATTTATAAACTAAGTCAAAAACCTCAAATTTAAGTTAATACTAAATCATTTAAGGGTATTTTTCAACTTATAGAAAATCATTTTTTTAACTGTAAAATGTTAAATAGAATCATTTCTTAGTAAATCAATACTTATTATTCTTAATTTTCATAAATCTTACTTTTTTTATAAGATATCTAATTAAATATAGCAATATTAAAAATTTGAAAACCTTCATACTATATGCTTACTATATAGTATATATCTAAAAAGTTAGGAGTGATTTTTATGACAATACCAGGCCAAGACCTTAATGAAATAATTCAAGCTAGTCAAGAAGAAATTAAAAATAAAGGTAATAAATATACTCTTATAACAGATAAAACTCTTATTAGCGAAAGAAAAGATACTGCTAAAAAACTTGTAGAAAAACATAATACAAAGAAAAAAGATTTAGAGACAATAATATTATCTTTAAATAAAGAGAGTAAAGATTTTATAGGTTCAAAAAAAATAAACATGATAGATATAATAGGAACTTGTCGTGTTGGTTTAGAGCATTTAACTTGGAGAGACTCTTTAATATTCTTACAGCAATATGCAAGTTTTCTGCCACTTAAAGAACTTAATATACCTAAATTTTTAACTAAAATGGAAAATAACGATTTTACTGAAACACTTAAATTAATAGAACATCCAAAAGATAGCAACAAGTACTATGTTTTAGATGGAACAAGCAGAGTTATTCTCGCTAGAAATCTAGGACTTGATCAAATTTTAGCTGAAATATATACAGCATAAGAAAACACCCTTAATTCTTTGAATTAAGGGTGTTTTTTACATATTAAAACCTTCTAAAAGCTCAATTAATGATCTGGTGATTCAATAAATGATATTCTCACACCTGTTGGAGTACGTGAAATACCCACCACTTAGCCTAAAGACTTGAAGTCGGGGCTTCGTATAATCCTGTCTAACCATATAGGTAATTATTTTACAGACTATCAGTTTCCAACGCTAATACCTACTAAAATATTATAAAAAAATAAACTCCCAAGGTTTCATCCTCAGGAGTCGGCTATTTCTTGCTTTATAGAATTTTTTACGCATTATTTTTTCTATTTTTTTCTATTCGTTATTTTTTAAATTCTTATTTAATTAGTTATTAGAGTATGTTTATATTATACCCTTTTTTAAAAAATCTGACTATATATATTCCAAAATTATTTCATTTTTTTCTTTTTAACTTTTTATGAACATAAAAAATTCTATTTTTTACATATTTCTACACATCTAAAAAAAAGCTACATAAAACATACTAATCTTCAAATTGAAGATATTGATAAAATTTTTGTATTTATCTTTTTTTATAAAAAAAAGAGCTATATAAAAACAGACATTATCTGCTTTTACATAGTTCCATGAAAACTCCACTAAGAGTTTTAGCATCTTGGCTCCAGAAGTGGGATTTGAACCCACGACCTTTCGATTAACAGTCGACTGCTCCACCACTGAGCTATTCCGGATTACTTACATTATTTATTATATTCAGATTGTCTATAAAAGTCAACAAATTTTATAGACAAAGTTTATATTTTTTTTTAACAAATAAAAAAATATACTAGGTCGTTATATAACTCTTTTACAATCTAATATCTATATGATTATTATAGTTTAAATTTAATACTTTTGTTCCTGTTTTAGTAAATATTTCTCATTTTTTCGTTTTTATACATAATTTGATTTTCCATATTTATTTTTCAAAATAACCCTCCCATTAATAAATGAGAGGGTTTATATATTTAAATTACTTACTTAAGTATATTGGTGAAGCTTCTACTGCGTAGAATGGTGTTACATTATAAAGGTAACTAGATTGCTTATAATCTCTTCCAAAACTATCATTCATATTTGCTGGTGTAAATGTGAATGGTTTATATGAGTATAAGTATAATGAACCATTTTTATTTGCTGTAAAATCTTGTACTTGTCCATTTATTAATGAATTTACTTTTTGATTTGGATTTAATGAGTACATTGCTTCCATACCATACATTTTTCTTGAATATAAAGTTACTACTACAGGCTTGTATCCTTTAACAGTTAAAGTAACATTATGGAAACCGTCTTTATTTAAATTACCTATTAATGGTCCAACTTCTGGAGCATAATAATTGCTTATATTTATTTTCCCATTATATATACCACCTGAATATATTGTCTTTCCATCTTCTGTTATAGTAGCATCAACATTATTTAAAACTTTCCCATTTACAGGACTTACAGTTAAACTTTGATTTTCTAAACCTTTAGTTTGTAATACTCCAGTAGCTTTAACTTCTTTCTTTAAATATATTGGAGAAGCTTCTACTGCGTAGAATGGTGCTACACCATAAAGGTAACTAGATTGCTTATAATCTCTTCCAAAACTGTCATTCATATTTGCTGGTTTAAATGTAAATGGGCTATTTGAATATAAATATACTGAACCTCTTTTATTTGCTGTAAAGTTTTGTACTTTTCCATTTACTAATGTATTTATTTTTTCATTAGGATTGAATGTATACATTGCTTCCATACCATATAATTTGTCTATATACATACTTACATTAACAGGCTCATATCCTTTAACTTTTAAAGTAACAGTTTGGAAACCTTCTTTATTTAAATTACCTACTAATTCTCCTACTTGAGGTGAAAAGTAATTACTTATGTTTATCTTTCCATGATATATACCACCTGAGTATATTGTTTTTCCATCTTGTGTTATAGTAGCATCAACACCATTTAACACTTTACCATCTACTGGACTTATAGTTAAACTTTGATTTTGTAACCCATTAACTTGTCCTACTTCTGATGGTGCTCCTGCTAATAAGCTAACATTAGTAGCTTTTACTGGAGTATTATTATTTATTTTATGAGCTGTAGAAATTCCACCTACAGTTATCATTGTTCCGACTATGATTGTTGTTAAAATTTTTGCTTTTATTGACATATAAGTCTCCTTCTTCTTTTGTTTGTTTTTTTACTATTTTCTCTTTTTTCATTATATATTAAATTCATACCATTTGCATTGTTTCTTAATATAGTTTCTTTATTATTTTTACTATTTTTATAAATTTACAAATAATTAGCATCATAAACCATCACTTTCACATCTTGTTCTATAATTTATCATACTTAATAAATTTCAATCATTATATTTAAGTTGTATTATTTATTATATTTTTTTCTACTATCCCCCAAAAAAATATACATTTTAAGGTGTATTTTCTAAAATTAATTTAATTTAAATTATATAAACAATTAAAAATTATAATTTCATCTACTTTCATCTCTATTTAGTTAATTACTCAGCACTTAGCTAAAGCTTGAAGTGGGAGAATTCTCTCAAATTAAGTTAAAATCTTTGAAATTAATAAAAAAATAACCTTAGAAGATTTCTCCGCTAAGGTTATTTTTCCTATTTTAATTAAAGACCACAGTCTATTTCATCTAACATATTGTATGTATCTACTTTAAATACATCATTTGTAAAATCTGGAATAAAGAATTTAGTACTAGCTTCTCTAAGATTTTCTTCTAACTTAATACTATTCTTTTCTAATAGCTCTCTAGTTTTAAGTATAACATTATTCATTGTATGCTTAATCTTTCTAGCCTCTTCTGAATCCTTGTCCCCTCTTTTATAATATAGATATTCTCTATACTCAACTAATAAATCTCTATATGCATCATGCAACTTCTCTATCTCTACTATATCTTCCTTCGCAATCTCTTTATTTTGAAGCTCCTCACTTGGCTCCTCAAAAAGCTTATCTCCTATAACAAAATAAGTTTTTCCATCAGCATTCCCCATAAGAGTTCCAAGTTCTGCTACTGAATAGCTTTTTACACCATCAATACCTTTTAAACCAAACTCTGCTTTAAATTCTTCCATAGTAGTATTTTTAATTTTAACTTCACTCATTTTACTCTTCTCCTTATAATCCTTTGTATATATCAATTGACTCAATGTAACATTTGAATCATTTTGTACTATAATTTACTATCTTATTATATCATCAATACTAGCAAATGAGTAAGTAACGTAAACTTTTATCATACCTAAATAACTTATATACTGCCAAAAGCATCTAACATTCTAATAAGAATCATCTTTTTGAAAGTTACCGGCATATTATGCTGTATAAATGACATTGTATTAGCACCTAAAACAATACCAGCTATTGCTATAACAATCATTGCTATAATAAGAATCTTCTCAACTCTTTTTTTCTGTCTTTCATGTTTAAACTCAATAAGATATTCTATATAATTATCAATTTCACTACTTGTTAAAGTATATTTTAAATAAGGAGATAAGCTGTGAAAACTTATCTCCCTTACTAATTATCTTTTTTCATATCTTGATATTATTATTCCATCATTAACTAATGTTTCTGTTAATTTCAAATCTATTTTTGGATTATTATCTAAAAACAATTTTCTACCACTTCCAAGAATTGTTGGCACATATCCTATTATATATTCATCTATTACATCTGCTTTTATAAATGGATCTATAACAACTCCACCACCAAATAAGAAAATATCTTTCCCTTCTTTTTTCTTTTCATCTAAAATAACGCTAACTATATCTCCACTCATAAATTTAATATTATCATGGTCTTTTAAATCTTTTGATGTAGCAACATAAACTATCTTATCTGCATAATCATTAGCCATCCCTTGCTCGTAACATTGTCTTCCCATAACAACTACATCTACACTATCAGTAAATCCTTTAAAGTCCCATTTTTCAAGTGTATCAACCTCACTACTTCCATCTCCAACTAACCAATCAAAACCACCATTTTCATCCGCAATATATCCATCTAAACTCATAGCTAAATTTAAAACTATTTTTCTTTCCATAATTCTATGCCCTCACTTTTGTTGTTTATTTTATATCTTTTACTATATCTGATAAACTAATTATAAAACATAATATATGACATCTTATGTCATATTAGACTAGGAGAAAATTTTATGAAAGCAGATAGACTAATTTCAATTTTAATGCTTATACAACGAAATAATAAAATGACTGCAAAAGAACTTTCTCAAAGGTTAGAAGTTTCTATGAGAACTATATATAGAGATATTGATTCTATTAGTACCCTTGGGATTCCAATCTTTGCTGATAGAGGAACTAATGGTGGTATTAAACTACTTGGAGATTATAAAACAACACTAACAGGACTTACAAACAAAGAACTTATCTCACTTTTCCTTCCCGTAGATGGCAAAATCTTAGATGACCTTGGAATTGAAAAACCTCAAGAATCAACTTACTTGAAATTAACTGGTGACTCAAATAAATCTCAAATTACAGAACTTGAAAATATAAAAAATTATATTTATATAGATATGAATAATTGGAATGATACTAAAAATTATAATTCTAAAGACTTACTTATGCTAATTCAAGAAGCTATTTGGAATTCTTCCTCTATAGAATATCTATATCAAAAAATAAATGAAAGTAAACTTGTTATAGCAAATCCTCTAGGATTAGTTTGCAAAAAAGGAACTTGGTATTTAATTGCATTTAATAATGATATTATCAAAACTTATAAACTATCTTCTATATCAAAACTTAAAATTTTAGATACTTCATTTACACGCCCAGTAGATTTTAAACTTGAAACCTATTGGAAAGAATCCACACAAATTTTCAAGAAAGCTATTCCAAAACATATATTCAAATTTAAGGTTAACCCATCTACCTTAAACCATATAAAAACTAGGCCATTTATAAAAATTACTAATGAAGAAATCTATAAAGATTTTACACTTTTAGAAATTGAATTTAATGATATTTTTGTAGGTATTGAATTTGGATTTGCTTATGGAAAAAATATTGAAATTTTAAGTCCTACCATTGCTATTGAGGAAATTCAAAAAAAGGCTACTGAAATTCTTAATTTATATAACTCTAATTTATAAACTAAAAAAGATTATTTGAAATAACACATCAAATAATCTTTTATCTATTAAATTTCTTTTTAATTTTAAGAATTCTTTAAAAAGAAATAACAAAGTAATCTAACCTATTGATTACTTTGTTATCTCTAATTATTTATCATTTCTTCTTACATAGAAATGCTACTCCTACTACTCCTGTAAATATCATTCCTACGCCTAATATCCCACCTATTCCTAAATAAGCTGTTGATATAGTATTCATACCATTTCCCCCTTACTATAAACATATATTTTTTATATGCTCTAATTATTTTTTATTATTAACTTTATTCATGAAGCAACCAGCTTTACATTTTAATAAATTAACCTACCCTAAAATTTCAATTCCGTAAAATAATCCTCATTAATTTACCGAAATAGAAATCTCCTTAGTTATTATAACTATTTCCTTTTATTAAAACACACTCCTAGTTAATGGATATTCTCATTTTTATTTACATTTCCCCATCACACTGTATTTTCATTCATCATATAAGCTATTTCAATATTAATATTTCTACACATACTTATAATTTTTACTACTTTAATTATTATAAGTCCTTTTAAATAGTAAATAATTAATATAGAATTACCCATTTTTTTATTCTTATTTTTTCATTCCCACTAAATTTTCAATTAAAAAGAGAATATCAAACTTAATTGATACTCTCTTCTTCTAATTCTATTTAATTTTTCTTCTATTTAATCTAACTTCAACTAAGAATCCTAATACTGTAATTATAATAAGCACTAAACCTAATCCAAGCATATTATCTGTTCCAATAACACTACCTGTTTGAGGTAAAACTTCATGTGAAACTTTATCTTTATGATCTACAACATTATTATGATGTTTATTTTCATGATGTTCTTCAACATGTGGTTTAGTATCTAGTTTTTCTTTTGGCTTTTCTATATCAGGCTTTATTACTGGAGTTATAATAGTTTCTATCTTTGTATCTATAACATTTTTAGTAACTATCATCCCCTGCTTTGTTATTTCAAAACTACCAACTTCATTGTTGATATTATATCCGTTAGGTGCCTTTATCTCTTTATAAGTATAACTACCATACTCAAGATTATTTAAAACTCCTAAACCATTTTTATCTGTTGTTACTTCTGAAATAACTTGCCCTTTTGAATTCATGATACTAAAAGTAGCTCCACTTAAAACTTGTCCCTCTTCATTAGTTTTAACTATCTTAATGCTACCAATTATTTTATTATCTATTACATCTACATTAACTATTTTACTAGCTACTACTTTAACCTCTTTATTCGCTGCTATACCATATCCTTTTGGTGCCTCTATTTCAACTATTTGATAATCACCTTGCTCAATATTATCAAATATTAATTCACCTTTTGAATCTGTCACTCCACTTGCAATAATTTTTCCATTTTGAACTAAATTAAATTTAGCTCCTTCTAAAAGTTTCTTATCGCTACCTGTTTTGTGAATGATAATGTTTCCTGTTGTTATTAAAGTATCTACTATATTTTTAGTTACTGTTTGGTTTGCTA